>JACPPT010000024.1 GCA_016190815.1 Chloroflexota bacterium
ATCCTCCGCCTGTCCAATGTATACGGTCGAGGTCAACACGCGGGGGTAATACACAATTTCATAAGCGCCATCTTGCGAAACGAGCCCGTAAACATCTACAATAATGGCACGCAGAAAAGGGACTTCCTTTATATTGACGATGCAGTTGATGGAATGGTCAAGGCTCTGGAGTATACAAAGAAGAGCTTTGAAATATTCAACATATCAGGCCCCGAGCCAAGGACAATTCTGGAGGCCCTGGCCATAATAGAGAAAGCTATGCAACGTAAATCTCAGATCAGGTTCATGGAGACCAAAGAGGCTGACATCTCCTGCCTGTGGTCGAGCTATGAAAAGGCCAAGGCTGTATTGAATTACAATCCCCAGATACCCCTCAAGGAAGGGATTCCAAGAACTATACAGAGCTTACTCTCAAAAGGATGAATAATGAATAAGGAAATACTGGAGGAGTTCTTCAGAAAAAAGAGGGTTCTAATCAGCGGAGGAACCGGTTCCATTGGCAGCGAGCTGGTGCGGAAGGTGCTGCAATACAACCCTGAGGTGGTGAGAGTCTTCAGCAGAGACGAGTCCAAGCAGTTTGAACTCCAGCAGGAGCTCCAGGGGCACAAGAACATCCGCTTTCTAATAGGCGACGTAAGGGATAAAGAGCGCCTCAAGCGAGCTATGGAGGACATAAACCTGGTATTTCACGCCGCCGCACTGAAACACGTCCCTGCCTGTGAATACAACCCCTTTGAGGCTGTGAAGACCAACGTCCTGGGAACGCAGAATGTAATAGAGGCAGCCTTAGACCAGGAAATAGAGAAGATGATAACCATAAGCACCGACAAGGCCACCAGCCCTATAAGCGTTATGGGTGCCACGAAGCTCCTGGCCGAGCGGCTGACAATATCCGCCAACTACTATAAGGGGAAGAGGAAAACGATCTTCTCCTGTGTCAGGTTTGGGAATGTGCTGGATTCCAGGGGGTCTGTCGTGCCGGTGTTCAGAAAGCAGATCTCCCAGGGCGGCCCCGTTACCATCACCGACCCGGCCATGACCAGGTTCGTGATAAGCATACCCAAGGCCATAGACCTGGTGCTGAAGGCGGCTATTCAAGCCCGGGGAGGGGAGATATTCATTCTGAAGATGCCCATTTTGAGCATCGGGGACCTGGCCCAAGCTATGATAGAGGAAATAGCACCAAAAAACGGGTATGCCCCCAAAGAAATCAATGTGAAAATCATAGGCAAAAGGCCAGGCGAAAGGGCCTTTGAGGAGTTGATGTCTGAGAACGAAGCCATGAGCGCCTATGAGACCGAGGACATGTTCGTGGTGCTGAACCAGGCCTCGAACGGGAGATTGAGAGAACAAAAGCCCATAAGAAAGGGCTACTCCTCGGGCGATGAACCCCTTCTTACGAAAGAGGAAATAAAAGACCTGCTGAAAGAGAACCTATAGCTTGCTCCCAGGCGGTTCTTCAGCTTTTCACGGGCTTTTCTTTCAAGAGGCAGAAATCAAAGAGACTTTGCTCATACATAAGCGCATATTTTATCTCACCTTAACCTTCGAGGAATCAGGGGGGAAAGCCTTTTGGAATCTCCAGGTCTGAAAAGTGCAAATACTGAAGAAATCGCTGTCAAGATAGCCAGGGGTGCCACCTTTCTTCTAGCAGGCCAGATAGCGGCTCTGGCATTTGGTTTTGTATACAGGATTCTGGTGGCCAGGTGGCTCGGCCCCAGCGACTTTGGAGTCCTGGCTCTGCTGACGATGCTGGTGGGTATTTTTGGCCTCGTATTTATGTTTGGCGTGCCCGGCGCTGCAACCAAGTACATCTCCCAGTTTTTGGCCCAGGGTAAGACCCCGACTACGATCTTCTCCACTGCCCTCAAAATACTTCTTCCTTCCTCGCTGCTGGCATCCCTGATGCTCCTTCTCCTCTCCGACCCCCTGGCGGTACGTGTATTTCACAACCCTGCCGCTATTCCCGAATTCAAAATCGGTTCCGCTGCGGTCTTCTTTGCTATGTTGGGTATCCTTTTCAACTACAGCATTCAGGGTTTTCAGAGGATGAGATATTCAACCCTGATAACCGTCGTGGACGCAGTAGTAAAGCTCGTTGTAACCGTCCTTTTACTGTATTTAGGCTACGGTTTGATCGGGGCAGCATGGGGTATTGTAGCTGGATATTTATCAATGGCTATTGTGGGGTGGTTCTTGGTCAGGAAGTTGCTCCGGTTCGACCTTGCATTGAGTTTAGACCGAGACCTGGGGAAGATGCTATTGACATTCGGTGTCCCGCTTTACATCGCCCTTGTTGTAGAGCTAGTCTTAGGCTGGACCGACACCATCGTGATAGGATACTTCTTGGGCACCACCGAAGTAGGGTATTATAACGTGGCATGGTCTATGATGATGAGCCTGAATATGCTTGTCGCACCCCTGACGATATCGCTATTTCCGGCCTTTTCCGAGATACATGCAAAGAAAGACTCAGCAAGTCTTGAAAAGGTCTTCAACCACTCCGCAAAATATACAACCTATTTCCTGATTCCATGCGCTGTAGGCGGATTCTTGCTCGCAGAGCTCGTAATAAAAATCCTTTTCGGCGCAATATTCTTACCCGGAAGCATCGCGCTGAAGATACTGGTCCTGGGCTCCATTTTCCTGCCATTACGGGCCATAGGCACAAAATTTATTGCAGGCGTCGGTAGACCGGATATAGGAATGAGATTTATTATGATTGCAGCCGTCCTGAACCTGGCGCTAAACCCTATCCTTGTTCCCAAGTTCGGCATCGCTGGGGCGGCCGTAGCAACCTCCGCCTCCCTAGCGGTATTGACGCTCCTATGCTTTATCTATATAGCAAGAAATCATATAAAAATTGAGTTGAACTATTTGCCTAAATGTGCACTTTCCGCAGCGATCATGGGAGGGCTGGTGTTCTTTATACTTTCCACCGGAGTTAGTGATTCCGCAAAAATACTCATTTCTGTATTCGCAGGAGCCGTGCTTTATTTCTCGGTACTATATTTGCTTGGAGGTTTTGACAAAGTAGACAAGGAGCTTGCCAGAAAACTAGGCGAAAGGGTTATGAGCAGGTTCTCCCGAAGAACCCACCCTGCCCTTTAATCAACACGCCTCGTCATTGAGCAGGAAAGCGTGCACATTCCTTGCCCGCCCGAAAGAATCTTTGGTAAGAGGTTTCTATAGGGCTGGTCTAGGTGTAAAATGTGAACACCTGATAGCCTGACCTTTCAGATTACAGGAATGCCAAAGATGAAAGAAAGGAGCAATAGATGGACGCTACCAAAGCACTAGTTACCTTTTGTCACGAGACTCGCTTCGAAGATGTGCCGGGGGATGTGGTGGACAAGGCCAAGCGGTGCGTTTTGGATGCCCTAGGATGTGGCCTCGGAGGAAGCAAGACAGAGCTTGCCCCCATGGCCTACGGTGTGGCCCAGGAACTGGGGGGTGCGCCTGAGTGCACCATCATAGGGGCACCATTTAAGACCAACTGTGTGGAAGCGGCATGGGTGAATGCTCAGCTTATCAGCGTTCTTGACTACGACGATACCGGGCCTGAGGGGCATCCTGGCTCCACAATCGTTGCCTCGGCGCTGGTGGCCGCCGAGCGAGCAGGCGCATCGGGTCGGGATTTTCTTGCCGCTGTTATCCTGGGGTATGAGGCCTGCTGCCGCGTGGGCCTGGCGCTGCGGCCAAGCTGGGAGCGCCTGACCGAGCTTCAGGGGATGTCCTGGCAGTCCCTGGGCGGTGCCGTTGCCGCAGGGCGCCTGCTGGGGCTATCCCTTGAGCAACTCCTCAACGCCTACGGCGTGGCGGGGGCTACCTCCTCTCTCCCGGCCGCGGCTTCTCGAGAGCCCCGACCCCTCTCCTGGGTCAAAGACAACGTTTCCTGGCAAGCGGCAGTGGCTCTTCACGCGGTCCTCCTGGCCCGCAGGGGATATATCGGCAACACAAAAATCCTGGACAGGTTCTGGATCAAGGCTGGTTCCGACCGCTGGAACCCGGAGCGGCTGACTCAGGGGCTGGGCGAGACTTACACAATACAGAACACCGGCTTCAAGCTCTTTCCCTGCTGCTACATCCTCCACAGTCCACTGCGGGCCCTGGTGGAGCTGGTTGAAAAGGAGAAGATCACTGCCGAGAAGGTGAAATCGGTGGTGGTACGCTGGCCCTTCTACCTTCCCCAGCGTTTCCTGGTGCACCGCCCCGAGCGCTTCATCGATTATGAGTTCAGCATTCCCTTTGCCACAGCCATGGTACTCCTCAAGCGACACCCTGCGACTTGGATCAGCGAGGCTAACATGCGGGAACCTGCGGTACTGGAAGTAATGGATCGAGTTACGGCGGAGAGAGACAACGAACTCGAAGAGCTATATAGAAAGGAAACAGACCGACGGGATTCCCGTCACCCCGTTCCTGGAGCCGTTACAATACAAACCACCGACGGCCGAGTGCTCAAGCACGTTGCGATGGCCCCCTGGGGCGCTGCAGGAGCACGGGACGGCTGGGAAGTGCTCGGAGAAAAATTCCAGGGCCTTGCAGAACCGACACTGGGCCCAGAAAAGACGGAACGCCTCCTCAGGGCTGTTCGGCAACTGGAAGGAGTTCCGGACATGTCAGAGGTTACAGCCCTTCTCTGAGTGCCAAAATATAAGAGCCACGTCTCCTGAGCCATTGCCCAGCTTTGCACATAAAGCCCCTTGGAAAGGTCGTTGTCACCCTAAGAATAGCGATTGAATTTGCAGGTCGGGTTTCCTAACTCGACCGTTGCGGGCGGGCGGGTTGGGAAACCTACCCTCCTAAGCCGTCATACCCTTTCTTGACAGTACATTGGCAGGGTGTTACATTCACACGATGGCGGTATCGCAAGACCTGAGGGATGGCTTTTGCTATGGAACTGGTAGAAAAGATGCTTGCAGGGGAACAGGGAGCTTTAGCCCGACTTATAACAATGGTGGAGCGGGAAGACCCTGAAGTTGCTGACATAATGAAGGCCACCCATCCTCGTGCAGGAAGGGCCTACTGCATAGGAGTAACCGGCCCCCCTGGCGCAGGCAAGAGCACTGTTGCAGATAAGCTCACAGCCCTTATCCGAGCTAAGGGGTTGACCGTGGGCATTATCGCCTGTGACCCCACGAGTCCGTTTTCCGGAGGCGCCGTGCTGGGCGACCGTATAAGAATGCAGCAACACTACCTAGATAGCGGCGTCTTTATAAGGAGTATGGCCACCAGGGGCAGTATGGGGGGACTGCCCAAGGTAGCCCAGAGGATTGTGAAACTTCTGGACGCCTTCGGAAAGGACGTAATCCTTGTGGAGACGGTGGGAGTCGGGCAGACAGAGCTGGATATAATGGAGGCAGCAGATACAGTGGTGGTGGTTCTTGTCCCAGAAGGAGGTGACGCCGTTCAGGCCCTGAAGGCCGGACTCCTGGAGATCGCAGATATTCTGGTTGTAAACAAGGCCGATAGAGAAGGAGCGGAGAGATTTGCATCTGAACTCGTTGCTATGCTGGATTTGAGCTCTGAAAAGCCCAATTGGCAGCCGCCTGTCCTCCTGACCCAGGCGCATACAAATACAGGGATAGACAAACTCTATGAGGCCATAGAAAAGCATAAAAAGGTCTTGCAGGAGACCGGACAACTTTTGGACAGGCGCCGGAGGAGAAGAAGAAACGAGCTTCTCCACACGGTGGAGGAAAAGCTCAAGGCCAGGCTTGAGGAGCTTGTGGAAAAGGATGGCATGCTGGGGACCGTCGTGGAAGAAGTAGAAAAAGGAGACCGAGACCCCTACTCCTCTGCCATGGAGATCCTGAAGAATAAAGCCCTCATAAACCGATGGCTCTCCGCCATTGGCGAAGGAAACTAGAACAAATCCCCATGCTATTTGCAGGCATCGATTTAACGACCTCCCCAAATATACCCAGCGCTTTGGCTCTCCTCGACTCCAGCCTTAGAGTCCTTCACATGGGTTTCTTTCACTCTGAGGGGGAAGTCATCAACGACTTGCGAGGACACGGGAACTGCCTTGTGGGTATTGATGCACCCCTGAGCTTGCCCACGGGTCTCTGCTGCCTAGAAGAGACCTGCTCATGCAAGCAACCTCCTGGTATGAAGGGCCGAATCTGCGAAAGGGGGCTTGCCAAAATGGGAATAGGCTCCTTTTTCACGACAAAAAGCTCCATTATCAAGGGTATGGTGTATCGGGGCATGACCTTGAAGCAAGAGCTTCTTTCCCACGGGCACCTTGCTCTGGAAGTATACCCTTATGCCAGCAAGGTTCGTCTCTTTGGAAAACCCATTCCGCCCAAGAACACAGGCAAGGGAAGGAATTTCTTGAAAAAGCAGCTTTCTACCCTCATTCCATCCATTGGCAGGCGTTTCCCTGACCTTGACCATAATCTTGCCGATGCTGTTATTGCTGCGTACACGGGCTATCTCTACGAGCGGGGCGAAGTGGAAGCCGTGGGAGAACCCCAAGAGGGTTTAATTTTCATCCCCAAGAAGAATGTCCCAAGAAAGGAGCAGGTCATCAATGATGAACATAACCCAGTGTCACCACATCGCAATAGCGGTAAGGGACATTAAGTCGGCTAAGTCTTTTTTCCAGGATGTTCTGGGCGCCAAGCTGGTATATGAAGAATCCGACGAGCTGGATATGCGCAACTCGGCCTTTTTTGCTCTTGGCGGCATCTACTTCGAACTCCTGGAGCCGTCTGGGCCAGAGAGCATTGTTGCCAGGTTCCTTGAAAAGCGTGGCGAGGGGGTCTTCGCCACTGCTTTCAAGGTGAAGGACTATAAAAAGGCTTCCCAGTGGCTTAGGGCAAAGGGCCTAAGGGTTGTTGGCGAAAGGGAAGAGCAGGCAAGGGCCTTCATCCACCCCAAGGATACCTTTGGGGCCATGCTGGGTTTTGGCGAGTTCACATGGCTTAATTTTTGAACCTACCTTGACCAGATTCCCCTGCGAGCCGCTCTGGCCTCCTCTTCCAAGCCCTCCAAGCACTTTTGATATCTGATGTCGGGAGGATAGGACACAGCTCTGGCATACCCTTCTCGAACTAGCTCTGCGTTGACCAGTATGCCATCCGAATAGACATATCTGAGGAACCTTCCATATCTGTCTTTATCCGAAACGTCCCTCTCCAGCCGAACTTGACGGCCCTCCACCAGGCGACGGTTGGTCTCCGTCGCCTCCTGTCCATAAAACTCGGCCTTTTCGCCAATCTCAGGTGTATCAAGGCCTACATAGCGCACCCGGGATCCGTCCTGTAGTACGATGGTGTCGCCATCAACCACTCTGGCCACTTTCTCAAGGGTCGATTCGCCGATGGGCTTTAGTGTGCAGGATAGACCACCCCTCTGAGCCTCCTCCAGCCTGGCGCCGCCTCGGGTCGTCGCATTTTGAACAGCATCGCAATCGCTTGAGGATGTCCAAAAAACGAGTGCCCTTTCGCTGTATGGGAGCGGCCAGCCACTCCATGTAAAGAAGATAAAGAGCGGAAGCGCTAATAGCAGAACCCTAAGCCGTGAAAACATCGAAATCCCTATAGCAAATTTGAAAAAGAAAGTTCTCTAAAAGCCGTCCGAGGTTGATAAATCGGCACTGACAGACCTGAGGACATCCTCCTGGGGAGAGTCGTGCTCGGCGAGGGGAATGGGGTGCTGAGGCTTGCGGGTAGAGGTCCCACTGAATTCTTTCTTGCACTCCGGGTCTCCGCACCCCATCATATGTATAGGCTTGTAGCGCACATAGTAAGGGAGGCCGTAGGAAATCCCACTGAAAAAGGATTCCGGGTCGCCACAGAAAGCCGAGCAAATCTTCTCGCTCGGGATACCCTGTTTTCTCCCCCATTCCAGATAGGGACAGGCTGTATTGGTAACTACTATCGTGTTCTTGGAAATCTCTACGGTTGACCTGATGTCTAACATCTTGAAAGCCGAGGTCAAAACATTAGCGTAGTACTCTCTGCCTGGCCTGTTCTTCATCTGAGCCTTGGCATGGGAGCGTATCCACCTCTTGCCGGTGTTAAACATAGTCTTACAGAGGAGCTTGGTGGCTATGCTATCACCAAAGGTCTTCTCTGTCTCCTCATAGTAACCGTGGGTTAAAATAGCCATGCAGTCAAGTATCTCCTGCCACTTCAACTCCGCTGGCAGTGGAAAACTCATAATGAGGGAATGTTTCCATCGAAAAATCGTCGAGGAGAGCGCCCTCTGAAAACGGCTCAGCGCTCCTTTGACACCCTGTGCTATGTGATAAAGGAAACCTCGTAAAGTTGCAAGCCCGACAGCAATCCATGAACCAAGGCTTTCTCGAAAGAAGCGCTTTATGCCCTCTTCTTGTTTCTCCTCCTCTGGAGGGTGCATTAACCGAGAGCGACTCCAGTACGGGAGAACTTTTCCAGATTGACGTACGGAGTTTTTGTCTACGGAAGGGGATGGACGACTTGGTGTAACCGACTTACCCCCCCGCTTCAGAGGAGCGCTTGTGGTCTTGGATAGCGACCCATGCCCATGCCCATGCCCATGCCCATTCCCGGAAGGCTTTATTGCTGTAGGGGCCTTTTCTTTTGTGCGAGCGTTTCCTGCCATATCACCTCTCAATTGTTTGAGGTCAGAGTTTGAGATAAGCCCATGCCGAAAGCATTACAATAAGGGCCCCTATGGAGAAGGCAGCGGTGTAGCCCAGGGTATGAGAAATAATGCCTGCCACCAGAGCCCCCGCCAGAGCTCCCCCATTGGCTATTGCATTGTAGACTCCCAAAGCCTCACCCCTTCGGTGCAGTGGAGCCAGACCGGCTGTCCTGGTCAAACCGCTTACAGCGATGGCGGCCCAGCAGGCACCGGAAACAGCGTTCAGTGCACTCAAAGAGACCACCCCCAAAAGGGGCGACGAGATGAGGGTTCCCACAATGCCCATGACAGCAAAAACACCAGCCCTGAGCACGCAACCAATAAATATGGTCCTTACCGGGGAGATCTCGCTTACAAGCTGGCCTACATACCGATATGAAATATTAGCGGCTACCAAGAAAACCAGGATGACAGACATAGTTGCTGCGCTGGAGACCTTGAGCTCTCTACTCAGAAATAATATCAGGGCGGTGGAGGCCAGGCCGAATCCCGAAAACATGATGGATGCAGTTATGTAGTGATTTATGAGCTGATCAGGATAGCGCTCGACTCTGGAGACCCTGAGGCTTTTGAACTTCTTCACTCCCTCCCCTGCCCTCTGATAAAGGAGGGATAGAATCCTGAGCCAAAGGCTTGGCCTCAGCCAAATGAACCTCTCTTTTGGAGGGGGCTGAATTGGAGCTTCACTTGAAGCCACCTCTGGTTCTCTTATGAGACGCGAAGCCATGAAGGCTGCAAGAACCACAACGACCGCAGCGATGACAAACCACAGACTCATTCCCAGGCTTTCTCTGCCCATGATGTCTAGCAGTGCAAGCCAGAGGACAGCAAGAAGGATGCCAGATATAGAGCCGAAGGTGGTTATTCTGTTGAAGAGCGAGTATTCCACCGCCCAGTCCTGTCTGTGAAAGAGCTTTGTTATAAGAACGGAGGAAGAGGTCAGGGGCGCTACCATCATAAAGCCCCAGAAAAGGGTGAGGATCAAAAGCACCTGAAAGTTCCGGGTGATGGCAACAAAGATGAGAGGCAAGGCAGTGAGGACGAAGGTGAAAATGATGATTTTCCTCTGAGTTGGGCTTCTATCGACAACCCTTCCCCAGAGGAGATAGGCTGCGACTGGGCCCAGGTAGCCTACAGCGTCAATGATGCTTACACCTATCGCGCTGGCGCCAATAACCAGGGCGGCAAAAATAACAATAAGGTTATCGCTGCTCGTTGTGGCTACCGAGAAAAGACCAAATGAATAATACCAGCGACGCTTGTCAACCGCCCTCTTAGTAGTAGTTGCCACCTTGCTCACCCAACCTTCCAGAGACTTTCGGGCATACGGAACTTCTAATAAAAAATGCGACCCCACTGTTGAGGTCGCTCTCGCTCTTATTAACTCATATACTGTTGTTTCCCTTTCCTAAGAACCTATAGCAGAACCCGCCTCACCAAGTCTCATATTTTTATAATACAAGTTTTAGACCAAGTCTAGCACTCGCATATACCTTTGTCAAGGCATTTGCAAATGAAAATGCACTGATTCCGGACGGCCCTTACTGGTAAGAATAAAGTCTAAAAGAGGGAGCCCTGCGGCGCTTCGGTGCCTCCCTTGTATTCCAGCCCCAGGTGCTTGTATGCAAGACGCGTCGCCACTCTCCCCCTGGGAGTGCGAGCCAGAAACCCCAGTTGCAACAAATATGGCTCGTACACGTCCATTATGGTATCCGCTTCCTCGCTTATTGACGCAGCAATGGTCTCAAGTCCCACTGGGCCGCCGTCAAACTTCTCTATTATTGTCCTCAAAACCAGATGGTCCACCTGGTCAAGGCCAAGGCTATCTACCTCAAGCTTGTTCAGGGCACCGATGGCTACCTCTCTGGTTACGACACCTTTGGCCATCACCTCAGCATAGTCTCTTACCCTCTTAAGGAGGCGATTGGCTACCCTGGGAGTCCCACGAGCACGGCACGCTATTTCCTCCAACCCTTCTTCGGCCGCCTTCACATTGAGGATGCGAGCAGACCGCTTCAAAATGGCGGCGATGTCATCCTTGTTGTAAAAATCCAGCCTGTATACAGCCCCAAATCTGTCCCGAAGGGGAGGGCTTACCATTGCGAATCGAGTTGTAGCGCCTATAAGAGTGAAACGTGGGAGCTTCAGCCTGAGGCTCCTTGCGCCAGGCCCCTTGCCTATGATCAAGTCCAGAGCGAAGTCCTCCATGGCTGGATAGAGAACCTCCTCCACTACACGGCTAAGGCGATGGACCTCGTCTATGAACAGGATGTCGTCCTTTTTCAGGTTGGTGAGGATGGCTGCCATATCCCCCTGACGCTCCACCGCTGGCCCCGAGCTGGTACGAATGTTCACCGCCATCTCGACTGCAATAATATTGGCGAGGGTGGTCTTGCCCAGACCCGGCGGTCCATAGAGGAGAATGTGGTCTAGGGCTTCTCCACGCTTTTGGGCAGCCTTAATGGCTATATGTATATTCTCTTTGACCTTTTCCTGCCCAATATAATCGGCCATGTGTCTTGGGCGGAGGCTTACGTCAAGCTCTACGTCCTCCGTCCTGGGCTTCGGCGATACTATTCTCTCCGGCATTCTAAACCCCTGCCAAATTAGACCTATTATAGCAGAAGATAATCACCATGCCATGGCGCTTTCGGGAGTTAAGGATTGCCATCAAACTCTCAGGGCTTTGACCAGGGATACCCCTTGACACTCAAGACGCTGACGTGATATGTTCTTATTACCGCTGAGGCGGAAAATTGAATATAGCTGGGGCAAGGGTGCCGAAAGGCTTAATGGGGGGAAGTCCGGTGAAAGGCCGGCGCTGTCCCGCAACTGTATGCCTGTATTCTCAGGCGAGCCAGGTCCAACGCCATGCCAAGGTCAAAGCCTTCGAGGAAAGGCAAGGGCTCACGATAAGTTAAACTTAAAGCCTATTCCTTCTTCGGGAATAGGTTTTTCTGTTGAAGCTTGCGTGGAATGGAAAAACCCCTGTTTACCTCCAAAGGCAGGGGTTTTCTGTTGCCTTTCCAAATTTGGAAAGGAGTTATAAGATGAAAAATAAAAGGCTAGTCGGGTTTTTGGTTTTCTGTGCAACTGCGCTCATTATAACCCTTGGTGCGTCTTGCGCGCCAAAACCCACCCCAAGCCCAACGCCTCCTCCAGCAGTTACCATCATCGATGACATGGGCCGCAGCACTCGCATTGAAGGCATACCACAACGTGTTGCGTCCCTGGCCCCCAGCATCACAGAAATCCTCTTTGCCCTGGGGCTTGGAGACCGCATAGTGGCCACCGATGATTACTCCGACTACCCTGAGGCGGCCAAGTCCCTGCCACGGGTAGGCTCTCCATTCCCTGGCTTCAACCTGGAAAAACTCATTGCCCAGGAACCCCAGGTGGTGCTATCCGTTCGCGGCGGGTATGTAGATAGCATCGCGGCAAGAGGTCTTAAGGTAGTGGTGCTACAGCCCAAGGATATTGAGGGAGTATTTAAGAACATAGAGATGGTGGGGGAGATAGCAGGAGTCCAGGCAAAGGCATCGGAGCTTGTTTCCTCCTTGAAGCAAAGACGTGATGCCATTGCAGCCAAGACAGCAGCCCTCTCCAAGCCCAGGGTCTTCTACGAGCTCGATGCAACAGAGCCGACCAAGCCCTGGACGGCGGGACCGGGCTCCTTCACTCACTCCCTCATCGAGCTGGCAGGGGGACAGAACATCGGCGCCTCTGGTGCCTCCGATTACTTCCAGATAAGTGCCGAGCAGGTCATAAGTTCCGACCCCGAGATAATTCTCCTAGAGGATGTGGCTTACGGCATCACGGTGGAATCGGTTAAGGGAAGACCTGGCTGGGGTGGCATAAAGGCTGTCACGAAAGGGGCTGTCTACCCCGTAGACCCAGACCTGACCAGCCGTCCTGGTCCCCGCCTCATAGACGGCCTGGAAGCTCTGGCTCGTGCGATCCATCCAGAGGCCTTCCAGTGAGGGTAAGCAACAGCAGGGCCTTCGTCTCCTGGAGCGGGGGCAAGGATAGCTGCCTGGCCCTTCACCGGGCATTGGCCCGGGGGTGGCAGGTGCCCTACCTGCTCACCATGGTCTCCAGGGAGTTTGGCCGGAGTGGTGCTCACGGGGTGGAGGCCCGGGTGATGCAGGCCCAGGCAGAGGCCATGGGCATCCCCATGGTGCAGCGGCTCTTCGACCGGGATACCTATGAGGCTGAGTTCAAGGCCGCCATCGCTCAGTTCAAAGGGGAAGGGATGGGGACGATGGTCACCGGTGACCTCTACCTGGATGACCACCGGGTGTGGATGGACCGGGTGTGCCAGGAGACGGGCATCCAGGCGGTTCGACCCCTCTGGGAGGCTGGTCTAACGGCGCTGTTCCAGGAGTTTTTGGACACTGGCTTCGAGGCTTTGGTGGTAAGCGCCGATGCTTCCTTGATGGGGGACGGCTGGGTAGGTCGGTGGCTCGATGCCTCTTTTGAGGAGGACCTCCAGGCCCTGGGCAAAGTGGACTTGATGGGAGAGCTGGGGGAATATCACACCCTGGTGGTGGACGGCCCTCTATTCCGTAAGCGGCTGGAAATCCAAGAAACGGCGGCGGTGCTCCGGGATGGCCGGTGGTTTTTGGATATACGCCGTTATGCCCTGGCGGACAAGGGGTGAAGGTTGTGGTAAGACGATACCGGCTGGCCTTAATCCTGGGATTGCTACTGGCTTTCCTGGTAGCATCTATGCTGCTGGCGGTGGCCATCGGCGCGGTGGGCATCTCCCCGGGGGCTATATTGGGGATGATAGCTCACAAGCTTGCTCCAGCGAGTTTTGCTATAACGTGGAGGCCCAGCGAAGAGGCCATCATTTTCGACGTTCGCCTTGTACGGGTAGCCGGAGCAGCGCTGGTAGGAGGCTGCCTTGGGGTGGCAGGGGTGCTCTTTCAGGGTCTTCTTCGCAACCCCATGGCAGACCCCTACATAATCGGCACCTCAGCCGGGGCTGCCCTGGGGGCCACCCTCGCCCTGTTGCTGCCTGTAGGAGCATCTTTCCTTAGTTTTGGGGTTGTGCCCTTGGCAGCCTTCTGGGGAGCTGTGGGGGCGGTGCTGCTGGTTTACAACCTGGCCCGAGTTGGCGGGCGGACCCCAGTAATAAGTATGCTTCTGGCAGGGTTTGCCGTCTCTTCTCTGTTGGCCGCAATAATGTCCTTATTGCTGGCAGTAAGCGGAGGTCTCCACCTTAAACTGCCCGCCGTGTTCAACTTCCTTCTGGGGGGAGTCTCGGTAAGCAAATGGGGACAACTGGCTGTCATTCTGCCCTTGGCGATTATGGGCA
Organism: Chloroflexota bacterium; assembly: GCA_016190815.1. Classification (GTDB taxonomy): domain Bacteria; phylum Chloroflexota; class Dehalococcoidia; order JACPPT01; family JACPPT01; genus JACPPT01. The sequence goes on from JACPPT010000024.1 coordinate 13,958, forward strand.
TAGTGCTGGCCAGCTATTTCGCCTTTCACCTCAACGCCTTCTCATTGGGAGAAGAGGGGGCTGCGTATCTGGGCATAAATATAGAGCGGGAGAAGCTTTTTATCCTGGCTGTGGGCTCCCTGCTCACGGCGGTTGCGGTATCCCTGAGCGGCTTGGTGGGGTTCGTGGGGCTGGTTGTGCCCCACGCCCTGCGCCTTGTTTTGGGGCCAGACCACCGCCTTCTGGTGCCGACAGCAGCGCTGGCAGGAGGGGCCTTCCTGGTACTGGCCGACCTGCTGGCTCGGACCGTCCTCTCACCCACCGAACTGCCTGTGGGTGTGCTTACAGCCCTTCTAGGGGGACCCTTCTTCATATACTTGCTACGGCGCACCCGCCGGGAGTATGCATTCTGATGATAAGACTGCGTGTTCAAGAGCTTACCTTCGCCTATGACGACAGCCAGGTGGTATTGCAGGGAATCTCCCTCGAAGTCGCACCAGGGGAGATGGTGGCCTTGCTGGGACCCAACGGCTCAGGCAAGACCACCTTGCTCAAGATAGTGCTCGGGTTGCTGCGACCCCATGGGGGACAGGTGTGGCTGGATGGGCAGCCTCCCGACAGCCTTTCCCGTCGGCGCATCGCCCAGCAGGTAGCAGTGGTGCCCCAGCACTTCCACATGCCCTTTGCCTTCACAGTCCAGGAGGTAGTGATGCTGGGTCGAACCCCCCACGTTACCCAGTTCATGGGAGGGGAAAGCCCGGCCGACAGGAAGGCCGTCAGGCAAGCCCTAGAGTTTACCGGCCTCACGCCCCTTGCCAGCAGGTCCTTTCACGCGCTAAGTGGGGGGGAACGCCAGAAGGTGATGCTTGCCCTGGCCCTGGCCCAGGAACCACGCCTCCTCCTGCTGGACGAGCCGGTGGCGCACCTGGACATCAGACACCAAGTGGAAACGATGGAGTTAGTGAACCGCCTCAACCAGGAGCAGGGCCTCACCATGATAGCCGCCATGCACGATCTCAACCTGGCAGCCCAGTACTGCAACCGTCTGGTGATGCTAAGCCACGGGAGAATAGTAGCTGACGGGAGCCCTTCTCAGGTTCTAACAGCGGAAAACATCCAGGGCGTCTATGGCGCTGATGTCTGCATTGTTCCCCATCCAACACACGGAACACCAGTCATTCTTCCCAAATTCGAGCACAAAATATCTCCACAACCTAAGCCCAGGGTTCGTAGCTAAAAGCAAAGCTTGATGGGGGCAGCCTTTACGTCTTGGCTGGAGCGCCAGAAGATAGCTTCTTCAGAGTCTCTCTCATTTCTGGGAGGGCATCCTCTGTCTTGCGGGCTGGGTATGGAAGGCGGTCCTCCACACTGCTGGACACTTTGAGGCAGACAAAGGTCGGCCCCTTATCCTGAAAGATCTGGCCCAGATTTATCTTGAAGCTCTCCAGGTCGTCGAACTCGTAGGCCTTTCGGTAACCTGCTGCCCTGGCGAGAGCCGCAAAGTTGAACTTACCTACCCCAGGCACAGGCTGGCCTCCTGTTACCCAGTAAATGTCATTCTCAAAGACAAAGTGGATAAAGTTGGGTAGCGCCTGGTTTGCAATTGTTACCAGTGACCCCAAGTTCATCAAAAGGCTACCGTCGCCATCCAGGAT
>JACPPT010000019.1 GCA_016190815.1 Chloroflexota bacterium
AGCTAATAGGTAACACACCCATGGTTAGCCTTGAAAAGCTAGCCCCCCCAGACAGAGGCTGGGCCAGCATTCTGGTCAAGGCCGAGTTTCTGAACCCCAGTGGAAGTATAAAGGACAGGATAGCCCTGGCCATAGTGAGAGATGCGGAAGAAAAGGGGGTGCTTCAGCCCGGCGGAACCATTATTGAGCCCACCAGCGGCAACATGGGGTTCGCACTCGCCCTTGTAGCCGCAGCCAGGGGATATAAACTAATCCTGACCATGCCTGAGGATATACCCAACGAGCGCAGAAAGCTCCTTACCCGCTACGGCGCAGAGCTGGTCCTGAGCCCAGCCATCAACGGAATGGACGGCGCTGTGGCAAAGGCAAAAGACCTCGTCTCAAGAAACCGCAGCTACTTCATGGCCAGACAGTTCGAGAACGAGGCCGTGCCCAAGGCCCATCGGGAGACCACCGCCAAAGAAATACTCAAAGACAGCGACGGCAGGGTGGACGCCTTCGTGGCAGGGGTGGGCACAGGAGGAACGATAACCGGTGTGGGGAAGGCGCTGAAAGCTGCGAATCCTTCGGTGCAAATAATTGCGGTGGAGCCAGCCGCCTCGCCCCTTCTGAGCACGGGGCGGGCAGGTGACCACAGGATACCAGGTATTGGAGCCAATTTCGTACCCAAGATCCTGGATAGAAAAGTAATTGACAGGGTCGTCACAGTAGCAGATGCAGAGGCATACAGGGTGATGAACCGCCTTTGCAAAGAGGAGGGACTGTTTGTAGGCCCTTCCTCCGGGGCCAACGTAGCAGCCGCTCTCAAGATCGCCCAGGAGATGGGCAAGGACAAGGTGGTGGTAACAGTCCTTCCAGATACCGGTGAACGTTACGTCGGTTTTCCATTCTAGGAAAGCTCCAGAGTTAAAGACAGGAGAGAAGATGGCAAAGGAAAAACTCCCCAGGTTGACCAGCCTGGCCAGATGCGCAGGCTGAGCTGCCAAGTTCAGCCCTGAAGAACTGGCGCAGGTTCTGCGTCATCTGCCAATGCCCAAAGACCCCAACCTTCTGGTGGGCGTCGATACCGTAGACGATGCGGCCGTCTACAGGATAGGGAAGGATTTTGCCCTTGTCCAAAGCGTTGACTTCTTCCCGCCCATCGTCGACAACCCGTATAGCTTCGGGGCCATAGCTGCTGCGAACGCCATGAGCGACATCTATGCCATGGGCGGCAGGCCTCTCATTGCGCTCAACATCGTGTGCTTTCCCATGGGGCTGTCTACAGAGGTTCTGGTGCAAATCCTCAAGGGAGGGGCTGACAAGGCAGCCGAGGCAGGTATGCTCATTGTTGGTGGACACACCATAGATGACAAGGAGCCTAAATACGGGCTTGCTGTAACAGGGATAGTGAAGCCAGGAGAGCAGGTAACCAACGCCGCAGCAAAGGAGGGTGATGTTCTGGTTCTGACCAAGCCCCTGGGAACGGGCATCATCACCACCGCCGCCAAGGCAGACCAGGTGGGGTCGGACGTAGTAGAAAAGGTCGTAAGTCTTATGAGCACCCTAAACAAGGCTGCGGCAGAAGCAATGCTGAAAGTAGGCGTGGACGCCTGCACCGACATAACCGGGTTCGGCCTCCTGGGCCATCTCAGAGGGATGACCAAGGCAAGCAGAGTGGGGGCCAGAATATACCTGTCCCGGGTGCCCGTCATTCCTGAAGTCTGGAAGCTGGCGGAACTGGGGGTCGTCCCTGGAGGCTCCATACGTAACCTCAAGGCCCTGAGAAAGGCCATCATCTGGTATGAGGGCATGTCGGAGAGTGCCAAGCTGGTGCTTTTCGATGCCCAGACCTCTGGCGGGCTTCTCATTGCTGTATCACCCCAAAAGGAGAAGAGCCTTCTTTCTGCTCTCAGGGCAGCCGGCATCCCAGACGCCGCAGTTATAGGGGATGTTATAAAGGACAGAGCAGCAAGAATCCAGGTCTTGCCTTGATGATAACCCCAAGCAGCGTGAAAAAGGAAACTCAAATACCAGAAGATCTGACGTAACTTAATGTTCTATTTAGAAAAGCGCTTTGTCGACGAGATGGTTGCCCAGGCCAGAGCCGAGGCTCCCAACGAATGCTGCGGAATAATCGCTGGTGCCAACGGCCACGCCCTGAAGCTTTACCCAACCACAAACATTGAAAGAAGCCCGGTTATGTATAGGATAGACCCTAAGGAGCTGTTCCGCATCTACAAAGAGGTAGAGGACAAGGGCTGGGAGATGCTGGCCTTCTATCATTCTCACACCTTCTCAGAAGCTTATCCCTCGCCCACGGATGTAAGGCTGGCGGCCTGGCCTGACTCACTCTACATCGTCATTTCCCTCCAGAAAAAAGATTCGCCCGTCATACGCGCCTTCAGGATTGTGGAGGGTAAGATAACCGAGGAAAAGCTGGGAATGATCGAAGGTAACCCCATTTCTTGAGCAGATAGCCAGTCGCCTTTGCTTAAAAGAACAAGATGTCCCGGCCAAAATCAGAGATAATGAGCAACTTTTCTGTTCGTCATTCGTTTAATAAAGTGGGTAATTCCTATTTTTTAGAGAACGGAGTGAAACCGTGAAGAGAGCAATCCTTTTGATACTGCTCCTGGCCTTTCTGGTAGAGGGATGCACGGCCGTATCCGGCATAACTAGCAGATTCACAAAGAAGCCTGAGGAACAAACCAGACAAACGGTGCAGGTCCAAAGGGGAACCCTGGAGGAGTCGGTCAGCGCCCCCGGGACTGTATCCATGCCCAACAAAAAGAGCCTGACCTTCGGCATATCGGCGACTTTAAAGGAGATGAAGGTCGCGGAGGGAGACACGGTAAAGAAGGGGCAGGTGCTTGCCAGCCTTGAGACCTCTTCTCTGGAGCGGACCGTAAAACAGGCTAAAACAAACCTGGACAACGCAAAGAAAAGCCTGGAGGATGCCCGCGCACCCTACAAAGATTCAGACATCGCCAAGGCCAGGGTCGCGGTAGCCAACGCCAGAGTAGCCATTGAGAACGCCCAAAAAGACCTGGACAACGCTAAAAAGCCCTACTCCGACGAGGACGTCTCCCAGCTTTCAGCAGCCGTGCGAAACGCTCAGGTAGCCCTGGACAGCGCCAGCACAGACCTGAGCACATCCCAGACAGACTGGGAAGCCAAAGTGAAAGACGCTCAGGATGCGCTTTCCAACACCAAGGACACTTACAGGCAAAAGGTGAAAATCTACTACGGCCTGGAAGTGAACGATGCAGAGCTTTATCAAGACCCCAGCATCATTATGGCCAAAGGGGCCACCTCCGAAACGCTCTTTGGGTGGATGGCCCTTCACCCCCGCCCGCCCAGCCAGGATGACATCGCCAAGGAAATGCAAACAGCATGGGATAACCTCATAAAGGCCGGGGATAATCTTTCTGGCCTTCAGACGCAGAGCGACAAAGCGATCACCAACGCACAAAACAACGTAGTCAAGGCTCAGGAGTCCCTGGCACAAGCCCAGGATAACCTGGCCAAGACTGAAGAAGCGCCCGACGCCCTGATCATCGAGCTTCGCGAAAAGCAACTCCAGTTGGCCCAGGCCACTTTGAGAGATGCCGAGGCCGATCTGGCCAAGATGCTGGCAGGGCCAGACCCCATAGACGTAGCCTCAAAGGAGGTGCAGGTGTCCAACGCTGAGGGGGCACTGGAGCAGGCCCAGATAAACCTCGCCAAGGCCACCATCCTGGCTCCCTTCGACAGCGTCATAACCAAGGTGGGAAGCTACAATGTGGGGGACGATGTGGGTGCCAGTGCCGTCATGTTCGAGATGGTAGACCCCAACACGCTAGAACTCAATGCCACAGTGGACGAGATAGACATATTCCAGCTAAGCATGGGACAGGAGGTACGCATAGAGCTCGACTCCCTCCCTCAAATGCCTCTGAGGGGAACGGTAAGCAAAATAGCACTAACTGCTCAAAGACAGGCTGGGATTGTAAGCTATCCAGTAACCATTAGCATCACGCCGCCCAGGGGTATCCAGATAAGAGAGGGACTCAACGCCTCGGCGACTATCGTAGTGGCAAGAAGGGAGAACGTGTTGATTGTGCCCAGCAGGGCCATCAGAACGAGCGGAAGAACCCGGGTGGTGGACGTGATGGTGGATGGCAAGCCCCAAGAGCGCACGGTGCGGGTTGGACTGACCAGTGGCCAGAGTACTGAGATAACTGAGGGTCTCTCGGAGGGGGAGGTGGTGGTGCTCCGTGCTACCTCCGTTTCCACGACACCCCAGTCTTTTAGAGGTATGCAAGGGGGTGGTGGGGTCATACCTGGTGGCGGGGGCTTTCGCTAAGAAGGGAACGAGCCATGATTGAAATAGAGAACATGGTGAAGATATACAGGATGGGGCAGGTGGAGGTTCAGGCCCTGAGGGGGATAACCTGTCGAGTGGAAAAAGGTGAGATGGTCTCCATTATGGGACCCTCAGGCTCGGGGAAGACAACCCTTATGAACATCATCGGCTGTCTGGACAAGCCCACCTCCGGCTCCTACAAGCTCGGCGGCATCGAGGTAAGCAAGCTTAACGATGACCAGCTCGCCGAGATAAGAAGCAAGAAGATAGGCTTTGTCTTCCAGAGCTTCAACCTGCTGCCCAGAACCACGGCCATAGACAATGTGGAGCTGCCGATGGTCTATGGGGATGGGAAAAATCGCCGGAAGCGAGCAATGGAGGCGCTGGAGAAGGTCGGGCTGTCCGACAGGGCCCGCCATAGACCCAGCGAGCTCTCCGGCGGGGAACAACAGCGGGTGGCCATCGCCAGGGCGCTGGTAAACAACCCGTCCATCATCCTCGCCGACGAACCCACAGGCAACCTGGACAGCCGCACCAGCGAAGAAATCATGTCCGTATTAAAAGAGCTCAATCAAAGAGATGGCATTACTGTAGTGATTGTGACCCACGAGCGGGACATCGCTGAACATACAAGGCGGATAATCAATATTCGGGATGGCAAGGTTAGCGGCGACATCTTGCTGAAACCCAGAAGCTCCTAGAGAGGGCAAGATGAATATAGCGGCAAGTCTGAGGACAGCTTTTCGAGCCCTGGCGGCTAACAAGATGCGCTCAGCCCTCACCGTCCTGGGAATCATCATCGGCGTAAGCGCCGTGGTCTCCCTTATGTCCATAGGGCGAGGTGCTCAGGGAGCAGTAACAGCCCAGATCCAGGGCATAGGTACTAACCTGATCTTTGTTCGGCCTGGGTTTGTTCAGGAAGCGGGCGTCAGGAGCGCCCTAGGCAGCGCCCCCACTCTGACCCTGGCAGATGCCGAGGCGCTCGCGGACTCTGTTATGGCCCCATCCGTCGCTTTTGTTGCCCCTCAGGTGAGCTCCAGGTACCAGGTAACGGTCTCAGGCCAGAACACCAACACGCAGATTGTGGGGGTAACTCCCGAATTCCAGCTCGTTCTCAACTACCAGATGGCACAGGGCGAGTTCATAGACCCATCCCACGTACAGGGGCGCTCCATGGTCGCGGTACTGGGGAGCAAAGTGGCAGAGACCCTGTTCATAGATTCCGACCCAATAGGGCAAGTAATAAGAATAAACCAGCGCTCCTTCAGGGTAATTGGTGTTCTGGCCGGTAAGGGGGGAGGAGCCATGGGTATATCGGATGATGTGGTAATGGTTCCCATCACCACAGCCCAGGCGAGGCTTCAGGCCCAAAGGACAGCCCAGGGGCAGCAAATACAGACCATAAATGTTCAGGCAGTCGATGCCAAGGAGATAAACTCGGCCAAGGAGCAAATAGCAGACATTCTCAGAGAAAGGCACCGCATCACAGGGTCAGACGACTTCACCCTGACAAGCCAGGAGGATATCATAGGTGCCCTCAGCCAGGTTATAGGCATCTTCACCATTGTTCTGGGGGCCATTGCAGGCATATCCCTCCTTGTGGGCGGCATAGGGATAATGAACATCATGCTCGTCTCCGTCACCGAGCGCACCCGGGAGATAGGCATTCGCAAGGCGGTGGGGGCGAAGCGCCGTGACATCCTTACCCAGTTTATTATAGAGGCCACCACGCTGAGCCTGAGCGGAGGCGGCATAGGTCTCCTTCTGGGATGGGGGCTTTCTCGTATTATATCCAGAGTGCCTATCAATGGCCAGATGCTCCCCACAGCCGTCTCGCTGGATATCGTGCTTCTAGCCTTTGGCGTCTCCACAGTCATTGGCCTTTTCTTCGGGATATACCCCGCCTCCAGGGCAGCACGTCTCAACCCCATCGAAGCCCTCAGATATGAATAACTTTTTCCATACTTTTTCGTTTTTATTAGTGAAACTATTGAGCAGGGAGGCAAGCCAAAGATGAAGCGAATAATCATCAGCATAGCAATTCTCATCATCGGGGCAGCCCTGGGAGGTTTAATTACAGCCTCTCTCATCATACCTAACAGGGCTGAAGCACAAGATGCATCGCCAACTCCCAAATCGTGGATCGGGATAGAGATAGCCCAAAGGGGGGAGAATGTAGTTATAGTCAGAGTAGTCCCCGATAGCCCTGCCCAACAGGCCGGCCTCGAGGTAAAGGATATAATCCTGAGCATTGGCGGCACAAAAATAGAGAAAGTTAAGGACGTGCTGGATATAGTCAAGGGAACCGCCGTCGGGGAGAAGCTAAACATCACAGTCAAACGAGGGGAGCAGGAGTTGACGGTGGAGGTAACCGTTGTGGAGCTTCAGCTCAAATCCCTCGTCCCGAAGCTACTACCTAAAATAGGCCCCTGGCTACCTCATCCATATCTATGGCTGCCTCCCCTGGAAGAGCTAAGGGGTATAGCTCCCCAGGAGCGTTTCCAGCACTTCATCAAGGGCGAGTTCGTCTACACCGACAAGGATGGAAATCGCATAACGGTGAAGGTTACACCGGGTGTTATCGCCAGCGTTGGGGCGGACTCCATCACCATCCAGCCCAACGGCGAGACGGGAACGATCACCTTCACCACCACCGATAAAACAGTCATCCGAAAAGGTGCAAAGAAGGCAAGCCTTTCAGAGCTAAAAGAAGGGGAGCAGGTGATAGTGGTAACTGTAAACGATGACACTAGGCTTGTTCTGACAAGTCCAAAGACAGCCTTTAGACCACCCTTAAGACCTGGGTGGAATTTACTAACGCCAGAGGAGTGGCCCCAGTCCAGACCCCAAATTGAGCAACGGCGAGGAGGCACCCAAAAGCTACAAGGCCAGCAGTCCTTCAGCTTCCCATCCTCTACCCAGAAAGACACGGTTTACAATTAAAGCCAGTTTGTAGGCGGGTGTAGCATAGCGAAGCCCACCGTGCTAATGAATTGGTTAAGTGGCAGGTTTTACTACAAGACTGATGTCAAGGGAGAAGAAACCAGACTTTCGGCCACACCAGGCCACTCGTGGGGCTACAGTTCTAGCTCCATCAAGCACCCTGGGCTAACGGCGCAGAGCGCGCTAGTGTGGGATGGGGTGAGGGTTCACTTGACAACAAAAACTGAAGCTCGGTCTGCAAGCGTGATTAAGGATTCTTGAGGCATTCATCGTGATTATCTACATTGCGCGTAAGGAACACGTTCCCATGTCGTTCAAAAGTCATGCGATACTTAGTGTCGACATAGGCTTCAAAGATTTCGCCCATCCCTTCCAGAGGATGACTTCTCAGCCCCGGATGCCTGAAGTCTGCATCAAGTAGGCGGAGTGCCTTGTCCACTTTCCTCTGTATAGTCTTGGGCAATCGTTCGTACTGTTTAACGAACCGCTCGGTGAACTGGATAGGCATTGCAAGCTAAGCCTTCTTTTTTGTGCCTGCACCCTTCCTTGCCCGCTTGTGAAGAAAGGCTACGGCTTCTCTGGCGCTGCCGAAGCTGTGAACACGCCCGGTACGGATATCCTCCTCCGCTTCTCTCTCACCCTCCTGCCAGCGCCTGGTCCAGAACCAAGCCTGTTCCTTATCCACCAGCTTCTTGACTCGCAGCACAATCTCACCATCATTCACTCTAACGTCTAGAAAGTCGCCCTCCTCTATGTTCAGGGCTTGGCGAACAGATTGAGGCAAGGTAACCTGCGCCTTCTTGCGCACTTGGATCAATTCCGACATAATGAAAGTCCTCCAGTCAATTTATCCAACAGTCTTACTATATCAAAGTACATACAGATTTTCAAGTGCATCTTGGTTGGTATTTCTTAGCCCGGGCTAACGGCGCCGAGCGCGCTACTGTGGGATAGAATCAAGGTCAGCCTGCGAAAGTGCTTAAAATATGGGGCCCAAAAGCAAAGACAGTTAGGAATTGCGAAGGGATCGGCCTGAGTTTGAGCATTCTTCGCGAAGCTTCTCTACTTCTTTGATGTCTATGTTGTTTGGGAATGTTTTAGCAGCGATCTGGGCTATCCGAAGGTGAAAATCTGAGGCAGTTAGAAGCACGGTCGCCTTATCACTGTCTGAAGGTAATCGTTGTTCCAAAAGGTGCTGATAGTTCTCGCCTAAAGTAAAAGCACCCGCGTGAGTTGGGACAGAGGCGTATCGGTAAAAGGTTTCGTATTCTCTCAGCCAGTCAGAACCCAAGTCACAGCACATATCTTTGAGCCGTCTCCAAGTTTGCCCTGGAACGATGTCTTTAACCTCTGGCTGGCTACCCTTTTGTAGCTCTTCTTGTCGTTTCTCTGCTTCTTCGCTTGTGAGCGGGATACCCCCATGTCTAAGATATTCAGGAAGCCTGGCTGCCACATCCTTAGCGATGTAGGACAAATTGACCGCAAGCTCGAAAAGCCACCGGGTTAGAATCGTCGCGCTGTTGGAGTCGTGCTCATTAAGCAATAGCCAAATGGAGTGTAATCCTGCATTGGCTTGGTGTAGGCTCACTGTAACGAGGGTGGGCCACAAAATACCTTGCGGCAAATTAAGACCCGAAGTAAGTCGAGTTATCTGATTTGTCAGGTCAATGGATTTTTGCCAAATGTTGCTTGTCAGCAGAGACCTCCCGTTCGTGTGTATGAGATGCCCCCACCCTGGAAGAGAAAATCACAACTCCCATAAACGTCCAATTCATTATAGTTTTGCCTACTGGCAGAAGGCAACGTGCCGAGCGGCTTTTCGCGCTTTCCGCCGTTAGCCCGGTAAGAATAAAGCTCCCCGGGCAGGACTCGAACCTAAAGGGATGGTATGCTACCTTTAGGGTCTCCAATACCTGCATGCTGACCAGGTCTGCCCTGCAAACCTGCCTAAGATGCCGAGTTTATGCAACCCTAAGAGAGCCAACGGGCGTGGACATTATGAACCTTTGGCCCTTCTTGTGAGCCAGTACTCCAAGCTGTCGGCCAGAGCGAGCCAGCTAGCCTCAATGATGTTGGTGGAGCTTCCCACCGTCCTCCACTGGCGCTCGCCGTCGGTGGACTCGATGAGGACCCTCACTTTGGCCCTTGTGCCCTCGGTCTCATCAATAATGCGAACTTTATAGTCAATGAGCTTCACTGCAGCCAGGCTGGGATAGAACTGAAGAAGAGCCTTCCTCAGGGCACCATCCAGAGCGTTCACAGGGCCGTTGCCCTCCGCAGCCGTGTGAATGGTATCTGAGCCAACCTTGACCTTGACCATGGCCTCGGCCAGCATCTCTCCCTCTTCCTCGACCGTGGGAGCGCGCCGCCTTTTCTCCACCATCACCATAAAGTCCACCAGCTCAAAGGGCGGTTTGTAGTCGGGCTGGATACGCCTTACCAGCAGCTCAAAGGATGCCTCTGCACCCTCATACTGAAATCCCTGGCTCTCCTGCGTCTTGATGTGCTCCAGAAGCTTCCTTGCCTTCTCTCCTTGAAGGAGGGACGCGTCTATTCCCAACTCCTTGGCCTTATAGATTATGTTCGCTCTTCCTGAAAGCTCTGAGACCACCACCCGCTTGGTGTTGCCTACCAGAGAGGGTTCGATGTGCTGGTAGCTCTGCTCGGCCTTGGCCACCGCCGAGGCGTGGAGCCCGCCCTTATGGCTGAAAGCGCTGGCTCCCACATAAGGCTGAAAAGCGCTGGGGGGCAGGTTGGCTATCTCACTCACGTAGCGCGAGACATCGGTCAGCCTGGCAAGCTTCCCCTCCGGGAGGCAGTCAATGCCCAGCTTGAGCTTTAGGTTGGCGATAACAGAACAAAGATTGGCGTTTCCACAGCGCTCGCCGTAGCCATTTATTGTCCCCTGTACCTGGATGGCGCCAGCTTGGACGGCGGCAATGGAGTTGGCCACCGCCAGCTCTCCATCGTTGTGAGTGTGAATTCCCAGGGGGACTGCCATCGATTTCTTCACCGTCTCTATTGCGGCCGTTATACCCTGGGGAAGGCTCCCTCCATTGGTATCACAGAGGACGACGCAGTCGGCCCCGGCATCGGCTGCGGCACGTACCGCCGCCAGGGCATATTCGGGGTTTGCATGGAACCCATCGAAGAAGTGCTCCGCATCAAAAAAGACGGTTCGCCCCTGGGACTTGAGGTAGCGAATGGAGTCGGAGACCATGCTCAGGTTCTCCTCAAGAGTTGTCTCCAGGACATGGGTCACGTGGAAGTCCCAGCTTTTGCCCACCAGGGTAACCACCTTTGTCTTTGCATCCAGGAGGGACTTGAGGTTGGAGTCGCTTTCAGCCCGGATGTTGGGCCTGCGGGTGGAACCGAAGGCGGCTATGACTGAGTTGGAAAGAGAGAGGTTTTGTGCTCGGGCGAAGAACTCGGCGTCCTTGGGGTTGGAGCCAGGCCACCCTCCCTCAATGTAGTGGACACCCAGCTCGTCCAGCTTTTTGGCTATCTTGAGCTTGTCCTCCACAGAGAAGGAGATGCCCTCCATCTGCGCCCCATCCCTGAGGGTCGTATCGTATATTTCAACCCTGGTCATGGTATTTTCCTTTCTTGAGACCGAACGAAGTCTAATAAGTCTTAGAAGAAGATATTACCACAAACCGCCGCCAGCGCTCCAGTTCCGTATGCAACCCGAGATCGGCGATTCAATCTGTAGGTTGGGTTTCCCAACCCAACCGTCCAGGTGGGCAGGTTCGGAAACCTGCCCTACGGCGGTCAATCGCTGTTTTCAGCATCAACTACAACAATGAGGTCATCTATTATACTGCAGACAACTCAGATTCGCGCTGCGATAAGCTCACCCATCTCTCTCGTCCCCACAAGCCTGGCCCCCTTGCTAGCTATGTCCTGGGTGCGGTAGCCCTCCTCCAGGATCCCCTCCACAGCCCTTTCTACAGACTCGGCCTCTTTGCCCAAGCCAAGGGAGTAACGCAGCATCATAGCTACGCTTAATACGGTGGCGATGGGGTTCGCCCTGTCCTTGCCCGCTATATCCGGAGCGCTGCCGTGCACAGGCTCGTAAAGGCCGAATATCCTGCCGTCCTTTTCCTTTTCGCCAAGGCTTGCCGAGGGCAGCATCCCCATGGAGCCCGCCAGCACGGCTGCCTCATCGGTGAGGATGTCGCCAAAGGTGTTCTCGGTAACTATAACATCAAAAGAGGCGGGACGGCTCACCAGTTGCATGGCGCAGGTATCCACTAAAAGATGCTCTAAAGCTACATCAGGATAGTCCTTTGCCGTTTCAGTGGCTATCTCTCTCCAGAGGCGAGAGGTCTCCAGGATATTGGCCTTGTCCACGGATGTGAGCCTTTTCCTGCGGCCCAACGCCAGCTTGAAGCCCACCATGAGGATGCGCTTTATCTCCCCCTCGGAATAGGACATCGTATCCACGGCGCGCCTGCCCCTGGAGGTCTCCCAGCGCCTCTTGGGCCTGCCAAAATAGAGGCCGCCCGTTAGCTCCCTGACAACAAGGATGTCCGTGCCCAAGAGAGCCTCTGGTTTTAACGTGGACGAGGTCATAAGCATGGGATAGACCTTGACAGGGCGCAGGTTGGCATAAAGCCCCAGGCCCTTCCTCAGGGCAAGAAGCCCTTGCTCGGGGCGCACCTTAGCCCCGGGGGCATCCCACTTGGGGCCTCCCGCTGCCCCAAAGAGAACCGCATCGCAGCTTTTGCACATCTCCAGGGTCTCGTCAAGGAGGGGAGTGCCATACTTATCTATGGCTCCACCGCCCACTATGGCATAGTCAAAGTGGAAGCGGTGCCCGAATTTCTTGCCCACCGCCTCAAGTAGCCTGACCCCCTCGCCTACCACCTCGGGCCCTATGCCGTCACCTGGAAGAACTGCAATGGTAAATTCCATCTGGAAACGCTTTTCAACCCCCTAAATCCCCCACTCTTGGGGATTTTTATGGTTGGGGGTATTCCCCCAATCCCACTGCAACCCCTTTTGTCAGAAGATCATGTCCCCTTTTCCACCTCTGCAGCTATAAGCTCTCCTATCTCCCTGGTGCTGACCCTGGTCTTCCCCGGCTCCATAATATCCACGGTTCTGTAACCCTTGTCCAGCACCCTTCCGACGGCAGCATCAATGGCAGCCGCCTCCCTGGGCAGATTGAAAGAGTAGCGGAGCATCATAGCCACACTCAGGATGGTAGCAATGGGGTTTGCTATCCCCTGGCCCGCAATGTCAGGAGCCGTTCCGTGTATGGACTGGTAAAGTCCAAAACAATGAAGAAGGCCATCGGCAACGCTCTTGCCCACGTTCGGGCATAGCTCCCCCGAAGGGGGCATCCCCATGGAGCCCATAATATTGGCCCCCTCATCGTTCACCATTCCCGCCTGGGCCATGTCCTCGAAGATTACAACGTCGTAGTGTCTGGGGTGGTGTATCAAGCCGTGGGCGCAGTTGTCGGAATACTGATGCTCCAGCTCCACATCGGCGTACTCAGGGGCCAGCTCTACAGCCACCTGTCGCCAGAGTTTCCCTATTTCCAGGACGTTGCTGTGATTTACCAGTGTCAACTTCTTGCGCCGAGAGCGCGCTATCTCAAAGGCGGTTCTGAGGGCCTTCTCCGCCTCCTCCTCTGCAAACCTTATGGTGTTGACAGCCCGCCTCCCCTTCTTCGTCTTGGACAGCCCCCTGGGCTTGCCGTAGACTATTCCCCCTGTGATGTAACGTATTACAAGATAGTTGGTATCCCTGATGACCTCCGGCTTGAGGGGGGTTACATTGATAAGGGCTGGATATACCCAAATAGGGCGAAGGTTGCAAAATAATTCGAAGTGCTTTCTCAGGCCAGCCAGTCCTCCGCCAGGGCGAATGGTTGCATAGAAGTCCTCCTTGGCTTCCCCCACTGAGCCAAAGAGGATGGCATCGCTCCAGGCGCAAATGTCCAGGGTTTCCTTGGGGAGAGAGCTTCCATACTTTTTAACCGCCTGCCCCCCGATAACCGTCTCCTGAAGTGTGAACTTGTGCCCGAATTTTCGACCTGCGGCCTGGAGGGCCCTCACGCCCTCTGCCACCACATCGGGGCCTACGCCATCACCAGGGACGACGGCAACCTTGAACTCCATATTATCGCCTCCTTATATCGAGTTTTTGTTTTGTATACTCTATGAGGCCACCCACCTTTATCAAGTCCAGCATGAACTCTGGGTATGGCTTGGCGCGGTATGTTTTACCTTTAGTGACGTTTCTTATTTCACCTGTGGCAAGCTCCACCTCTAGGAGGTCGCCCTTGTCAGTCTCCTCACATACCCCGTCGCATTCCAAAACGGGGAGGCCAAGGTTTATCGAGTTCCGGAAGAAAATGCGGGCAAAGCTCTTGGCTATTATGCAGGAAACACCCGCCGTTTTAATAGCAATGGGTGCGTGCTCCCTAGAGGAGCCACAGCCAAAGTTGGTGGTAGCGACGATTACGTCCCCGGGCTTCACCCTCTTGACAAAGTCCGCGTCTATGTCCTCCATGCAGTGCTTCGCCAGCTCCGCTGAGTCCGATACATTGAGGTAGCGAGCTGGTATTATTACGTCGGTATCTACATCGGCACCGTATTTATGAGCAAAGCCTCTTATCTTCAATGGACGACCTCCGCTGGGCCAGCAATGCGCCCGAGAATGGCGCTGGCGGCGGCAACGGCCGGGCTGGCAAGATAAACCTCCGACTTGGGGTGGCCCATCCTTCCCACAAAGTTGCGGTTGCTGGTGGAGACGCAACGCTCCCCTTCAGCAAGAACACCCATATACCCACCCAGGCAAGGCCCACAGGTGGATGTGCTGAAGGCCGCTCCCGCCTCCACAAATGTTTCTATAAGCCCCTCCCTCAGGGCCTGTAGATATATCTCATTGGAGGCAGGGATAACGATACACCGTACCCATGGGGCTACGTATTTTCCCCTCATTATGGACGCCGCCTCCCTCAGGTCCTCTATCTTACCGTTGGTGCAGCTACCGATGAAGACCTGGTCTATCTTTATATCGCCTACCTGGCTAAGAGGCCTGGTCTTGCTGGGCAAATGAGGGAAAGCGATCTGAGGCTCCAGATTGGTTACATCGAACTCATGGACCTCAGCATATTGGGCATCGAGGTCAGGCTCGTATACAGTGTAGGGCCTCTTCGAGCGGGCCCGAACGTATTCCAGGGTTACCTCGTCCACGGGAAAGAGGCCAACCTTGGCCCCTGCCTCCACAGCCATATTCGACATTGTGAAGCGGGAGTCCATAGAAAGGCCCTTGAGGGCATCACCGTGGAACTCCATGGAAGCATACAGAGCACCGTCAACCCCAATCTGACCTATGGTGTAAAGGATGAGGTCCTTGCTCCTGACCCACTTGTTCAGCTTCCCGTGATAGACCAGTTTTATGGTATGGGGGACCCTCATCCATATCTCGCCCGTGGCCATGGCAACAGCGATGTCTGTGCTGCCCATCCCCGTGGCGAAAGCTCCCAAAGCTCCGCTGGTGCAGGTGTGAGAGTCAGCGCCCACATATACATATCCGGGCACAACCATGCCCTTCTGAGGCAGAAGCACATGCTCTATTCCGCCCTGTCCCTGCTCAAAGTAGATGCACCCCTGCTCCCTGGCGAACTCCCTCATAAGCTTGGCCTGCCCCGCTGAATTTATGTCCTTGTTGGGAGCGAAATGGGATGGTACGAGCACAACCTTCTTGGGGTCAAAGACCCTTGAAAGGCCGAGTCTTCGGAACTCCCTTATGGCGATGGGAGCGGTTATGTCGTTAGCCATAACCAGGTCGACCCGAACACTTACAAGCTCCCCCGGGGCGACTTTCTTCTTGCCCGTATGGGCAGCGAGAATCTTCTCCGCTAAAGTCATAGAATAGACACTACTTTCTAGGTTTCTTTTCCCCAATTTTGCTGGCAGGGGCACGGCTCAGTATGAGCCTGTTGAGGGCGTTCATATATGCCTTGGCGCTGGCAACGATGATGTCAGTAGCCGCGCCGCGTCCCATGTAAACCATGCCTTCGCTCTCAAGCCTTATGGTAACCTCGCCCACTGCATCGATTCCCTCGGTAACCGACTTGACACTGAACTCGGTGAGCTTGTTGGGAACACCCACCAGGCGGTTTATTGCCTTGTAAACGGCATCCACTGGCCCTGTGCCGAGGGCGGCGTCCTCTAATATCTGTCCCTCCGGGCCGGTAAGCCTGACGGTGGCCGTGGGAACGCTGTGGTCGCCACAGGATACCTGGACATGCTCCAGGTGGTATACTTCAGATATAACTCGCCTGTCCTCCGCCATAAGAGCCTCCAGGTCTCGGTCAGTTACCTCTTTCTTTTTCTCCGCCAGCTCTTTGAAGGCTTCGAAAACTCGGCTCAACTCCTCATCTGCAAGGGTGTACCCCATCTCCTCCAGTCTAGCCCTCAGTCCATGCCGGCCACTGAGCTTGCCCAGCACCAACGTGGTCCCAGGCAACCCGACAGATTTGGGGTCTATGATCTCATAGGTGGTCCGTTCCTTCAGTATTCCATCCTGGTGGATGCCAGAGGCATGCCTGAAGGCGTTAAGGCCGACTATAGCTTTGTTGGGCTGGACTGTGAAGCCCGTTAGCTCGCTTACAAGGCGGCTTGTCTTATATAGCTGAGTTGTATCTATGTTGGTGGAAAGGTCAAAGAAGTCTTTGCGGGTATGTATACCCATGACGATCTCTTCCAAGGAAGCATTGCCCGCCCGCTCCCCTATGCCATTTATGGTGCACTCCACCTGCCTTGCACCAATC
This sequence comes from Chloroflexota bacterium, assembly GCA_016190815.1. GTDB lineage: Bacteria > Chloroflexota > Dehalococcoidia > JACPPT01 > JACPPT01 > JACPPT01. The sequence goes on from JACPPT010000019.1 coordinate 16,065, forward strand.
CTGACAGCAGACAATGTGTTAGATACCGAAAGGCCCAGGTCGTTGTGGCAGTGAACGCTCACAACCGCCTTGTGTATGTTTTTCACGTTTTCGAAAACGCCCTTGATAAGGGCAGCGAACTCCTCAGGGATAGCATAGCCCACGGTATCTGGTATGTTCACCGTTGTGGCACCGGCCTCTATTGTCGCCTCCAGAAGGTGAAAGATATACTGCGGGTCGCTTCTTGTAGCGTCCATGGGGGAAAACTCCACGTCCTCGCAGTATTTCCTGGCCCGGGCCACGTTCTCACAGGCCATGGTCATAATTGTTTCCCTATCCTTCCGTAGCTGGTGCAGAAGGTGTATATCGGAGGTGGAAAGGAAAACGTGGATTCTGGGATGACGTGCGTCCTTTATGGCTTCCCAGGCCCTGTCCACAGCCTGGTTGTTAGCATGGGCCAGGGCGCAGATTATGGGCTTTCGAACCTGGAGGGCGATCTGCCTCACCGCTTCAAACTCTGCTGGCGAGCTTATCGGGAACCCCGCCTCTATAACATCCACGCCAAGCCTTTCAAGTTGTTTCGCTATCTCCAGCTTCTCGTCGATGTTCAGGGTCGCCCCTGCCGCCTGTTCTCCATCCCGCAGGGTTGTGTCGAATACAATCACCTTTTCCATGGCTACCTCCCTGGGCTACACACCTATTTCTTGGCCTGAAGCCAGCCCATCATAGAGCGAAGCTCCTTGCCCACCTTCTCTATCTGATGGCCTAGCTCTTTCTTCCTCATGGCCTCGAAGCGGGTGCGCCCCTCCCTGTTCTCCGTGATCCACTCCTTGGCAAAAGTCCCGTCCTGGACCTCCTTAAGGATTTTTTTCATACTAGCCCGCACATGCTCATCTATGACCCTGGGGCCCCGGGTATAGTCTCCGTATTCTGCCGTATCGCTTACGGAGTAGCGCATGTAGTTGAGGCCGCCCTGGTACATGAGGTCAACAATTAGCTTGAGCTCGTGCAAGCATTCGAAGTAGGCGATCTCTGGCTGGTATCCGGCCTCCACCAGCGTCTCAAAAGCTGTCTTGACCAAAGAGCTAACGCCGCCGCAGAGGACAGTTTGCTCGCCAAAAAGGTCGGTCTCCGTCTCTTCAGCAAAGGTTGTCTCCAGAACGCCTGCCCGGGTGCAGCCCACCCCTTTCGCATATGCCAGCGCCACCTCCTTGGTTTTGCCAGAGGCATCCTGCGCAACGGCAAGAAGGGCCGGAACCCCCGTTCCCTCAACGAAAAGCTCCCTCATCCTGTGACCCGGCGCTTTGGGGGCTATCATGCTTACATCTACAAAAGGAGGGGGGACAATCCATTTGTAGTGAATGTTGAAGCCATGGGCAAACATCAGGGTCTTACCTTTGGCGAGAAAGGGCTTTATGGATTTCTCGTAAACGTCATGCTGCACCGGGTCTGGCACAAGCATCATAATTATGTCCGATGCCTTGGACACCTCCTCAGTGCTTCCCAACGTTAACCCCGCTTCTTTGGCCCTTTTCCAGCCATCGCCGCCAACCCTTGTAGACACCATCACATTCAGACCGCTGTCCCTGAGGTTCAGAGCATGGGCATGGCCTTGACTTCCATATCCAATTATGCTGATGGTCTTGCCCTTAAGCAGGTCGAGGTTCGCGTCTTTGTCGTAGTAAACTTTGGTCATAGCTTCTTCCTTTCTCCCTAATCTGTTATGACGGGCTCCTCCTCATCTAGAGAGGCCGAAACCTGACCACCCCTAAGCATGGAAACTTTCCCTGTTCGCACCATCTCCTTTATACCGAAGGGTTGCAGCAGCTCCACAATGGCATTCACTTTTTCCTCGTCCCCTGTAATCTCCACAATCAAGGAATCTTTAGATACGTCCACGATGCCTGCTCGAAATATGTCCACGATCTCTATGATCTGACTCCGGGCAGGGGGATTGGCCGAAACCTTGATGAGAGCCAGCTCCCTGGACACCATGTCTTCATCGGTTATGTCTACGATCTTTATGACGTTTATCAGCTTCTTGAGCTGCTTGACAACCTGGTCTACATCCGTGGTAGCGCCATCCACCACGAAGGTCATCCTGGAAAGGCCAGGGGTTTCAGAAATGCCTACAGCAAGGCTCTCTATATTGAATCCTCGCTGCCGCCACTTGCTGGCGATGCGATTGAGAACTCCAGGTTTATCCTCAACGAAAGCGATTATTGTATGTTTGTTGTTCATGCTAGCGTATGAATGCCTCCTCCAGTTTGGGAAGATCCATGGTGGCGGACAGAGAGGCACCAGGCGGCACCATAGGGAACACATTCTCCTCGCCCTCCACCTGAAAGTCTATGATGACTGGACCTTTGTGGCGCATGGCTTTTTCCACAGCGCTCTCTACTTGAACCTTATCCTTTACCCTTATGCCTAAAATGCCATAGGCCTCGGCCAGCTTCACAAAGTCCGGGTTGCAAAGCGGAGTTGCTACGAGTTTCCCCTCATAGAATAGCGTCTGCCACTGGCGAACCATGCCCAGGAAGGAGTTGTTCATTATGGCAAACTTTATGGGAAGGTTGTGCTCAGCGATGGTAGCAAGGTTCTGGAGGGTCATCTGGAATCCCCCATCCCCACAAATGGACCAAACAAGGTCGTTGGGGCGGGCAAACTGAACCCCAATAGCAGCCGGTATCTCAAAACCCATGGTCCCCAGCCCACCTGATGTGATAAAGCTGTTGGGTTTGTCAAACCAGAAGTTCTGGGCAGCCCACATCTGATGCTGTCCCACGCCAGTGACGACATAGCAATCGCCCTTGGTAGCTTCGAATATCTTTCGAATGACGTACTGAGGAAGAAGCTTTGAGGTTTCTCTAATGGTTATCGAAGGGTGCTCCTCCCTCCACGCCTGAATCTGAGCAAACCATTCTGCCCGTATTCTGGGTGAGACCTCTTTGACGAGCTCCCTTAGCGCCTGCTTTACATCCGCGACGATGGCAGCAGCAGGCCTTACGTTCTTCCCAACCTCTGCGGGGTCTATATCTATATGAACGATCTTGGCTTTGGGAGCGAAATCCCTGAGCCTCCCTGTAACGCGATCGTCGAAGCGCATCCCAATGCCCAGGATGAGGTCAGAGGAGTTTATTGCCATGTTGTTCCAGTACATGCCGTGCATCCCCGGCATGCCTAGGCAGAGGGGATGACTCCCCGGGAAGGAACTTATGCCCAATAAAGTCGTTATTACGGGAATCTGGGTTTTTTCGGCCAGCTCTCGAAGCTCAGAATAGGCCCGAGACAATATGACGCCGTGGCCAGCCATGATAAGGGGGCGCTCCGACTCCATTATAAGCTTGGCCGCAGTCTTCACCTCCACAAGGTCGATCTTCGGGTAAGGTTTGTACCCCCGAAGCGTTACCTTCTCAGGGTAGTAGAACTCCGCCTCTGTCGCCAGAACGTCCCTGGGTATATCTATCAAAACAGGGCCAGGGCGACCGGTGCGCGCCACATGGAAAGCCTCCTTTATGACCCTGGGCAGGTCCTCTGTTTTGAGAACCAGCCAGTTGTGCTTGGTGATGGGCAGGGTTATTCCTGTTATATCAGCCTCCTGAAAGCCATCCCTGCCAATAAGATTTGTGGAAACCTCTCCTGTAATAGCCACCATAGGGATGGAATCCATCCAGGCATTGGCGATACCCGTAACCAGGTTGGTTGCCCCAGGGCCGGAGGTTGCGAAGCAAACGCCAGGTCTCTCCGCAACCCTGGCGTATCCGTCTGCCGCGTGGGCCGATGCCTGCTCATGTTTTACAAGGATGTGCTTTAGGTGTGGGTAGTCAGGCAAAGCCTGGTAAAGGGGAAGGCAGGCCCCGCCGGGAAGGCCGAAGACATAGTCTACGCCCTCCCTGACCAAACACTCACACACTATGTGTCCGCCATCCATTTTCATAATCCACCTCCGAGCTTCCAAAAGACCTGAGTCTCAGTCTTTTTTTGTATTTGTAAATGACCCGGCTAGCTAAAAAAAATCCCGCCCCCAAGGGACGGGAGTCAAGTTCCCGTGGTACCACCCTTCTTCACCAAGTCTACCTAGCCTCTGTAGCTATAACGGGCGAACCCGACCAGACCTACTGTTATTCCGCCTGATGGCTCCGGGGCGAGTTCGAAGACCTTAATCCATCGGGCTCCCACCTTATCCCGACTCTCTTGAGGGCCAGGTCTCCTAATACTCCCCTTCCCAGCTTTTTCCTATGATACGAGTGTAACGGTTAGATTAACACAGGATTCACCTATTGTCAAGAGAACGCAATGTTGCCGTAGAAATCCGACAGTCCATGTATGCTCATGGACATGTCGAATCTCACACTGATTACACTAGCCTGGGAATTATACCAACAGGGGGTGCCAAAGAGCCGCATTGCTAAGCGGTTGGGGAAGAACAGGG
>JACPPT010000020.1 GCA_016190815.1 Chloroflexota bacterium
CAGCTTTACCGCACCCCGCTAGATTCACAGCTTGGGCACACGACCTGCTAAGGACAGGCATCGAGCCATATCGCGCAAACGCCCAGAAGGCCCGCCTGCAGCCAGTGCCCAAGAGGCTCAACCTCCTCCCACATTCTTCTCCACACCCCCAAGTCATTACCTAGCTGTTCCCAACATAAGCCCTCTCCGTTACCTTCGTGACCGAGTTGGTGACATATTTCGGCTATCCTGATGTTAGGTACAAAGTACCTGCTTGCCGCGCTTTTGGCGGACAAGAATTTTGACGGAGGCGCTGGGTGACTAGCATGAACGTACTGGTGATCTCTGATACGAGCCACGTGCCTGAGACCATCGAGACCTGCGTAGCTATGCGATGGCCAGACTATGCCGTCACGTCCACCAACGGTAAAGAGTCCGCAATGCATGATGTCCGGCGTTTCCAGCCCGATCTCATAGTATTGGATCTCAGTCTCTCCCGGGTCAATCCGCTGGTCATCGTCCGGGCGATTCGGGAGCAGACCAATGTGCCTATGCTCGTTCTCTCTGAACCAGGAGATCGGTCCCTCCCTCTTCAGGCTATGGAGGAGGGAGCAGATATATATCTACCGAAGCCACTCCACCATCTGGAATTCCTTGCGCGGATCCAAGCCATATGTCGTCGCTGGGATCCTCATAAGGGGTTCAGCATTGCAGACCCGCTCGGACAGAGCATCTACCTGGATGCAAGTCGGCAGTGTGTACAGATTGACGGGCGCGAGGTATCACTTACTCCAAAGGAGTGGCTTGTCCTCGACCACCTCTTGAAGAACGAGGGTTGTGTGGTATCCCATGCGGAGCTTCTTCGAATTGCCTGGGACAAGACCACACACACGACCGCAGTTGTCAAGAAATCCATCGCTGCTCTGCGGTGCAAGCTCGGCGATAACCCCAAGAACCCTAGCATTATCCGGTCCCATCGGGGACGCGGATACAGCTTCAGTCGTCCTAAATTTGGAAGTGGTCACCAGACTCATAGAGCCCTCACATCGGCACCGCCGTAGAAGCGTGCGAGAGCATCCTGGCTCTGCCCATCACCAGCCTTGCACAAAAAGTCATTCTGAACGGAGTGAAGAATCTGGAGAGGGGTAGAGTCCATATCTGACAAGTACCCCACCCCAGACCCTTCGCTTCGCTCAGGGTGACATTTTGGGAGCACGAGAGGGGTTTTTGTGCAAAGCCCCCATCACTCATGCTTTACCATTGGCCTGAGAGGTTGGCCATACTCCAGACGGTATATCCGGGACCCCCTAGTGTCACGTCAACCAAATGAGGGCACATTACCCCCATCCTTCCGAGACGGAAGGACCAGCAAAGAGGCTGAGACCCCCTTGTAACCCCTCTATCAGGCGGTCTCCAAGACGTACATTTTTACATGTGCATCCTTAGTTGGTATAATTGGCTATTAGTCGAAGCGAGGGAGAATGGTCAGAAAGACCTACACAGGGAAAGGCGACAAAGGGGAAACAGGCCTCCTCTACGGGGGACGCGTTCCCAAGGATGACCCTCAGACCGAAGCCTATGGAGCGGTGGACGAGGCCGTCTCAGCCCTGGGTCTGGCCAGGGCGCTCTCTTCCAAAGAAAGGGTCAGAGATACAGTTTTTGGCCTGCAAAAGGAGCTTTTCACCGTCGGGGCAGAGCTTGCCACCAGACCCGACCATCGAGATAAGCTTCTGGCCCACTTCAGCCCCGTAACCTCTGAGATGGTGAAGCGGTTGGAAGGTCTAATAGACGGGCTGGAAAAGGAGGTAGAGTTCCCCAGTGCCTTTATCATACCCGGCGATGCACCAGCCTCAGCGGCCCTGGACCTGGCTCGCACCATCGTTAGAAAGGCCGAAAGGAGAACTGTAACCCTTATGCGAAACGGCCTTCTCTCCAATGAGGAGGTAATAAGGTATCTCAACAGGTTGAGCAGCCTGATATACATACTGGCCCGCTATGAAGAACAAAAACACTAAGACCAAGGCTTTTCTCATCCTCATTCTTACGCTCCTCCTCACAGGCGTCGCCTGTGCCAGTGGGGGGAACGCTAAGGCGCAGAGAGTGAGCTTCACCACAGAGGATGGCATAACCCTCAAAGGGAGAATCTTCGGGATGGGAAATATCGGGATTGTTCTGTCCCACATGTACCCGAAGGACCAGAAAAGCTGGTTTGCCTTTGCCCAGGTTCTGGCGGACAACGGCTATATGGCCCTCACCTTCGACTTCCGAGGGTATGGGGAATCGGGTGGAAAGAAAGACATAGCACTAATAGATAGGGATGTAAAGGCAGCGCTGGACTTCATAGAGAGCTGGGGGACTGAGAAGGTCTTCCTGATGGGAGCTAGCATGGGCGGAACCGCTTCCCTTAAGGTGGCCGCCAAGGAAAAGGAAGAAGTGGCAGGCATAATAACAATATCAGCCCCTGTAGAGTTTATGGGCCTTTCAGCACTGAACGATATACCTCTGGTGAAAGAGCCCAAACTCTTTATTGCTTCCAGAAAAGACTCCCCAGCATTCCAGGGCGCCCGTCAGCTATATGACCTGTCCAGTGAGCCGAGGCACCTCATGGTCTTTGAGGGAGCATCTCATGGCACCGATATTTTCAGCGGCGAGGAAGAGAAAAACGTCGAGCTCGCCATCCTGGACTTTTTGAGCAGGAACAAATAGCCATGACAACACCTCAGATAGCTATAATTGACTACGGCGCTGGCAACTTGAGAAGCGTTGCCAAGGCCTATGAAAGGCTGGGCTACACACCCAGGATCATAACAAGCGCCAGCGATGTGCTCAAAGCTGACGTCGTCATTCTCCCCGGCGTGGGTGCGGCATCGGACACCATGAGCAACCTCAGAAGAATGGGGCTTGTAAAGCCCATAAAGGAGTTCATCTCCCAGGGCAAGCCCTTCTTTGGCGTTTGCATGGGGATGCAGATTCTCTTCTCCACCTCAGAGGAAGGGGAGGAAGAGTGTCTGGGCGTTGTGCCGGGAAGAGTGAGGAAGCTTCCTGAAAGTCTAAAGGTGCCCCATATGGGCTGGAATCAGCTTGAGCAGGTCATAGCCCACCCCATCTTTGATGGTATACCCAACCGAGCCCACTTCTATTTTGTCCACAGCTACTACTGCGAACCTTTGAGTAGCTCGGTCGCGGCGGCTGTCACCGAATACAGCATCCCTTTTTGCAGCCTGCTTGTCCAGGGCAACCTGGTGGGCACTCAGTTCCATCCAGAAAAGAGCGGCGAGCTGGGGCTCAAACTCTATGATAATTTCATCAGGTTCACTATGGGGACGAGCTTATGGAGGTGATCCCAGCTATAGACATTCGAGGGGGAAGGTGCGTGCGTCTCTACCAGGGAGACTTCCAGAAAGAGACTATCTTCTCCACAAGTCCGGTGGAGGTAGCAAAGCAGTGGCAGACCCAGGGCGCGAAAAGGCTTCATGTGGTGGACCTGGACGGGGCGGCCACAGGCAAACCTCGCAATAGCGCTCTCGTCGCTGAGATTGTAGGGGCCGTTGCCATTCCTGTCCAGATAGGCGGAGGCATTCGCAGCCTCAGGGCAGTAGAAGCGCATCTCAAGAGAGGCGCTGAGCGCGTGGTCCTGGGCACGGCAGCGGTGGCAAACCCTCGTTTTGTGGAGGAGACATGTAAGAGATTTGGCGAGGCCATTGTGGTGAGCGTGGACGCCAGGGAAGGGTATATAATGGTCAAAGGCTGGGCAGAAAGCACAAAGATTCCTGCCATAGAACTTGTGGAACAGATGACGGCGTTGGGTGTTAAGCGTTTCGTTTACACAGACATATCCAGGGACGGCACCCTTACCTCACCCAACTTCCATGCTGTGGAGGAGCTTGTTTCGAAGACCGGAGCTAAGGTTCTGGCCTCCGGCGGCATATCCTCCATTGAGCATCTGCTGGAGCTTGCAAATCTGGGAGTGGAGGGAGCCATAATAGGCAAGGCGCTATATACTGGTGCCATTGATTTGAAAGAGGCACTGAAGAAACTGAGCTAGTGAATTTGCCAGCCAGAGCTGGTGAAAGAAAGGAGAAAGATGATAATAGACTGTAGGTGCAGACCCCCAACCAAGCCGTTCCTGGCCATTTTCAAATCGAGGTTGTTCAACTTCGTGATAGGTAGAGCCGGGCCTTTGCCCCTTTCTCGTTCCTTCATAGATGAGTCCATGGAACTGTTCTTCAAGGAGATGGATGAGGCTGGCGTAACCAAAGGTGTCATAACGGGTAGGGATATGTCTGTAGGCTCCATACCCAACGACCACATCGCCGAGCTTGTCTCCCATCACCCCGACCGGCTAATAGGTATCGCAGGGGTTGACCCGCAGAAGCCCCTGGAGAACGTATTCCCTGAGATGGAAAGGGCAATAAAGGTCTTGAAGCTAAAGGGCATAAATCTGGAGCCCGGTGCAGCCAGCCCTCCCTTGCGTTTCAACGACCGAAGGCTATACCCCATCTATGCCAAGTGCGCTGAACTGGGGGTGCCGGTCTTTCTTCTAACAGGCCCCTTCTGCGGCCCGGAGCTGGAGTTCACTCACCCCAACGTAATCGAGCAAGTGGCAGCCGATTTTCGAAATACGAATTTCGTCTGCTCCCACGGCTGCTATCCATACGTCATGGAGATGATAGGTGTAGCCATGAGGAGGAGAAACGTATTCGTCTCCCCCGACCTGTATGTTTTCCATCCGGGCGGCAATCTCTATCTCGAGGCAGCCAACGGTTCGCTTCAGGACCAGTTGCTCTTCGCCACAGCCTATCCACTAGCACCCTTGAAGGAATCGGTCGAAGTCGTAAAGAAATTCCACTTCAGGGACGGGATTCTGGAGAAGACCCTATACAAGAACGCTCAGCGTCTGCTTGGGGTCTAGAGAAGGAGAAAGGATGCCAACCTCTCTCTTCAAGACAAGGGTCACCGAGCTACTGGGCATCGAGTACCCCATAATTCAGGGCGGGATGCTCTGGCTCTCCAGGGCCGGGCTGGTGGCCGCCGTATCCAATGCCGGCGGGCTGGGAGTGCTAACCTCCTCTCACTTCCCGACAAAGGAAGAGCTCCGACAGGAGATTCGAAAGACCAGGGACCTCACAAACAAGCCCTTCGGCGTGAACATAAATCTCTTCCCAACGACAAGGCCAGTGAACACCGATGAGTATATCGATGTCCTCATAGAAGAAGGTGTTCGGATCGTTGAGACCTCTGGGCGAAGCCCTGAGCCTTACATGGCCCGGCTCAAGAGTGCTGGTGTAAAGGTAATTCATAAGGTTCCAGGCGTGCGGTTCGCCAGAACAGCGGAGCGAGTGGGTGTAGATGCCGTCGCTATCGTGGGATTCGAATGCGGCGGCCACCCTGGGCTGGAGGATGTTACCTCCCTTGTCCTCATACCCCTTACAACTGATGCTGTAAAGGTGCCTGTGATCGCTGGCGGGGGCTTTGCCGATGCCCGCGGCTTTGTTGCAGCCCGTGCCCTAGGCGCTGAGGGTGTGCTTATGGGCACTCGCTTCATGCTAACCCGCGAGTGTTGGGCCCACCCCAGGGTTAAAGAAAGGCTCCTGGAAGCAAAAGAGAACGAGACCGTAATTCTGGGGCGCTCCATAAGAGACAACGCCCGTGCCCTTTTAAACGAGCAAGCCAAAAAGGCGCTGGAACTAGAAGCAAAGGGCGCTACCCTGGAGGAGCTCCTCCCCGTGATAAGCGGGCTTGGGGAAAAGAAGGTCTATGAAACTGGGGACCTGGAGGCCGGGGTCCTTCACTGCGGGCAGATAGTCGGGCTTATCAATGACGTGGTCAGCGTGAAAGAGGTCATAGATGGCATTGTGCAAGGGGCGTTGGCCATCCAGAAGCGCCTCAGCGCCTAGCGCTCTGGCAAGGGAACGCCTTGTAATACCTACCCACGAATGTATAAGGGGGCTTTGCCCCCTTATACCCCCTGGAGGTGGGGATGAACCTCTCGCCTCTCAGGGCAGTGCCCTGGTGTAGGCCGGGAGGGGAATGAAAAGGTGTTTCTGCAACAAATCACCACTCTCTGGAGAATAGTACCTTGCCTCACAAGTTCGAGCCAGCCCACAAAGAGCGCCTCTTAAGCCAGGAGCGGAAAAGGCTGCTGGACCCAGAAAGAGTCATCGCCCTCCTGCCAATGGAGCCTCGGCATTCCATAGCTGATATAGGGTGCGGCCCCGGCTTCTTTACCCTACCCATCGCCAGGCACATTCCCACGGGACGTGTCTATGCTATTGACATTCAGGAGGAGATGCTGGAAGCGGTCAGGGCGAGAATCGCGGAAGAGGACGTGAAAAACGTGGAGGTGAGGCTATCCGGGGAGATGGAGCTTCCCCTGGAGAACGAAAGCGTGGATGGGGCTTTCTTAGCCTTTGTCCTCCACGAGACCGAGGACAAGGTGGCCTTTCTAAAGAGAATTGCAAAGGCTTTGAAGCCCGGGGGCTGGCTCGCCGTCATCGAATGGTACAAAAAAGAGATGGAAGAAGGCCCACCTGCATATGAGAGGCTCAGCGAGGCCCAGGTGCAGCGTCTGGCGAAAAAGGCAGGCTTTGTCCAGACAAGAAAACTCCCCCTGAATGAGATGCACTACTTTATCCTCTTCAAAAAAGCGTGATATGATTATTCTATGCTCACCAAGCGCATCATACCCTGTCTGGATGTAACCGATGGCCGGGTGGTCAAAGGCGTAAGCTTCGTGAATCTGAGAGACGCCGGCGACCCGGCGGAGCTTGCTGCCTTTTATGACAAAGAGGGCGCAGACGAGCTTGTCTTCCTGGACATCACGGCCAGCTCTGACTTCCGGGAGACCATGGTGGAGGTGGTGGAGCGCGTCTGCGAGCAGGTGTTCATCCCCCTGACCGTTGGAGGGGGAATTCGAAATATAGAGGACATGCGCCGTATGCTGGAGGCCGGGGCGGATAAAGTGGCTGTGAACACCGCCGCCATTAGGGACCCCAAGCTCATTACGAGGGGGGCAAAGAAATTCGGCAGCCAGTGTATAGTAGTGGCCATTGATGCCAAGATGGTTTCAGAAACCACCCTTTCCCCCAAAGGGGACGAGCTATCTCTAGGCCCTGATTCTCACTGGGAGGTCTATACGTACGGCGGGCGCAAGCCCACGGGCATCGACGCCGTGAAGTGGGCAATTCGTGCAGTGGAGATGGGAGCAGGAGAGCTGCTTTTAACAAGCATGGACGCCGATGGCCACAGGATGGGCTATGACCTGGAACTTACGCGCTCCGTCTCGGGGACCGTCAACGTGCCCGTCATCGCCAGCGGCGGCGCAGGCAACCTCAAGCACTTTTACGAGGCCTTCGTCCAGGGCAAGGCAGACGCCGTCCTGGCCGCCAGCATTTTCCATTACGGCATATATTCCATAGCCCAGGCCAAGGTCTATCTTGCAGAGAAGGGGATTCCCGTAAGACAATGAGTGAGAAGGAGCTTATGGAGAGGGTGAAGTTCAATGAAGCCGGACTCGTTCCGGCCATAGTGCAGGACAACAGCACCGGCGAGGTGCTCATGCTGGCCTATATGAACAGGGAGTCGCTCAAGAAGACCATCGAGA
>JACPPT010000021.1 GCA_016190815.1 Chloroflexota bacterium
CCCTGTTCTTCCCCAACCGCTTAGCAATGCGGCTCTTTGGCACCCCCTGTTGGTATAATTCCCAGGCTAGTGTAATCAGTGTGAGATTCGACATGTCCATGAGCATACATGGACTGTCGGATTTCTACGGCAACATTGCGCCGCATCTTCTAGGAGGCTGTTTAGGAACCTCACCCCCAACCTCTCTCTTTGCCAAGGAGAGGGGGTTTTGAGATTCGGGGGACACCCCCGAACCCCCCGGCAGAGGGGCATTGCCCCTCTGCATCCCTCGTTGCAAGCGACCTCTCTTCCAGGGGGGTCTGTAGCGTTTTTTCTACTTGCCTTTTCCTTGACTGGGCATCTGTTCTTTGCTAGACTTCTATCACAAGGGCGGTTAGCTCAGGGGCTAGAGCGCTGCGTTGACATCGCAGAGGTCATTGGTTCAAATCCATTACCGCCCACCATTAGTGAATAATGTCATACAGGGAGAAGAGGGACATCAAAGAGCTTTGTTACCCTCTCTACCCAAAAGGGTGAGAGGTTTTTAATTTGCGGCAACAGAAAAGGTGAAGGTTCTATGCCTCGCAGTAAGAAAGATAACGTAGAGGACATTGCCGGGCTTCGGGAGCGGATGCGGCACTCGGCTTCCCATGTTATGGCGGAGGGGGTCTGTGCGCTTTTTCCTGACGCCAAGCTGGCCATAGGGCCCTCTACGGAGGAAGGCTTCTACTATGATTTCGATCTCCCAAGGCCTCTGACCCCCGATGACCTTGCCGCCATCGAGTCCAAAATGAAGGACACCATCGCTAAGAATCTTCCCTTTGTCTTTGAGGAGATCAATAGGGAAACGGCAAAGCAGATGTTCTCGCATCAGCCTTATAAGCTAGAGCTAATAGACGACATTCAGGATGAAAAGCTGGGCACCTATAGGCATGGTTCCTTCGTGGACCTCTGCATTGGCCCTCATGTGTCTTCCACCGGGGAGATCAAAGCGTTTAAGCTTCTGAGCATTGCCGGGGCCTACTGGAGGGGGGACGAAAAACGCCCCATGCTTCAGCGGATATATGGCACAGCTTTTGAGACCCAGGAGGCATTAGACGAGCACGTCAGAAGAATGGAGGAGGCTGCCAGGCGCGACCATAGAAGGCTAGGCAGGGAGCTTGATCTCTTCAGCGTACATGAAGACGCGGGCGCTGGCCTTATATACTGGCATCCCAAGGGAGGCCGCATCCGTACCATCGTAGAGGATTTCTGGAAGAAGGAGCACTACAACGCTGGCTACGAGCTTGTCTATACCCCTCATCTGGGCAAGGCCAGCCTTTGGGAGACCAGCGGTCACCTGGGTTTTTACAGGGAACTCATGTATTCGCCCATGGAGGTGGACGAGCAATCCTACTATGTCAAGCCGATGAACTGCCCATTCCACATTATGATATACAAGACAGACATTCGGAGCTATCGGGAACTGCCCCTTCGCTTGGCGGAGCTTGGCACTGTATATCGCTACGAACGAGCGGGCGTGCTCCATGGCCTGCTACGGGTTAGAGGTTTTACCCAGGACGACGCTCATATTTTCTGTCGCCCTGACCAGGTTGAGGACGAGATCATCCGCGTCCTAGAACTCACTTTCCTCATGCTAGGGGCTTTCGGTTTCAAAGAGTATGAAATATACCTGTCTACCCGCCCAGAAAAATATGTTGGCGAGACCTCCGAGTGGGATAGGGCAACGGAAGCCCTTCGCAAGGCTATTGAGAAGTGGCACTTGGAGTATAACGTGGACGAGGGCGGTGGTGCTTTCTATGGCCCGAAGATAGACATCAAGATAAGGGACGCCCTGGGAAGATCCTGGCAGTGCACCACTGTCCAGATCGATTTTAATATGCCCGAAAGGTTTGATTTGACCTTTGCAGGTGAGGACGGGCGAGAGCATAGACCGTACATGATCCACCGTGCTCTTCTAGGGTCTCTGGAGAGGTTCTTGGGTGTTTTAATCGAGCATTACGGCGGAGCTTTTCCCACCTGGCTTGCACCTGTCCAGGCAGTGGTCATTCCTATAGCCGATAGACATCAAGAATATGCTCAAAGGGTGCAGGATGAGCTGAAGAAAGACGGGATAAGGGTTGAGGTGGACGCGCGCAGTGAGAGGATGAACCTCAAGATTCGGGAAGCCCAGCTTCAGAAGGTGCCTTATATGCTGGTGGTTGGTGATAAAGAGGTCGCGAGTTCAGCGGTTTCTGTGCGTAAGCGCAATGGCGAGAATATGGGAGCAGTGGAGCTTCAGGCTTTTCGGGAGATGATAAAGAGGGCTGCGCAAAGCAGGTCTCTGGAATAAAGAGGGCGTTTAGCAGCAAGGAGTGCAGAGGGGCAATGCCCCGCTGCCAGGGGTTCGGGGGTGTTCCCCAGCTTCAAAAGTCCCCCAAGACTGGGGGATTTAGGGGGTTCATAACAATTACTAAACGACCTCGAATAAAGGTATTTGACTTGTATTATTGAATATGGTATATTTTCCTACCACTGGGAATTCGCAGTCCAAGGGGTGGGAGTATAGCTAGAGAATACCGAGTAAACGAGAGAATCAGGGCCAGAGAGGTTCGAGTCATTGGGGTGGATGGCGAGCAGTTAGGTGTGATGCCGCTTATCAAGGCGCTACAGCTAGCAAGAGAAGTGGCAATAGATTTGGTGGAGGTGGCACCTACCTCGACTCCTCCAGTATGCAGGCTTCTAGATTACGGCAAGTTCAAATATGAGCAGGCCAAAAAGGAGCGAGAGGCCAGAAAAGGTCAGAAAGTCAGTGAGGTTAGAGAGGTCAGGATTCGCCCACAGATAGGCGTGCGCGACCTGGAGTTCAAGACCAGACTTGCAAGGAGGCTTTTGGACGAGGGCGATAAGGTGAAGGTTTCGGTGCTCTTCAGAGGCAGAGAGGTCACTCGCAGGGAGCTTGGCCTGGAACTATTAGCAAAAGTGGTAAATAGCCTGAGCGATGCGGCCAAAGTGGAGTCGAAGCCTCAAATGGAAGGAAGGATCATGAGTATGGTGCTTTTGCCCTCCAAAAAGACGAAGACCGTGAGCACTAAAGAGGAACCTACTAAAGAGGAATCTAAAAATGCCGAAGCTGAAAACACATAAAGGCGCTCAGTGCCGTTTCCACATTACCGGTGGTGGTAAGCTGATGCGGGCCAAAGGCGGCAAGAGCCATCTTCGCAGAAAGAAGCCCCAGAGGGTCAGACGTCAGTATGATGAGATGCTTCCCGTTTCCCAGGCCGACAAGCGGAGGCTAAGAAGGCTTTTGCCTTATGGCGTGTAGCGCCTTTTTAGGGAGGAAGGACTTTGTCAAGAGTTAAACGGGGTGTGACTGCCCGAGCCCGGCACAAAAAGGTACTGAGGCTCACAAAGGGGCATAGGGCTAGTTCCCATAAACTTTACAGGAGGGCGCACGAGTCTTTGCTCCATGCCCTGAGCTATGCCTACCGCCATCGCAGGGAGCGAAAAGGTGATATGAGAAGGCTCTGGATAACTCGCATCAATGCGGCCTCAAGGCTTTTTGGACTTTCCTACAGCCGTTTTATGGAAGGGCTAAAGAAGGCCAGCGTAGTCGTAGACCGCAAGGTGCTGGCCGATGTGGCGGTTAAGGACCCACAGGCGTTTTCTCGGTTTGTGGAACTGGCCAAGGGGGAGGCAAAAAAGAGCTAGCCCCAAGTCGCAGCCAGCTATCAAGCCTCCCTGCTCTATCTACAGGGGGGCTTTTTGGTGGTTGACCAATGCCGTCTCACTACCTAAAATAGGTGCTCAGGGGTTTTCTGAGAGGATACTATGCGGGAAGAACTCGAAAAGTTGAAAACCAAAGCCCTGGCAGAACTGGAGGCCATAGACGGAGAGGAAGACCTGGAAGAATGGCGCATAGCCTATTTGGGCAGGAAGGGGGCCATCACCTCTTTCCTGCGGGGGCTTGTGTCTTTGCCTCTAGAGGAGAGACGGGCATTGGGTGCCCTGGCCAACGAGATGAAATCCCTCTTGGAAAAAAGATTCGCTGAGACTGAAAAGGCTTTGAAGGCGGCAGAGGCCGCTCGGCTCGCAGAAAAGGGACGCATCGATGTAACCCTTCCCGGAAGGCCAGTCCCCCTGGGGCGACTGCATCCCGCAACTCAGATGATCAGAGAGATATGCGCTGCCTTCACTTCTATGGGGTTCAGAGTGGTGGAGGGTCCAGATGTGGAGTGGGACTACTACTCCTTCGAGGCGTTGAACATCCCCAAGGGACACCCCGCCCGGGATATGTGGAACACCCTCTGGATAGACTACCAGACGGAGGATGGCGAACGCCCCATGCTGCTCAGGCCTCACACCTCCCCCATGCAGATAAGGGTTATGGAGAAGACCCGTCCACCCGTTCGAGTTGTGGTGCCGGGAAGGTGCTATCGCTATGAGGCAACAGATGCCACCCACGAGTCCGCCTTCTTTCAGGTAGAGGGGCTGGCCGTGGATGACGGCATCACCTTCGCCAATATGAAGGGGACCCTCTACGAGTTCGCCCGGCGAATCTTTGGGGCCGAACGCAAAGCCCGTTTTCGCTGTGACTACTTCCCCTTTGTGGAGCCTGGTGTGGAGATGGCCATTGACTGCTTCGCCTGCGGCGGCAAGGGGTGCCGCATATGTAAAGAGTCGGGTTGGATAGAGATCATGGGCGCTGGAATGGTTCACCCCGGAGTCCTGGAAAGGGTTGGATATGACTCCAGTATCTACACAGGCTTCGCCTTTGGACTGGGCGTGGAGCGAATGGCCATGCTCAAATATGGCATAGAGGACATCCGCCTGTTCTACTCCAACGACATGAGGTTCTTAAGGCAGTTCTAGGAGATAATATGAAGGTCTCCCTGAAGTGGCTCAAGGAATATGTGCAGATAACAGCCCCGGTGAAGGAGTTGGCCCACAGGCTCACCATGGCGGGAACGGAGGTCTCCGGTATAACTACCGTCGGTGGAAGCTGGGATAAGGTCTCGGTGGGATATGTATTAGCTGTGGACCCCCACCCCAACGCGGACCGCCTGAGGCTCGCCACCGTTGACCTGGGGGGTGAGCATATGACCGTGGTTTGCGGTGCCCCCAACGTAGCGCCCGGGCAAAAGGTTCCCTTCGCCAGGGAGGGCGCTCACCTCTTCGATGGACATACGGGAAAGCTAACTGAGCTCAAGCCAGCGAAAATTCGGGGTGTCCTCTCAGCGGGAATGGTCTGCTCTGAAAAGGAGCTGGGTCTTTCTGACGATCACACCAGAATTATGGTCCTGCCCGAGGATGCCCCTCTGGGTGTGCTGCTTTCTGACTATCTTGGGGATTCCATCTTGGATTTGGAGGTAACGCCCAATCGTCCTGACTGCCTTTCTGTTATGGGTGTGGCCTGGGAGGCGGCTGCCCTAACTGGCGGGCAGGTCTGTCTGCCCGGCGTTCAGTACGAAGAATCCGGCGAAGAAATAGAGGGGATTGCATCGGTAGATATAGCTGACCCCGACCTATGCCCCCGGTATTGTGCCAGTCTGGTTACAGGTGTTAGGGTCGGGCCCTCGCCCCGCTGGATGCAGGACCGTTTGATCGCCCTGGGAATGCGCCCCATCAACAACCTGGTGGACATCACCAACTACGTGATGCTTGAATATGGACAGCCCCTTCACGCCTTCGACTACGAAAGGCTTCGGGATAGAAAGATAATCGTCAGAAGGGCGGTGAATGGCGAGCGCTTGACCACCCTCGATGGTGTTGAACGCTCCCTCGACCCCCATATGCTGGTAATTGCAGATGGCAAGGGGCCAGTGGCCCTGGCAGGGGTTATGGGTGGCGCTGACAGTGAGGTTACAGAGGATACAACCTCTGTGCTCCTAGAGTCGGCGAACTTCCACAACAGCAGTATTCGCTACACCTCCGCGCTTCTTCGAATGCGCAGTGAGGCCTCTCTGCGCTTCGAGAAGGGTCTCAGCCCAGAGCTTCCTCCCATTGCCCTCAAAAGGGCCACACGGCTACTGGTTGAGCTTGGAGGTGGCAAGGCGGCCAGGGGCATAATCGATGTCTATCCCGGCAGAGTCGAAAGGAAGCCCGTTATCCTGACCGGTCAAAGGCTCAAGAAGGTGCTGGGGATGGAAATCGGTGTAGAGGAGATGACCAGGGTTCTCACCTCGTTGGGGTTTGAATGCCAGAGGCATGGGGCCTCTGATTTGCTTGTCGCCGTGCCCTACTGGCGCACCGATATATCTCTGGAGGACGACCTTGTGGAGGAAATAGCCCGAATTGTGGGCTACGACCGCGTGCCCACCACTATGCCCGGGGGTCTCATCCCCAGATATGAACCCGACCCACTGGGAACTCTCAAAGAAAAGGTCAGAGATGCACTTGTGGGGTGCGGAATGCAGGAGGTCATAAACTACACACTGACCAGTTGCAAAGCCCTGGAGAAGGTGGGCAGCTATTCAGCATCCGGCACAGAACCTCTCAGGGTGGCCAACCCCATGAGCCCGGTGCAGGAGTTCCTTCGCACTACCCTCAGAGCTGGGCTTCTGTCAAACTTGGCTTCCAATGAGAAGAGAGTGGAAGGCGGCATACGCCTTTTCGAGGTGGGGAAGACCTTCAGCCCCAGGGGCAAGGAGCTGCCGGAGGAGCAGGAGGTGCTGGGAGGTGTCGTTGCGGGCGCCGGGGAAGAACCCCACTGGCTTCACGGGGAGAGGTCTCTCTCTTTCTTTGACGCTAAAGGTATTATGGAGACGCTTTTTGCTTGTCTGAGTGTTTCGGCAGACTTTCAGGTGGCAGAGGACTATGTTCTGACCCCTGGAAGGACGGCCCGGGCAATCATTCAGGACCCCCTTAGGGGCCTCCTAGGCGATGTCCCTGTGGGCATTATAGGCGAGGTGCGGCCTGAGGTATTGGAGAGCTTTGACATATCCTCTCACCCTGTCTTTCTTTTCGAGGTAGACCTTGCTGCGTTACTCCCATTAATGCCGTCGGCTCGCAAATACCGACCCCTGCCCAGGTTCCCGGCCGTGGTAAGGGATGTGGCGCTAGTACTTGATGAAGGTCTGGCTGCTAGGAGTGTCGAGAAAATAATAAGGGAATCGCCCCTTGCAGAGGATGTAGCTCTCTTCGATATCTACTTGGGAGAGCAGATACCCAGGGGGAAGAAGTCACTGGCCTATCACATCACCTACCAGTCACCAACGAGGACTCTGACAGACGAAGAGGTGAATTCGGCTCAGGGCAGGCTTGTGGAAAGACTTGCCAGGGAGTTGGGGGCCAGCCTGCGGGGTTGAAAGATCCCCGGTAGTCAAGAGGGATATTGGAGGGGTGGTTTAGTAACGGGGTTTCCAAAGGGGCTTTGCCCTTTTGGCGGGGGAACTGGGGGTGTCCCCCAGA
>JACPPT010000001.1 GCA_016190815.1 Chloroflexota bacterium
GGCTTACATCCGGTAGGTCACAGGTTCGAATCCTGTTCCGCCCAAACGCGCCGGGATAGCTCAGTCGGTAGAGCAGTGGACTGAAAATCCATGTGTCCCCAGTTCGATTCTGGGCCTCGGCACCAGGGTGTTTCGGAGAAAGCGGAAGTAGTTCAGTGGTAGAACGCCTCCTTGCCAAGGAGGAGGTCGCGAGTTCGAATCTCGTCTTCCGCTCCACGCCGAAGTGGCGGAATAGGCAGACGCGGCAGTCTCAAAAACTGCTGGAGGGCAACCTCCTTGTCGGTTCGATCCCGACCTTCGGCACCAGTCGCTGTAGCTTCTAGCTTCTTCTCGCTTTACCACCTAGTTTTTGCCGGCATATGTGATAGAGGTGCTGGCATGTCCTTAATGGTGGTAAACCTCGTTCTACGAAAGGGCTTTCAGGCATACGACTGGCTCTTGGGCAAGTAAGTTACGGAGAACGGATAAATTAGGCAGTCCCAACGCCTCGGATATCGCCGCGTCTATGGCCTGGCGTACTGGGTCATTAGCCATATCTGGGAAGGGGAGTAGTGGCTGTGTGCTTAGGGTATTATAAGCTTTAACCAAGCTCTCCGTTTGTGTAGGCGTTAATGATCTGACATCCAGCACAGGCATTTCAGACAGCGTTGGCTTTTTGAATTTTACCCAAGCTCCCTGAGTTTCTTCTCGATAGGATAATAAAATAAGTAAGCCTAGAGTTGAGTTGAGCCACAGGACTAGAGTTTTTTCGTAGTCGTCATTCTGCTCTTGCATACGTAAAGGCCACCAGACATTAGACAGAACAGGTATTTCTGTGCGGACAGCCGTTGAACGCTGTGTGTTCAACCGCAACCGTTCCACAAGTAACACGCGGCCAGACTTCGGCCAGAGTAGTTCCACATTGCGCAGATGTCGCCCAGCTTTGGCTCGATGCAGGGGAGACAGATACTGATTCGGGACCTTTGACATTGTTGTCATTACTGAAGCATCATGGCTCCAAAGGGCAGGATAAGCGGTGGTACCCTTGGCTAATCGGAAACCGTCGTGAATATCTCTTACATCAGGCCCCAGGTTCCCAATATTTTGCAGGGAACAAAGCGGTACATTCCTGGCGATGCCAATACCGGGTAAGGAGATTTTACCCTGGACGAGATGATGGGCAGACCGTAGCAAGTCCGATTGTGCGAAGGCACAAGGAGGCATCCAGGAACCATCGCGTATGTTTACCCAGGGAACAGTCACTGCTTCCCCAAACTTGGTATCACCCAGCATTACCTCATGCGCTCCCTGGCCGGTGGCGATATCCGGCGGACTGGCATGCCTGAGGGAGTGGACAATGCTTAAAGCTTCGACTACTGTTGAGGGATTCCTCCACAGGTTTAGGCATACGACATTGCCCTGAGCTGGAGCCGCGGTATGGGGATCGTCAACTTTGCGCGCTATCACTAAAACTTCACTCAGGTCAGTGTTTTCGGAGAAATTCCAGCGTTCGGGGTCCTGACTGGCGATGATATACTCAAGCTGATAGCGTAATCGGAAAAGGTGTCGGGTTTGCTCCCATGCTACTCCAGACAGGAGGGCCTTTGGTAGAACTAGGGACATTCGTCCCCCTGCCTTGAGATGCAGGTCTCCTGTGGCAACAAAAACAGAACCTAACCCTGCCGTACTACTGGCATGAACACGGGGCTTTTTCAGTAATTTGGATAGCTCAGTTTGCATGGGTTTCCGCTCTTTGTCGGGCAGGGAGCCAAATAAAAGGTTCCCTCCAACGCTGCGTGTAAAAGGCGGGTTCATAACGCAAAGATCAAGGTCGGGCAAAGATGCTCGTTGCCGCCTGACTGGTCCGGCGCTGCTAACCTGGTCTGGCGAAACAGAAGCGCCGAATAGGTCGGTCGTCACCGCAACATCGAAATCTTTCAGAAACTCGATGCTGCCTAGGCGATGATGAGGCCCGCCGAAGGGCAACACCCAAAGATGCATTAGCCTGAATGTTACCTCCGGGGAGCGCAGTGCCAGCGTGGAGGCAGTGAGATGTAGTGCTGACAATAGGACGTCATAACCGTATATGATATCCTCTATTAGGAACTTGGAGATAACGTCCATTTTAGGGGTAATACGCTTGGCCCCGCAGGCGCGAAGAAAATTATCGGTAATTGCTTCCGCGGCGGCCATAAGCAGAGTGCCGGTGCCACACGCCAAATCCGCCACGCGAAAGGCCGGTAATTCGGCGAAGTCACTCCAATCAAGCTTCCATTTTTCAGGCTGCAATGCCAGTTTCAATAGTAGTGTCGCCGCCGGTACAGAGGTATAGTATGTGCCAAGATACTTGGCTTCCGCCAGAAGCCGATGGTAAACACGGCCCATAAGGTCATGCCGGAGCGCCGCCCTTTGCTGCACTATTTCCAGAGCAGTCTTCGCAAGGGAACGCAGAGCTTTCTCCGAGTCCGGATTGGATGGCAACGCCAGAACTAACTGATGTGCCACATGAAATATCGGATAGTAATTGATTTGTGTCAGGATGTACTCCCAGTGGTCAGCGAAAGCAGTTATCGCGTCACTCGATTGCAGCGTTTGACGTAAGTGCTGGACCTGAGATTCATAGTCTGCGAGAACCTCCTGGAAGACGAGAGCGTTGACCAGGGTCAGACCGGCTATTTTGGATATCGAATTTTTTGCAGGGTCTGTCCTCATGCTTCGTCACCTTCCGACTTTCCGCGAGCTCTCTTCGGAATCTCGCGGATACCAAGAATCTCGGCGGACCTCCGTAAAGTCGCAGGACTCACGAAGACCGTGCTGGCAAAATGTTCAAGCCCGGCATTCAGCGCTTCTACCGCCTTGGTTACTGCATCCTCACGGACAAGCTGTTCGAAGGCGCCTCGCAAGACATCTGTAAGGTAATCAATCCCCCCCTCGGTCCATCCCGTTTCACCAGTCTCGCTGCAAATGGCAATTTTGAAGGAAGATTCAGCAATAATCTTCTGAACATCACCAAATGACGGAGCCTTCCTGATTGTAGCCGGATAAAGCAGAGCGATACCTATGTGAGCAATGCCGCTGTTCACCCTATCCCTAGCTTGTTCAAGGGCCTTGTCATCTGCACCTGCTTTGTCAGCTACTTTACCCTCAATTACCGTTCGTAAGCCCCGGTATACCACCAGAACATCTGGAATATGCCGGCGTTGCTCAATTGCTTGCCTGAGGGACTGCTCCGGTGCTGTGACTACACCCCGCTCATGGAGAAGTAAGGCGAGCAAAACGTTGAAGACCTCTTCCCGATAACCGCTGACAGTCACTGACTTCGAGCCGCCTTTCGACTGACAGAACCTGATGCGCCAAAGAGAAGTCCTCTTGACATGGCTCATTCTACAACGCTCTCTAGCCTGTCGACAAGTTATCCCCTATTCTGCGTTGGATGTTTTATCTTTTTTCAGAGGCCCGAGAGTGGTATGCCCGGTAGGCGTCCACAGAAGTGGTCTTGCGAAAAAGAAGTGCTTTCTGTCCTCAGCTTTGCGCCAGATAAGGTTTTCTGCCGACATTTTGCTGACCAACGCTAGGGGATGGAGCAGAAGAGGACAACACCGCAGATACAAACCTCTAGATAAGTGGCGTACCGGACAGCCTACTCAGTGGTAACTGTCTTCCCCTCTGCGTCAAGGGCAGCGCGCAGCGTGTGCCATGCCAAACTTGCGCATTTGACCCGCACGGGGAACTCGCGTACGCCTGAGAAGACAGAGAGCTTCTCCAACTCGGCCGATGTCGGCTCCACCTTGCCGGTTATCATGTCATGGAATTTATTAAACAGGATTTCTATCTCAGCCCTGGACTTTCCCTTCACACTGTCGGTCATCAGAGAGGCAGAGGCCTTGGAGATGGCGCACCCTGCGCCTTCGAACCCGACGTCTTTGACCGTGTTGTCTTCCACTTTGAGGTATATGTGATAGTGGTCGCCACACAGGGGGTTGTACCCTTCTGCCGTGTGGTTTGCGTCCTCTAACTTGCGAAAATTTCGGGGTCTCTTGCTGTGGTCAAGAACGACCTGTTGATAAAGCTCTTGCAGGTCAGACACTAACGAAACACCTCAATGACTTTGTAGAGCGCTCTGACCAGAGCATCTATTTCTTCCCTGGTGTTATACAGGCCAAGGGATGCCCTTGCCGTGGCTGGCACCCCGAACCGCTGCATCACCGGCTGGGCGCAGTGATGGCCGGTGCGCAGGGCAATCCCCTCATGGTCAAGGACGGTCCCGACGTCGTGGGCATGCACGCCTTCCAGGATAAAGGAAAGTATGCCAGCCTTCTCCTTTGCGGTTCCGATGATTCGTATTCCTTTAATCTCGGATATTGCTTCGGTGGCGTAAGACAGCAGCTCCCTTTCATAGGCATTGATCCGTTCCAGGCCGATGCTATTCACATAGTGTATGGCCGTGCCCAGGCCTATGGCACCGGCTATGTTGGGGGTGCCGGCCTCGAACTTGTAGGGAACGACGTTATAAAGGGTTTTCTCAAAGGTCACCGACTTGATCATATCTCCACCACCCTGGTATGGAGGCATGTCCTCAAGCAGATGGGCCTTGCCGTAGAGGATTCCAATGCCAGTGGGGCCGTACAACTTATGGCCTGAGAATACATAGAAGTCGCAGTCCATCTCTGTGACGTCCACGGGCATGTGCGGGGCCGCCTGTGCCCCATCGATCAAGACTGGTATGCCCCGGCTGTGTGCCATCTCTACGATTGTTTTCACGGGGTTAATGCTGCCCAGGGCGTTGGAGACGTGGGCAATCGAAACAAGTTTCGTTCTGGTGCTCAGGAGCTTCTCGTACTCATTGAGCATAAGCTCGCCGTCGTCGTTTATCGGGACAACGCGCAACACAGCGTCCTTCTCTTCACAAAGTAACTGCCAGGGGACGATGTTGGAGTGGTGCTCCATCCAGGAAATGATAATCTCGTCGCCAGACTGGATGAACTTCCGTCCGTAGCTGTTTGCTACGAGGTTTATGCCCTCTGTGCTTCCTCGGACAAAGATGATCTCCCGGTCTTCCTGAGCGTTAATGAAGCGTTTTACCTCGCTGCGGGCACTTTCGTAGGCACGAGTGGCACGTTCGCTCAGGGTGTGCACCCCACGGTGTATATTGGAGTTCTCCGTGGCGTAATAGGTTTTGATAACATCTATGACTGCCTGGGGCTTCTGGCTTGTGGCAGCGTTGTCGAGATAGACGAGGGGTTTGCCGTTGACTTTCTGCCCGAGAATTGGAAAGTCCTCCCTGATCCTTTCCACGTCATAGATGTCGTGGGAGGTTTCCCTCGTTTGCGTTAGTTTTTGTCTGGAGAGCGCTGTCATAGCGGCTCCTCGGTTTCCAGGTACTCTTTAATCCATGTCGCCACTATCTTATCTACCTCTGAACGAACCCGCTCGACCTTGGTGCTGTTGACCACCTCGCTGGCAAAGGCGTAGGTCAGCAGATTGCGGGTGGTCTTTCGGTCCAGGCCACGACTCAACAAATAGAATACTGCGTCTCGGTCAAGCTGGCCCACCGCGGCACCATGGGTACATCTCACGTCATCTGCGAGGATCTCCAGTTGTGGCTTGCTATCTACTTCTGCGTAATCTGAGAGGAGCAGGTTCTTGTTTGTCTGGTGAGCATCCGTCTTCTGGGCATCCTTGTGCACTGTAACCCTGCCATTGAACACGGCTCTGGACTTCCCTCCCAGGACACCCTTGTAGAGCAGACGGCTCGTGCCCTGGGGCTTTACATGGTCTATAGCTACGTGGTTATCTATATGCTGTTCGCCTGCAGCGAAATAAAGACCGTTCAGAGCACACTCGCACCCAGTGGCGTCTGGAAGAATGTTCAGGTTGTTCCTCACCAGCTTCCCACCTACAGCCACGGTCAGCGAGGTGAATCGGCTGTCCTTGTACTGGTGCACCTGGGTGGTGCCGACGTGGAATGCCCTCTCACCGTCTCTGTTAAACTTGTAATAATCTATGATTGCGCCTTCACCGGCGACGATCTCGGTTACAGCGTTTGTGAAGGACTGGCCATCCGCCAAAGAGACGTAGCTCTCTATGATGGTCAACGCGCTGCCTCTGCCACTTATTATCAGGCTCCTGGGGTGCGAAACGATGGCCTTCTCACCTGCGACCGAGACGAAGAGCAGGTGCACAGGCTCCTTGAGGGCTATGCCATCTGGCACGTAGATGAAAGCGCCATCGCGGAAAGAGGCTGTATTCAGGGCGGTAAAGGTGTTATCCTGATACCGAGCATGTTGGGCCAGATGCTGCTCAAGAGCTCCTCCATCCTTAGTCATAACATCAGCCAGGCTTCCCACCTGCACACCTTCTGGCAGATTCGGTACCGAGGATAGTGCCGGATAACTAACTCCATTTATGAAGACGAGGCGGCTCCAACGAGGCTCCTCGAACGTGAAGGGCTGGATAAGGCGAGCAGAAATTTCCCGGGGCAGGTCATCCAGCATCAGGGCGAAATCGCCATGGGCAATGGACGCAACATTTGTATATTTCCACTCCTCGTTCTTGGCTGCTGGAAAGCCCAGTTCGACAAAGCGGGAAGCGGCCGCCGAACGAAGACTCTGAATCCATTCAGGGTCTTTTGCGGCAACACTCTTCAGGAACAATTCCAGGTCTATTAAATAGCGATTGTCCTGAGCTTTGGTCTCAATCAATGTACCTCTGCCTCTCTCATCTTTTTGGTCCGACGTTCTCAGCTTGCTCTCTGAAGAGGTCGTAG
The DNA here is from genome assembly GCA_016190815.1 of Chloroflexota bacterium. Taxonomy (GTDB): domain Bacteria; phylum Chloroflexota; class Dehalococcoidia; order JACPPT01; family JACPPT01; genus JACPPT01. The sequence continues at coordinate 6,746 of JACPPT010000001.1, forward strand.
CCGTGGGCCTCGAGTTCTACGGCCAGCTCCTTACTGCCGGACCTGGCGATACGCCCGTTCAGCAGAACGTGCACGTAATCCGGTGTGATGTAGTTCAGGATTCTCTGGTAATGGGTGATGAGAAGGATAGCCTTTGAAGGGCTTCTGAACTTATTCACCCCGTTGGCCACGATTTTCAGGGCATCTATGTCCAATCCAGAGTCGGTCTCATCGAGGATAGCAAGCCTGGGGTCCAGCACCACCATCTGGAGTATCTCATTGCGCTTCTTCTCCCCGCCGGAGAAGCCATCGTTGACAGCGCGGTAGATGTAGTTCGGGTCCATCTCTATGAGTTTCAGCCTCTCCCTCAGAAGCTTATCGAACTCCAGGGCGTCAAGCTCCTCCAGCCCCTTATGCTGGCGAAGGGCGTTATATGCTGTCTTCAAGAACTGAGCGTTGCTCACGCCAGGGATTTCAAAGGGGTACTGGAAGGCGAGGAA
>JACPPT010000023.1 GCA_016190815.1 Chloroflexota bacterium
ACTAGAACTGTTCTGCATCCTAAAGCCCGTCCCAGGTCTATGTCCATCTTGAGGTCCCCCACCACAAAGGACTGTTTTATATCTATGTTGTGGTCTTTGATGGCCCGAAGGACCATGCCGGGCTTTGGCTTGCGACAATGGCAGCCATCGTCGGGGTGATGAGGGCAGTAGTAAATGGCATCAACGTAAGCCCCCTGTCTCGCCAGTTCGTCCTGCATTTTCTTGTGAATTTTCGACAGCGTCTCCTCTGTAAAATACCCCCTGGCGACACCCGACTGGTTTGTGATGACAATTACCTTGAAGCCATTCTGATTTAATAGTCTGATTGCCCTTGCCGTTGTGGGAAAAAGCTCGAAGTCCTCGGGACGTTTGCAATAGGGTACATCTTTTGCCATTGTCCCGTCTCTATCTATGAAGACGGCGCGGGAAAGCTTAGTTCGTTTCCCTTTGTCAGCCACGGCCTATCCTCTCCTTCAGGGAAAAGGAGATGATGTGCTCCAGGCAGAGGTGGGCATCCTCCACAGGGCCATAGCTCTTGCTGGACAGCACGATGCACCTGTAGGCAAGCTCCTTCAATTTCCCTCCCTCAAACCCTATGAGGCCAATGGTAAGAGCGCCTCTGGTTTTGGCGAACCTTATAGCTCTCAGGACGTTGGGAGAGTTGCCAGAGGCGCTTATGCCGATGACAACATCGCCCTTCTTCAGCTTGTTTATTAGCTGCTCCTCGAAGATGGCTTCATAGGCTATATCGTTGGACAGGGCTGTGATGAGGGCCGTATTATCGGTCAGGCTCGTGGCCCGGATGCGAGGCTTCCCCTCCACCGATGCGGTCTTGCTGAGGTCGCTGGCGAAGTGGGAGGCGGTGGATGCGCTTCCACCGTTGCCCATGATGAAGACCTCGTTGCCACGTTTGTAGGCGTCATAGATGATGTCTACGACAGCCTCCACATCCTCAGGGAGAATCTCCTGGAGGCATACCCCGAGCTCTTCCTTATATCTTTTGACGAACTCCGTTGTTTCCATATCAGCCCACGTATATTATCTTGCTTCCCTGGGGTTCAAAAGAAAAGGGGACCTCCCTCAGCTCTTTCAACGCCTCCCTGACTTTAGGCTGGGACTTCTTATCGCAATATAAAAGAACGAACCCTCCTCCACCTGCCCCTAGTATTTTACCACCTAAAGCTCCTGCTGCGAGCGCCTTCTCGTAGTACCCGTCTATCTTATTGTTGCTGATGGAATTGGTTATCTGTCTCTTGTACATCCAGCTTTCGTGCAACAACTTGCCAAACCTGTCCAGGTTCTGGGCGAGAAGGGCCTCTCTGCTCTCAAAGGCGATGTTGCGCATCCGGCTCAGGAATCCGAACGTTTCCTCGCTCTTGGTTTTCTGGTTCTGTTCCTTGAGGATGTTTCGGGCATCCCTGGTAACGCCCGTGTAAAAGAGCATCAAATTCCTGTTGAGAGCTCCCTTGAGTTTAGGTGAACAGACCACCGGGTCAACGAAGACGCTCTCATCTGGATTGAAGCGAATAAGCTGCACGCCTCCATAGGCGGCGATATAGTGGTCCTGTTTGCCGATAGGCTCCTTCAAAATCTCTATCTCTATTCTGGCAGCCTCCTGGGCCAGTTCCTCTGCGGTTCGGAGGGTTCCAGTGTAAGCATAAAGGGCATTGAGCAGCCCGACAGTGAAGCTGCTGGATGAGCCAAGACCTGTCCTTGCTGGAATATCAGCCACGGAAACTATCTCCAGGCCATTGGTGACCCCCACAATCTTCAGGGCCTCCCTGACGACGGGGTGCTGTATCTGTTCTACGTGTTCCACGATCTCGGTGCTGGAATAGCTTATTCTCAGCGTATGGTCGAATCGCTTGTTGACCGTAATGTACATATATTTGTCAATGGCGGTGCTTAGGACTGCCCCGGGCTCTATCTGGTAGAAGGCCCTGAGGTCGGTGCCACCTCCGGCAAAGCTGATTCTAAAAGGCGTCTTGGTTATGATCATGCCTTCCGTGCTTCCTCAAGATACTGTTCAAATTCCTTCAGCCTCATCAGGGTTCCTATGTCGTAGAACCTTTGTGTAGTTACAAAAGCCTTCAATTCTCGGCTGGCTACAAGTATAGGGAATATCTCCTTTTCTAAAGATACCACTTTATCAGGGGCTATATAGTCCAGAACTTGTTTTCTCAGGGCCAGGACACCAGCTTCTACATAGTTTAGCAAACCGCTCTGGGCTGCTGGGTCTTTATCGTAAAGAGCAACGTATAAGTTGGCATCTAGAGCGATGTTGTTCTTCACGTCTGTGTCATGCCTGTTGTTGTAAACCACCACCATTGCCTCAATACCGCTGCGTGCGAAAGTTTGCTCAACCTGAGCATATTTTATGGGGAGGTAAGAATCGCCATAGAGAAGAAGAAATTCGTTCTTGAGCATTTTCCCAGCGTTTTTGAGGGCTCCTCCTGTTCCCAGGGGTTTTGCTTCGAAGGAGTACTCAAGGCGTAGCCCCATGGACGAACCGTCGCCAAAATACTGTTGTACCTGCTCCCCCAAATAACCTAGCAGGATGAGTATATCACGGTGCTCCTGCTGTCGAAGCATCTCCAACTGATAATATAGGTAGGGCTTGCCCAGGACCGGGATCATTGGCTTACAGGTTTTCTCTGTAAGCGGCCTCAGCCTGGTGCCCAATCCGCCAGCCAGTATTACAGCCTGCATATTCATCCGCGTGTAAGCTTCCCGGACGCCTGCAAGGTTTTGAGCAGGCCCTCCTTGATGGAGATTCTGGGGCTGAACCCCATTCCTTGCAACCTGGATATATCTGCTCTCTCCTCAAAGGGCTCTTCAGCTCTTAGCCTGCTCTTATCTACCAGGATATTGATCTTCTTTTCCAGGACTATTCCCATTTCCCGGACGATTTCCTCTGCTGATAAAGAAAGACCTGAGCCCAGGTTCAGGGTTTCCAGCTTTTCTATTCTGGCCTTGAGAATTAAGATGATCGCCCTGACCGCATCATCTATATAGAGGTAGTCCCGCTTGGCCCTTATGTCGCCCAGGACGATATCCTGAGGAGCATGGCTGGAATCCAACTGGGAGATTACGGTGGGAACGAGGAAGTTCTCGCTTTGTCCTGGGCCGTAGACGTTGAATATCCTTAACACGACGAAGCCCTTCTGGGAGGAGTCGGCGAAGAGGGCAGCGATATTTTCTGCGGTTTTCTTAATTTTCCCCAGGAAGGTCTGTGGCTCCAGGGGGTGCTTCTCATTGTAAGGTAGGTAGAGAGGTTCGCCGTAGACTTTCCCTGAGGACGGGTATATGAAGAGCCTCCCCCTGCTGGCGCAAAAAGCCTGGAGTGTGTTGAAGGTGCCAATGAGATTTACCTGCAAAGCGCGAGAGGGGTCGCCTGTCAGGGTGCTGTGGGCGGTTACAGCGGCGAGGTGCACTGTTACATCCGCTCCTGCGACAGCCTTGGCCAGCGCATCCGCATCGAGGATGTCTGCCTGGAAGTATGATGAGCACGGGGCTTTGCAGTTGCCTCGTCCCAGACCCAGCACCTCGTAGCCGGATTCCAGCAGAGCTCTTGCCAGATGGCATCCTATGAAACCGTTTATACCTGTTATGAGCACGGTCTCTCTGGGCATTCCCTAGTACATCCCCTTGCCGATGAATTCACGCCAATAGTTGAGGGTATCTCTCAGGGTATCTTCAAATGGTATCTCGGGCTTCCATCCGGTTTGGCTGACAAACTTGGTGTAGTCGCCGATGAGTAAAGGCACCTCAGTGGGCCTAACCTTTTCAGGGTCGGTCTCTACTCTTGTTCTTTTCCCTTCGGGCGACATCTGAAGCAATCTCTGCAAGCATTCATCGACGGTGTAGACAGCGTTGCTCCCGATGAGGTAAAGCTCACCGGGTTTGCATTTTTCCATCGCCAGGTAATAGGCCTTCACCATATCCCTTACGTCGGTCCAGTTGCGCTTGGCAAAAAGGTTCCCCACCTTGATTGTTGGCTCTTGCAGCCCATTCTCTATCCTGGCGATTTGATAGGCGAAGGAGGGGATGCCGAAGACGTTGTCTCGTCTGGGCCCCTCATGGTTGAAGGCCCTGGTGCGAATGACGTTTAGACCGTAGCTCATGTAATGCTCATAGCAAAGCAGGTCCTGAGCCACCTTGCTCACGGCATAAGGGTTTACCGGTCGAAGTTCGCTCCTCTCCGTTATGGGGAGCTCCGCCTCTCTAACGAGGCCGTATTCCTCCCCGGAGCCTGCCACCTGAAAGCGGGGGTTGATTCGCAGATGGCGCATCGCTTCCAGAAAGTTCAAGGTGCCAATGATGTTGGTGGTGATTGTGCCTGCGGGGTTTGTCCAGGAGGAGTGGACGTAGCTTTGAGCTGCGAAGTGAAAGACCCAGTCGGGCTGCACTTTTTCCAGGGCGTTCCTCACAGCGCTGTAATCGGTTATGTCGCAATCCAGCAAGGGGGGGATTTTCTCCAGGATGTGGTGGATGTTTCGCAGGCGGCTGCTCCAGCGCTTTATTCCGTAAATCTCTACCCCCTTTTTGGTGAGGAGATAGTCCGCCATGTGGCTTCCTACAAAACCAGTTATGCCTGTGATAAGGACTCTCAACTTAACCTCCGTTTTGCCTTCGCTGGCTTATACTAGGTGCCTGAAGAAGGTTCTGGCTGCTATAAAAGTCCGCCTTGCCTCGGCCGGGTGCCGAATCATCTGCTTCAGCTTCATGAAGATATATGAGGGCCTCAGATAATATTCTCGAGTGGCCCTCTGGCAGAAAGCGTTGACCTCCTCTCTTGGAAGGCCAGGTAAATTCAAGAGATAATTATAGCTGATGTCCTCTGTTGACCACTGGGAGAAGTCGGTGGTGATGAGGTAGTTGTTCTTCTTTGCCCATTCATAGGCCTCTGTCCCAGGGTAAACCAGCAAGGGATAGAATTGCATGGTGTCGCAATTAAGCTCTTTGGCGAATTTCAGAGTTTTCTCTAGGGTCTCTCTGGTCTCGCCGGGATTACCTGCCATAAAGCAACCGTGAACCAGTAGGCCGGCCTTTTCGGCATCCTCTACAAATTGCCTGATTTGCTTGGCGGTAATGCCCTTGTGCATTTCGTTCAGGACGTTCTGGTCGGCGCTTTCGAATCCCACTGTAACCAGCTTGCATCCCGCTTTTTTCATGAGAGACATGGTTTCCAGGTCCAGGTTAACCCTGACGTTACAATACCATTTAATTTTGATTTTCCTCTCAATTATTAGCTCGCATATCTCCTGTGCCCTTTTCTTATTGGCGGTGAATGTATCGTCCTCTATTCCGATCTCTCTTACCTCGGGGAAGTTCGCGACTATGTACTCGAACTCGTCCGCCACGTTGGCAGGGCTCCGCAGCCTGTAGCGCCTGCTGTGGAAGGTCTGGGGGTAGACGCAGAAGAAGCATCTATAAGGGCACCCTCTGCCGGTGATGACCATTACCATAGGGTAGTCAGAGGCGGCAAAGAAGTAGTCCCTGACATCGAGATGTCTTTTGTAGACCTCGCTTACAAAGGGGAGCTCGTCCAGGTTCTCGATGAGGGCACGAGCTTTGTTGCGGACGAACTTGCCATTCTCCCTGAAGACGATCCCGTCGACGCCACTTAGGTCCCCCTCTTTGCTGAGGCAGAAGGCCAGATCGCGGATGGTGTAGTCATACTCTCCTTTTGCCACGGCGTCGATTTTGTCGCTGAGGGCAAGGGTCTCCTCCGGCAGGGCGGAGGGGTGTGTCCCCACCAGAACTAAGAAGGCATGATTCAGTGAGTCCTTCAGGCCTATCGCCACATCGACATCGTTGTAGATGCTGGGGGTGCTTGTGTCAACTACTATTAGCTGGGGCTGGAACTTCTTTGCCTGCTCTAGAACATCAGCAAAAGAGATCCCCATTGCCGGGGCGTCGATGAGGCAGGTGTCAAATCCATTTCTTTCGAGGACTCCCGTTGCATAGGCCATCCAGAAGGGGTAATATAATGTGCCCCCTTTGGTTATTGCCGGGCTTCGAGAGGTTCTGGAGAACCTGCCCTTGAATGGCGGATTGAGGAGCAGAACTTTCATCTCTGTAGCTTTTCCCTAGTGCTCATTCTGGTTGGGGATACGGTCTCTTTCCAGAAGCCTATGATGAAGAAAAAGTGCTCGACGACAAGAACAACGGGAATAGTGAGAAGATACCTTGCGTCTCTCTTCTGAACTGCGAAGTTCAGCCCCATGGCCAGTGCCATTAGAACATACAAGCCGAAGAAGGATAAAAATACCCACGGAGTAAATATCAGGGATAAAAGGAGAATTGGGGCTAGCAAGGGTGGAATGACTGGCAGGTCCCACACTCTGCACTCCCTTCTCCAGATGCCGTATCTATACATCTGTTTGGCAAACTCCTTCAGACCCCTGCCGTGGTCATGGGCAACCAGGGCTTCGGGAACGTACAGGAGTTTTCCTTTTTTTAGAAGCCTGCTATTCAGCTCGGTCTCGTCTGCCCCCGATAGATTGACGTTGAACCCTCCGGCCTCCACCAGGACATCTCTGCGGTAGAGGGAGTTGCAGCCACTTATGCTCTTAACGAAACGCCTTTCCTTAAAAATCCTGCTCTGGATTGAACTGGCGCCTCCGAGGAACGTCCCCTGGGTGAGGTTGATGGACTCCGTCCAGAGTCCTTTGCCCACGTTCAATATTCCACCACCAACACCCATGATGCCCTCGCTGAATCCACCAAGCAACGACCTAAGCCAGTCTTTGCTGGGTATGCAGTCGCCGTCGGTGAAGGCCAGGTACTCACCCTGCGCATTTTCCAGGCCTATCTGGCGAGCAGCCCCCGCCGCACCGTATTCCTGGTAAAACACTCTTACCGGAAACCTCTTGGCCCTCTCAACGGTTCCGTCTGTGGAATGCCCGTCCACGAGAATGACATCCGTGGGCTTCAGGGACTGGGAGAGGACCGCCTCAAGGCAACGCTCGATTTTGTCGGCCTCATTTAGAACAGGTATTATAACGGAGATGGTGGGCTTGTCCCCCATGTTCGACCCTTCCATTGGTCAGTCCCTCTTGAGACGAAGCTTGAGCGTTGTGAGAGCAACACCGAGGCCGTGCCTTACTGGGTTGAGGCTCGAGCTTTCGGAGTGATATATGCACGAGATGGGCACCTCTTTTATCCTGAACCCTCTCCTTCTTGCTTTCGTTATGACCTCGACGCTTACCCCCATTCCCTTTTCGATGACGGGGAAGGCATCCAGGACCTCTCTCGTGTAGGCCCTGAACCCGCTCTGGGCATCTGAGACTTTTAACCTGGAGCCAAAGTTATAGATGAAGGTGATGACATCTATGCCGAATTTCCGATACCTTGGTATTTTGTTCTTTATGCTCAAAAACCTGGAGCCGATGACGAGGTCTGACTCTCCCCTCAAAATCGGAGCTAAAACTGCTGGAATCTCGTCGGGGTTGTGCTGCCCGTCCCCGTCCAGGGTTACAAGTATATCTGCCTGATTTGTCTTTGCGGCGGCAAAAGAGGATTTGATGCTTTCGCCGTAGCCCATGTTGATGGGGTGGCTCACCACAAAGGCTCCTGCTGCCCTGGCGGCCTCCGGCGTGCCATCGTGTGAGCCATCGTCAATAACGATGACGGTATCGGCGTATTTCCTGGCGCTGGCAACCACGCCAGCAATGAAATTCATTTCGTTAAGACAGGGTATGGCGACGACGGTCTTTCGACCGGTACCCTGATAAGGGCGGGATGCCTCCACTACAACACTTCCCCTAAATATAGCTTTCCACTAAAACTTTGATAGAAACCTGAAATCTATATTTCTGCTATTGATTTATACTATCATCTGCCCCTGCTGTCAACCCTGATAAAAGGAAGTCGTTTAGCAACGGAAGTGCAGAGAGGCGAAGCCCCTTTGAGGGGGTTTGGGGGTGCTAATAAACAACCCCGAAAAGGAAGGGGATAGTTCAAAAGACTATTGAACTCCTTTGTGAAGCAGTTGACTGGGCATACGCCTGGGGCTAGAATCTGTCCATAGGGAGGGAGATGATGAAAAAAGAGCTTATGGATATACTGGCGTGCCCTTTGTGCAAGGGGGAGCTACGGCTGGACGTGGTGAAGGAAGGTGAGAAGGAGATAGTTACCGGCTCGCTTTATTGTGGGAAATGCAATCAGAGCTACCCCATCGAGGACGGCATCCCCAATTTGCTGCCGCCGGAGCTGCGGGGGTGAAGAGGAGGGTGGGAGGCAAGTCCTGGACATATGGGGAGCCTCAATGAGGCCAGGAGTTCGAATCCTGCTCGGGGAGCTTGCTACGAAAACGAGGTGAGACTTGCTAACTAAGCCGGTAGAAGACCTTTTGCACAAGCCCTACGATAACCGAAAGCTTACAGACACTTTAGGTGCTTTGGCCGATGCAATCGAAGAGACTGTGAATTTTGGGACTCATGTACTGAAGTGGAGCGCTGAAGCTGGGAAAACACCAGAAGACCTGCAACTTCTCATGCTTTTGAGGCATGAACTTGGCCTGGCTTACGCTATCTCTGTACTCGTCCGCAACTCGTGCATCGAACCGACGGCGGTTCTCCTTCGTGGCATGTTTGAGACTTTTCTTCAGACAGAGTACATCTTAGAAAGCGATTCCCGTTGTCGTGGTCTTGCTTTTCGCCTGTGGCGTATCCACGAGGATTTGAAATGGCGTGAAAAACTTGATGGAAGCACGCAAGTCGGGAAGCAGTTCAAGAAGGCAATCCAAAGTGACAAAATGGCCGCTGGAATGGAAGTCCCTGACCTCCAGCAACAAATGAACAATTTGAGAGGTATACTTGACTCTGATGAATTCAAGGAAGTAGAGGCGGAATACCAACGGCTCGTTAACTCAGGGGCAAAGCATCCTGCATGGTATTCTCTATTCAAAGGGCCGAAGGACGTCGAGCAATTGGCGAGATACCTGAGACACCCCGCGATGTATGAGATCTTGTATAGGTCATGGTCGGGCACAGTCCACGGCACCGATATTTCCCGTGGAAAGATCTCGTGGGGCACAGACGGCGTGGCCCATATCTGGCAAATTCTATCGCCCAAGAATGCAGAGGAACCTACCAGTTTAACCATCTCTTTTTGTCTGGGATTATATCAACTCTTCATTAAACACTACGCCCCAGCCCGTCTTAAACAGATGAGAGAGTGGTACGAGTCCTCTATCCGTTCCTTTTATGCCAAGATAACCAAGGAGAAGATCATTCAAGTTTCGTAGGGTGGGTGAAACCCACCTTCTGGCTGGGGTGTGATGAGGTGGTGGGTTTCGCTACGCTCCACCCACCCTACTACTCTCGCCGTTAGCCCGGGGAGTTGATGGAAATACTCGCCAGTCTGAGGTTTGTTTTACAATATTAAATTAAGCAGTTCGGATGGAAAGGGGGGCAAATGCGTATCGGTATCGTGGGATATGGCACCATCGGGAAGGCCACCGCATCTATTTTCCCTGAGTTTGTCGTGTATGACCCGTATAAAGGCTACCCTGATGTTGGGCTGTTAGGCCAATGTGATGTCGTTTTTGTGTGCGTGCCCACGCCAACAATAGTAGATAAGCAAGACCTGTCAATCGTAAAGCGCAGCCTTGTAGAAATCGGTCCGGCGCTCCAGCCGGGTCGGGTAATAGCTATTCGTTCCACAGTCTTGCCGGGCACAACCCTGCGTCTCCAGAAGGAGTACCCCCATCTGATTCTAGCGGCAAATCCTGAATTTCTGCGTTCCCACCGCGCCATGGATGATGCGCGGGAGCCTTTCCGTATTGTAATTGGAGCAGAACATCCGCAAGCTCGTCGTTTGCTTGTGGACGCCTACCGAGAATCTATGGCTGTAGATGTGAACCGCAGGCTCATTCTGACCGATAGCGTTACAGCGGAGCTCATCAAGTATGCCGCCAATTGCTACCTTGCCATGAAGATCTCGTACTTCAATGAGATGTACGATATCTGCCAAGGGCTTGGTGCAGATTACGAGACGCTTCGCACCGCCCTGGGCATGGACATCAGAATAGCGTCAGGGGAGGAAACTACAGTTGATCCCCGGAGCCGCGGGTTTGATGATGAGTGCCTTCCGAAGGATCTCGACGCCTTCATAGGTTTCCTGCTGGAAAAGAGAGCTTCCGCAACGATGTTCCAGGGAACAGCAGAGGTCAACAATCAGGTGAGAAGCAAACCCAAACGGGAGGAGGTGGAGGCATGACCCATTCCTCGATGAAGCAGAGACAGCGCCTATTGTGAAACGCTGCTGCGGGACGTTTGCCTGGCGAGACATGAGCACATACATTTTCATCCTGTCCCACACCAGCGCCCGCTGGGCGTTAGCCCGGGGAGACCAATATCAGCCGACTTGCAAAAGGAAATAGGCCTCAGATAAACATTTGAGGCCTATACTTGTTGAGCTTCAAAAAGCCTATTTCTTCAGCGACTGGATGTAAGCGATGATGTGCTGAAGGTCGGCGTCGCTGAGTTGGTCGGTTGTGAACTTGGGCATGACGGCGCCGCCACTCCGCACCTTGCTCTTGATCGTCTCTTCAGCAACTCCTGCCAACGGGGGGCCAACACCACCCTGAGCTTCAGCGCCGTGGCAGCTAGCACAGCCTTTTGTCGCAAAAAGCTCCTTACCTTTTGCCGGGGTATCGGTGGTCGGTGCGGTAGTCGGGGTGGGTGCCTTTGTGGGGGTAGGCGTGGCGGGTTTCCCCGCACAAGCAGTAGCCAGGAGCAAGACAGCCAGTGACACCAGTCCAACGAGAAAAAGTCCTCTGTTTTTGCTGAGCATTCCCACACTCCTCCTAACTAAGATTTTTGAATGTGGCATACATCATTTTTAGCTTATTTCCTGGTGGCTGTCAAGAAACATGCTCTAGGGATTTCGTTCAGTTTTGGTTGACGGGAGGATAACGGACGTCATTGCGAGGGCACAGAGTGCCCGTGGCAATCTCCGAATATGCAAGGTATGAGATTGCTTCGTCGCATAGCTCCTCGCAATGACAGACAATTTCAACCAAAAGAGAACGTTACCGCTCTAGGCCACTGCCGGGGGAAAAGCATCCCCGAGCAAGACAATTTCTGCAAAGGTGATTGTTAGCTTGATGGGCGAGCCAACGGAGGCTGCGGCTTAATAGAGGGACTATCTCCTTATGTACGACTCCTAGAGGGGTGACCCTGTCTTTTCGGAGGGGCGTTCCCATCGTCTGGTGCCGTTTGTGGGCCTTCCCTCTTTTCTTCGTGCAGATGTCCAGAGGGCCCAGGACAGGCCAAGGCCGATCAGGGCTCCGACCCCAGCGCCCAGAGGCTGCCAGAGGACGAAGAGATATTTTGTGGTGTCCACGAACAGCGCTGGTATGCCTGCCACAGTCGTGCCTAGAAGTGCTCCGATAGCGGCCCATATCAAATTGTTCAGGCCTCTGGCAACAAGGAGCCATTCATATTCCGAGCGTCTTCCCCACTCTTCCCACGACCAGTTATCTCGGGCTCGACCCCAGGCGCTTCTCGAAGGCGTGTACTCCTGAAGCCTTTCCCTGGGGGCTGTGGGCTCCTCTTGAGCTTTCCCCGTCTCGACGTCTTTTAAGTCTCGCATATGAGAACCTCCTTGTCTGGTACCACCCTAAACACAACGCAGAAAAACTATCATTTGCGACATTATACAATATCCAAAACCACTTGTAAATAGTGTTTTAGACCAATATTGACAACCATGGAGGGTTTCTTCGGGGTAAAACAATGTTAAAACTGGCTTTTAAACCCCCTTGACAGGGTTGTGGTATGGTTGTAATATTGTTTAGCCTAGAGAAATCCATCCGGGCGAGGATAGAGCAAAAGGATAATGATAGGGTACACTAGGAAGCTGAATACCTGAGTTTTTCTAGGGCTGATGACCGAGCGGCGGCTTGTGTTACACCAGCCGCCGATTTTTGTTACTAGCACCTTAAAAACTGAATAGAGACGAAAGGTTCTGTCCGGGCCTTTATGTAGGTCAAGCAAGAAAGGGCACACAGTGGATGCCTTGGCGCCAAGAGCCGATGAAGGGCGTAGCACGGCTGCGATAAGCCTCGGTGAGCTGCCAAGCAAGCTTAGCCGGGGATTCCCGAATGGGGCAACCCACCCGGATAAAATCCGGGTACTCCCGACCGAACACATTAGGTCGGGTAGAGGTAAGTGGGGGAACTGAAACATCTAAGTACCCTGAGGAAAAGAGACTATTCCCCTAGTAGTGGCGAACGAACGGGGAGAAGCCCAAACCCTTATGACTTAGTGGGCTTTGGCCCTATGTCCTGAGGGGGTTGTAAGGCGTGGCGGCCTGAATCAAAGATAGGGCGAGGAGTTACAAACCGAACTCTAGCCGAAGGTCCCTGGAACGGGCAATCATAGAGGGTGAGAATCCCGTAGGCGAAAGGGGGAGGCTCCTGTCACGTTCTTGAGTACCACGGGACACGTGGAATCCCGTGGGAAGCTGGGGAGACCACTCTCCAAGGCTAAATACTCTTGGCGACCGATAGTGAACCAGTAC
>JACPPT010000003.1 GCA_016190815.1 Chloroflexota bacterium
CGGAGGGGGCTCCAAGCCCGGCGTCCACCACGACAGGCACCTTGCACTGCTCAACGATGATTTTTATCTGCTCGAAGATTATCATCCCCTGCCCTGAGCCTATGGGTGAGGCCAGGGGCATTACCGTGGCCGTCCCTATCTCCTCCAGCCTCTTGGCAAGCACCGGGTCATCGTTTATATAGGGGAGCACGACAAAGCCTTCTTTAATGAGGGCCTCGGCGGCCTCAAGCGTCCCCAGGGGGTCTGGCAGGAGATACTTGGGGTCGGGGATTACCTCAAGCTTTATCCAGTCCGATAGGCCCATAGAGCGGGATAGGCGCGCCACCCGAATGGCCTCCTCCTTCGTTCGGCACCCGGCCGTATTGGGGAGGATGGTGTACTTGCTCCAGTCGATGTAGTCCAGGATGGTCTTTTTGCTCGGGTCGTCCAGGTCCAGCCGTCGCAGGGCCACCGTTACAATCTCGGTGCCAGAGGCGGCAAGGGCAGCCTGCATCTCCTCGATGGTGCGATATTTGCCCGTTCCCACCATGAGGCGAGACTTGAATTTCTTCCCTGCTATCACCAGATAATCATCCCTGTTCTCCATTTGAACCTCCTTGATGCCCAGACCTCAAACAAAAGCCGCTCCCGCTTCGGGAGGCGGCTAAAGCGTTATTGAGCAAATGACACTCCGCTTTCCTACGCTGGCATTAACCAGATCAGGTTCAGAGGGTCATGGCCGACGCCAACTCTCAGCTTCCGAGCTCCCCTAGCGGACCAACCCAATCTGAGGTTTTATTCCATTATCCCTCACCTTAAATTTTAGGCTGGCTTGCGAGATATGTCAATTTTGTGCTTTATTAGGCCTTATGATGGGCTTTTGAACCATCCCCTTGTAACCCCCTCTTATTAGGTTATCTACACATCCTCAATACCTCTCGCAGCCTGTCAGGATAGTCCGTGCCTATGGAATCGACGCCCCAGCCTACAAGCTGCTCCATGACAGAAAGGTCGTTGACGCCCCAGGGGCTCACGCCCAGTCCTTTCTCATGGCACCTGTCTACAACCTCTTTTGTTACATAGAACCAGTGCGGAAGAAGAAGGCATGCACCGGCCTTTTCTCCCATCGAAATATGATCCAAGGGCTTGCAGGCATAAAGAACGCCAGTAGTAGCCTCAGGGGCAAGCTCCCCAACCTTCTTAATGCTCTCGTGGTCAAAGGATACAATGATGGAACTATCTAGAACATCCTTCTTTCTCAGGAGGGAGCCAAGCTTATCCTCTATACCAGGGTAATATATGGGGCCATTCTTTATCTCTATGACGAGACGAATTCTGCCCCTGGCCCACTCAATCACATCATCCAGCAGGGGAATGCTCTCTCCTGAAAACTCTTTCCCAAACCAGGAGCCTGCGTCCAGGCGGGCGAGTTCCGCCCACTTCATATCTCTGACAAACCCTTTGCCATTTGTGGTTCGCTCCAGAGTCGGATCGTGGATTACCACAAGGCGACCATCCCTGGATAGGTGCACATCCATCTCGATGAGATCAGCCCTCATCTCCAGCGCCTTCTTAAAGGAGGCCATGGTGTTCTCTGGACGGTGCCCCATAGCTCCCCTATGCCCTACAACGAGCATTCTTCACCCCTCAAGGATTGAGAACCAGCTTGCCAAAGAAATTGCGGCTCTCCATCACCCTGTGGGCCTCCGCTGCATCCTTTAGTGGAAAGCTCCTGGCAACAATACCATGAAACTCCCCCCTGTGGACGAGCTTCATGATGTCCATAAGCTCGGCCTGGGTACCAATCCCACCAGAGCCGAGAATCGAAAGGTTCCTGGTGAATAGCCGTCCCATGTGAAGTTCCACTTTATATCCGCTGGTAATGCCACAGTTTACCAGCCTTCCTCCTCGTTTAAGGGAGGCGAAGTTCTGCTCCCATACTGAAGTACCCACATGGTCAAGGATGACATCCACCCCCTTACCATCGGTTAGCTCCATGACTTTTTCGCTGAAGTCGCCCTGGGAGTAGTTTATCCCCTCGTCGGCTCCCAGCTTCTTGGCCTTGGCCAGCTTCTCATCCGTGCTGGCGGTAACAATGACTCTGGCTCCGAACCGCTTTGCCACCTGTATGGCCGCGCTTCCAACACCACTTCCAGCCGCCATTATCAAAACATCCTCGCCCGGCTTTAGCCTGGCTCTCGTGATCAAGCAGTGCCATGCGGTCATGAAGACCAAGGGGATAGCTGCTGCCTCATCGAAGGACATCCCGTCGGGGATTTTATGAGCATTCTCCTCCGGCGCCTTGGAATATTCAGCATAGCCACCATCCAAGTCCACTCCCAGCGCCTTCCTTTGGGAGCAGAGGTTATCCTCACCGGAAAGGCAGTATTCGCACTTGCGGCAGGTCACATTCGGGTTGAAGATGACCCTGTCGCCGGGCTTGAGTCTCGTCACACTGCGACCAACCTGCACAACCTCTCCAGCAATATCACAGCCCAGAATTCGAGGAAAGTTCACCTTAACACCCCGCAGGCCTGCCCTGGCAAAGACATCAAGGTGATTTAGGGCCGTCGCTCCAACCCTCACCATAACCTCGTGCTCCTCGATGGTGGGGTCAGGCAGTTCGCCATAGATAAGCTTGTCCACGCCGCCTTGCTCGAGTATGAATACTGCCTTCATAGCTCCCTCTCAATAAGAGAATTCGTTTGTGAAAAGGTCTCCCACACTGGTTTCCTTCTCTATTAAACCACACTTCAGCATGAAGCGCTGAAAGACCG
>JACPPT010000004.1 GCA_016190815.1 Chloroflexota bacterium
ATTAAAAAATGAAGCATGATCCACAAAAACACTGTCATTGCGAGACCGCGAGCAGGGCTAGGTGTCATTCATCGGGGCGGGCGGGCGAAGCAATCCGTCATGCCTATCATAAGGCACCACAAAGTATGAAAATGTCATTCTTAGCCGTAGCGACCTGCCCGCCGCGCCAGTAGGCATCTCTCAGACTGGCAGGCGGACCCGCTTTGGCAGGCGGGAGAATCTGGGAGGGGCGGTGGGGTGGGCCCTCCCCCACAACCCAGATTCTTCGTCGTCCTTCTGCGGAAGGACTCCTCAGAATGACATCGCCCTATTTTCATGGTAATTAGTCATGCCTATTGCATGAGGCACCACGAAGCATGAAAATTGTCATTGCGAGCGTAGCGAAGCAAACTGAATTATACCACACCCAAAAGGACTCGGATCAACGTTGCTAAAGTCCAGCGAACAGCGTATCCTCATTGCCTTGAGGTCTTCAGAGGGATAGACCCTGACACCCAACTTGCTGATGATATCCTTCTTTTCGGCGAAATTGGCCTTGCTGAGGTTTTCCTCTGCTATGACCTTCAGTTGCTTCCTTAGCACATCGATATTGACTGCGGGTATACGGCCACTCGCCAGCCCGGCAAGGCGCCCGGTTTCCCGCTCAGACTTCTCTATCGTCTCCTGGAAAGCCTTTATCCTAGACTTGGCCTCGTCCAGGCCATACAACCCGCCCTCAAAACCTTCCCTGACCTTCTCGATCTTGGTTTGAGCCTGGACTATCTTCAGCCTCTCCAGCTTCGCTAACTTTTCGATGCCCTGGCTCTGCTTTTCGATGACAGACAGTTGGTCTTCAAGCCAGCCATCCTGCATCAACATGGCCTGAACACAATCCCATACGGCGTTGTCCCACGAGTCAGGGATGAAACGATGATAGCTGCAATGGGTCTGGGAGGCGTGATCCAATCTGGAGCACAGGTAATAGAATCTGTCGGTACGGCCATGGCGCTTCAAGACCAAGGGCTTCCCGCAGCGGGGGCAGAATATCTGGTTGCGAAGAAGCGCCGAGATGGCCCTACCCTCTTTGCCTCTACCTCGACCCCTCTCTCTCACGGCATGGTTGGCCCTCAGCCACAGTTCCTCGCTAATCAGGGGTGGTACGTTGAATGATACCGCTTCCCCAGCGGGTTTTGCTCTGATAAGCGTCCTCCTAACCGCCCCAGTAATATCGCCCAGTGGTCTCTTCGGGTTTGGTACCCTGCTGTTGGCGTTGTATTTGTGCTGCCCAGTGTAGCAGTGGTTGAGCATGAGATAGCGCACACTATCCTGTGCCCAGAACCCGCCAGAGGCTCCCTTGAGCCCCATCTCGTTCAGCCTCTTGGCTACCCAATGTACTGAGCGCCCTTCATTGCCTATCCAATTGAAAATCTTGACAACGGTATCCGCCGGGCTTCCCGGTAGTGGCTGGTCATCGGGGCCAAGGCTATTCAACTCCCACCAGGCCCTCTTGATCTGTATCCTGCCATCGTGACCGATCTCGGCATCCCGGCGATAGGTGTAGCCGTAGGCGGCTTTGCAGGATGGCGCCCATCCCTTGAGGACACGCCCGATGTTGCCCGCCCTCGCGTTGCGGTTGGTTGCCAGCCTGGCCAACTTGTTGCTGAAGGTGAGCGCCGACCGGGCAAACTGGCTGCCAACATCCATGCCGCTGGGAGCATCGCCGAAAAGGAGCCTGACGCCGAGTATCTCACACTCCCTTTCAAAGACCTGCTGGGGGGCAGGCTCCCTTGAAAGACACCTTATGTCAGCGAACATGATGCCCAGGATACGCTTCTTATGCGCGAGTTCGTGGCGCAGGAACCTCATGTGCGACCGATCCAGGTGCTCACCGGTCTCGTGATCGTAAAAGACGTATTCACGCGGCACTACCACACCGTGGTCTCTTGCCATCGTGGCCAAGCTTAGAAAATACTCAATCAGTCTATTGTTCTTAGCCTGCTGGTCCAGGGACTGGCGGCAGTAAGCGGCCCACCATATCGATTGGGACAGGTCGCAGCCACGGACTCCGAAGCCCTTTTCGTAGCCCGCGGCCTTGGCCGCCTCAACGATATACTTATCCAGCTGCCTCTCAGTTATTACTTCGATTGTCTGCGTTTCCATTTCTTACCCTCTCTTGAAGAGAAAATCCCGGATGTCGGCTGATGCCTGCTCGGTGACTCCGTCTTCAGTATCGTCCGACTCTATGATCATCGAGTGCGGCTGGTTCTTGATGCTTTTCTCGATCTTTCTTAAGGCCTGTCGCGCGACTTTCCTGAGTTGGGCTTCCATGACTCTATCTTCGCTATCGGACATTGTCACCTCCTTACCGTGTCACGTTAAAGGCAAATCTACCGTTTAGACAGGTTGGCGTCCTGTGCAGAGGTCTTGTCTGCCCTATATCGTTCATTCAGCCAATAGAGGCCAGGGCCGATACGGGAGAAGTAGTCTCTTCTGGATTTGTGGTGTTTGTGAGAAGGGTGGTCCGGGGTACTGGCAATGAATCTCGCCATGAAGCTGCCCCTTTTCAGTCCGGGGTGCCTCTCCAGAGCCATTTCGTACACCTCTGGCGCCGAGAACCGATTGAATCCCTTCCGACCGATGAGCTCACGTGCAGACTCCAGAAGAACGTCAAACATAACCCGCCCTTCCCCAAAGGACATCCGCTTGCCCTGAGGCGCGCCGGTCTCCAGCGAAATGGTAGTCTCAGCCCTATTGACGATGACCAAGACCGAGTTCTCATCCACCCTGACGACTCCCGAGACCGGAATGCTAAAGGCGAATTCTCTCATCTTGACTTTTCTCCCAATGCATTACACCCTTAGATGTTATAATCTAATATAACTATTAGCCATGTGTCAAGTAACTCCATTGCGATTTGTTGTGACATGAGTGCACTTATACACGACGGGTGGGTTCTAAGGGGCCTTCTTGGGCTGCTCAACGGTCCGCAGACTCTCTGGGAGGCTCGAGCATCTCGAAGGGTAATCTTGCTATGGAGTCAAGAACCCACGGTGTGGGATATGGCTCATGGCTGGATGGGGAAACAGCTAGGCGACACCCTTGCCTTTATCGGATGCAGGCAATTCTTTGGGTACCTGTCCCCCAATCTTGAACGATCCTTGGACTGGTATGGGTTTCCCGAGGGAGAATGCACTCCTCAGTACTTCGAGCGGGTTCTTGTCCTCAATGGTGCCGTGGGGGCTGCCGCCAACGGGGCAATGGTAGCCGCCGGTAGGGGGCTGCCCGTCGACGCTAAAATACACCTGGCATGATGTGCATCTCCGGTGGTGAAGACCGTTCACACCGAAGTAAGTCAACATGATCTTCACCGCGTTCTCTACCGAATAATTGCCATGCTTAACTTCCTCAAGCAGTTCCGGCAACGTATTGCCTAACTTCTCCATAGTGTCCACCGAAGTCTCCTGGAGGAACGCCATCAGAGCGGTGAAGATATCCCACCGCCTTCTCTGTTGGTGCACCTGGGCCTCCTGCTTACTAACCTCCACTTGCAGAGCGCCATGTTGTGATTCAAGACTTTTCAGATGGGTTTCGAGTTCCTTGGCCTTTTGTTCCTTACCTTGAATGTCGGCGGCCAGTTTAGTCCGCTTTGACTTCAGTCCCTCAATCGCAGGACCAATCGCGCTCTTCTCATTGGTTAACGCGCTGACTTCTTTCTGTAGCTTGTCTCGCTCGGACTTCTGGGCATAAAGGTCTACGGTCTCGGCTTGCAGGGTAGCCCTTTCGGCTTTGAGAGCGGTTACCTGAGCCTCCAGGTGTCCCTTGAGTTTGGCCTGCTCCTCCAATCCCTGCACCTGCTCGGTCAGCGCGTTGACCTCAAGTTGCCGGTCCTTAATCGTGTGGTCGAGGTTGCCGTATTCGCTTAGCCTCTGAAGCAACTGC
Organism: Chloroflexota bacterium; assembly: GCA_016190815.1. Classification (GTDB taxonomy): domain Bacteria; phylum Chloroflexota; class Dehalococcoidia; order JACPPT01; family JACPPT01; genus JACPPT01. The sequence goes on from JACPPT010000004.1 coordinate 3,919, forward strand.
TTCCCATTGTCATCTGCCGTGGCCATCTTGACCTTGTCCAGTATGGATGCGAACAGGGCAATGCCGATACCAGCTTTGTTGAGAGCTTTCTGTCTCTGGGTGTAGGTCTCGATTTCCTCGTCAGGAATATCCGCGCTCTTGAGTGCCAGTGCCAGGCCCTCCGTCAGTTTGAGCCGGTGCATGTCCACACCGACCTTATGCATATACGTAGCGAGATCATCGCTGGCCGACTGCTTCTGCTTGTTGATCTGGGCCAATTCTGTCTTACCTGCTTTGAGCCCTTCGGTCACATTCTCCAAGGCTAACTGGTCCTTCTGAAGTTGCTGATGGGTGGCGGCGGCATCGGCGAGGACCTGCTCATAGGTCATACCGCTGACCTTTTCCAGCTTGCCGAGCTCAATGGCGGCGCCCATGAAGCCTTCGTCCTTCATCTTGCCGCAGGCCTGGATGAGGTCTGGATAGTCCTCAGGCGGAACCCCGCATTTATGAAGAAGCAGTTCCATCTGAAGGCCCACCCTGGCTTCCTCAACCGTCAGCCTATTCTTTAGGAGGTCCGCGCTGAGGCTGAACAGGGCATCTATATCAACGGGAGCATCTTGCCCTTTACCGGATTTGCCCGCGATATGCTCTGTAAGCTGGACCTTGAGCTTCGACTTGTACTTTGCGACTGTGGATTGGTCGATACCGAGCTTATGGGCGATCCAGGTTTCCGTGTATCCCCCCAGCAACATGGACATCATCTTGTTGATCTTGACCTGCGATATCTTCGGCGCCATTTCATACTCCTCCTAAGCTCTCTACATCTCTTGTCCACGGTAGACACTCATGCGACTTTAGACTCTAGCAGGGTTACTAGAGGTGAGCCGTAATCTGTGGACTCTACCATTGCTTCATAATTATCATATCTGGCATAATAATTATCATAATACTCAATTGGTCTGGGATTTTCAACTGCATCGGCGAATTAGCGATAACGGACCTGACTCGGACTAAATAATTATGCCCTGAGTGTCCCGCGGCAGAGCCATTGCCACCACATAGATAGTTGGATCCATCGGCCCTTCGTAACTACGAAAAGACTCTCCGTAGAGTCTCCGGAATGGGCTCAAACCAACGGCTATCAGGAAGGCAATCGTGGAAGCGAACGATATGAACCGATTGAGTTTCGACTGGGTGATCGATGGCCAGATAGCAGGACATCGAGCGCCATCCTCAGAGCAAGACCTGCTGTGGCTCCGTGACCAAGGGATCCGGGCGCTGGTAAGGATGGCTGACATTCGCCCGGCCAAAGTCACCTGCGCCCAAATAGCACACGCGGGTATGACGGATTGCGATGAACAAGTCCCTGACTTCACCCCTCCGAAACCCTCCCAGATTGACAAAACGATTGGTTTCATAATCAGGTCGCTTTCGGATGGAAGACCAGTAGGCGTCTCTTGCCGGGCTGGCCTGGGACGAACGGGGACAATCCTGGCGTGCTATCTGGTTAGTCAGGGATGTGGTGCCAACCTGGCTATCAGTGAAGTTCGCGCCATC
>JACPPT010000025.1 GCA_016190815.1 Chloroflexota bacterium
CTTACCTGAGGGTGTCACCCATGTTTCATAACATAAGAGGGAGAATACAACGGGGTATTGACAAATTAAAAAAATAGTAGTAAATTAATATTTTGGTCGATTTAATGTTTAAGCGGTTGAGACTTCTTTTTGCCAACCCCGTCGGGTCTGATAGCTTTTTGCCCAGGTCCAGATAGTAATACCCTATTGCATATCCCCATTTTTCACTAGGAGCGTGAGGTCTATGAATTCTACCCATTTTTTGTCCAACACCACCAACCATTCCCAAAGAAAATCTTATTCACGAATACCGGAGGTGTTGGATGTCCCCAGTCTTATCAAGATTCAGACTGATTCCTTCCGCCAGTTTATAGAAGAGGGGCTGCGGGAGCTTTTCGATGAGATCTCCCCCATTCAGGATTTCACAGGAGATAGATTCGAGCTGCGCTTTCGAGATTATGAATTCCGAGAGCCTAAATACAGCGAGACAGAATGCCGAGAGCGGGACATGACCTATGACGCCCCGCTTTTCGTGAACGTGCAGCTCATAATCAAGAAAACCGGAGAAATAAAGGAGCAATCCCTCTTCATGGGGGACATCCCCATGATGACTGCCCAAGGCACCTTCATCATAAACGGTGCCGAAAGAGTAGTGGTAAGCCAGTTGGTTCGTTCCCCCGGGGTTTACTTCACCCTGGAGCACGACCCCATTAGTGACCGGAAGCTTTGCTATGCCAAACTTATTCCCAGCAGAGGGGCATGGCTTGAGTTCGAAACCTCCAGCAAGAACGTGATATCAGCAAAAATCGATAGAAAGCGCAAGCTCCCAGTCACCACCCTCCTTCGGGCTGTAGGCTATGGCACTGACCAGGAGCTTTTGAGCCTCTTTCAGGATATCGACGGGGGCAACCAAAACTATATGAAAACCACTATAGAGCGAGAGCCTACCGTAACCAGTCAGGAAGAGGCCATGATCAACCTCTACCGTCGCCTGCGGCCCGGCGAGCCCCACACAGTGGAGAATGCTGCTGCCCTCTTGGATGCCCTCTTCTTCAATTTCCGGCGTTACGACCTGGGTAAGGTTGGCCGCTACAAAATGAACAAGCGCTTCGGCCTGGAGGTGCCCGAAGAGATAAAGCGGGAGGACAGAGTGCTCCGCAAGGAAGACCTGGTGGCCATTGTGCGCCAAGTCATTCTAGTGAACAACGGGAAAGATTCTTCCGACGATATTGACCATCTGGGCAATCGTCGTATCAGAGGCGTTGGTGAGCTTATACAGAACCAGTTCCGCATAGGTTTGCTTAGAATGGAGCGGGTAGTTAGGGAACGCATGACCCTTATTGACCCCGAGACGGCCACGCCCAGCGCTCTAATAAACATACGCCCTATTGTGGCTTCCATAAGGGAGTTCTTCGGCGGGTCTCAGCTATCTCAGTTCATGGATCAGACCAACCCCCTGGCAGAGCTAACCCACAAGAGACGTCTTTCCGCCCTGGGGCCCGGTGGCTTGTCCCGTGAAAGGGCAGGGTTTGATGTTCGAGATGTACATCATTCCCACTATGGCAGAATATGTCCCATTGAAACACCAGAGGGGCCGAACATCGGCCTTTTGGGCTCCCTGGCCACATTCGCCGTGGTCAACAAGTATGGCTTCATCGAAACGCCGTATCGTAAGGTGGTGAAGGAGGTGCCTAATACTGCCCCCACCCTGTTGGGCAAGACCCTGAGGGAGAGTGTAATGACTGCCAAGGGTGAGCTTGTCGCAGAGGTGGGAACCGTTGTCACCCCGGAACTGGCTCGCAGGCTTACCAGGCTTTCCAGCAAAACCATTAAGGTCAAGCCCTTTGTTTCTGACGACATTGAATATCTCTCCGCCGATAAAGAGGAGAAATTTGTGATAGTCCAAGCAAACGCTCCCCTGGACGAAAAGAACCAGTTCATCGATGAGAAGGTGGAGGTTAGGCTGGGGGAGAAGTTCTTGATGGAAAACCCTGAGAACGTGGATTTTATGGATGTGGCACCCAAGCAAATCGTAAGCGTATCCACCAGTCTTATCCCCTTCCTTGAGCACGACGACGCCAACCGTGCCCTAATGGGTTCCAACATGCAGAGGCAGGCTGTGCCTCTCCTGCGCCCTGAATCTCCCCTTGTGGGCACAGGGATGGAGAGAAAGGTGGCTCAGGACAGTGGACAGGTGGTGCTTTCCACCGTTGATGGAGTCGTTGCCTCCAGCACAGGCAGGGAAATTGTTGTTGTGGATGAGGAGGGGAAGGAGCAAGTACATACTCTGATGAAGTTCGTCCGTTCAAATCAGGGCACATGCATTCATCAGCGTCCCATGGTAAACAAAGGGGATGTGGTGAAAAAAGGACAGCCCCTGGCCGATAGCTCTTCTACAGAGCTGGGGGAACTGGCTCTGGGTCAGAATGTCCTTTGCGCCTTTATGAGTTGGGAGGGCTATAACTTCGAAGATGCCATTGTCATCAGCGAGAGCTTGGTAAGGAGCGACAAGTTCACCTCCATCCACATCGAGAAATACGAGGTAGAGGCTCGAGATACAAAACTGGGGCCTGAGGAGATAACCAGGGACATCCCCAACGTGGGCGAAGAGAGCCTAAGGGATCTGGATGAGTTCGGGATCATTCGCATTGGCGCAGAGGTAGGCCCCGGCGACATACTGGTGGGGAAGATAACACCCAAGGGGGAAACGGAGCTCACAGCCGAAGAGAAGCTCCTGAGGGCTATCTTTGGCGAGAAGGCCAGGGAGGTAAAGGACACCTCTCTCAGGGTCCCTCACGGCGAGAGGGGCAAGGTTATAGATGTGAAAGTCTTTACCAGAGACAACCACTCCGACCTCCATCCTGGGGTTAACCAGCTTGTGAGGGTGTGGATAGCTCAAACGAGGAAAATCTCAGTAGGGGATAAAATGGCGGGCCGCCACGGCAACAAGGGCGTCATAGCTCGCGTTCTTCCCCCGGAGGACATGCCCTATCTTCCGGATGGCACACCGGTGGAGATCATTCTGAACCCCATTGGTGTCCCATCTCGTATGAATTTGGGGCAGATTCTGGAGGCCCATTTGGGCCTCGCTGCGAGCGTTTTCAACTTTAAGGCTTTGTCTCCGGTCTTCGATGGAGCCGATCGGCTTTCCATTGAGGATGCCTTGGCCCGAGTTTGGGTTACTCAGAGGGCGGCTGCTATAGACCCAGCCCTCTCCGATGGCGCTCCGCGCATAGAGGAAGAAAAGTTGGGGTCTTGGCTTTCTGAACGCGGCTACAACTTGGACAAGCTACTCAGCGACAAACATCCCACAGCGGCCAAGGAAATGAGCCTTCGCATCTGGTTGCAGGACATGGGGGTGGACACCAAAGAGCTCTCTCTGGAGCAGATGGACGCTGAGGCCAAGAGAATACATCAGGAGAAAAAGATGGCCCCGCCCTACTTTGGGAAGACGGTGCTCTACGATGGTCGCACAGGAGAGTCCTTCGACCAGCCAGTTACGGTGGGCTCCATTTATATGATGAAGCTAATACACCTTGTGGAGGACAAAGTCCATGCCCGTTCCACCGGGCCTTACTCCCTGATAACACAGCAGCCATTAGGCGGCAAGGCCCAATTTGGAGGTCAGCGTTTCGGTGAAATGGAGGTCTGGGCACTGGAGGCTTATAGCGCAGCCTATAACCTTCAGGAGACCCTTACTGTGAAATCCGATGACGTGGCTGGGCGGGTCAAAACCTATGAGGCCATTGTCAAGGGAGAAGATGTTTTCGAGCCCGGGGTCCCCGAGTCCTTCCGCGTGCTCCAAAAGGAGCTCCAGAGCCTGGGGTTGGCTGTAGAGCTACTTAATGAGGAGGAAGAGAGGGTCCCCTTAGCTGAGGAGTCGGAGGAAGAGCCGCTCCCGGAGCTGGAAAAGGACAGATAGGACTTTTCAGGAGGAAAGATGTCGGACAGTAATTTCAATGCCATTCGCATTTCTTTGGCATCCCCTGAGCAGATAAGAAGCTGGTCATATGGAGAGGTAACCAAGCCCGAAACCCTCAACTATCGCACTCTCAAGCCAGAGAAAGACGGCCTCTTCTGTGAGAGGATATTTGGCCCTACAAAGGACTTCGAATGCTACTGCGGCAAATACAAGAAGGTGCGCTATAAGGGAGTCATCTGCGACAGGTGCGGTGTCGAGGTAGCGCGTTCCAAGGTGCGCCGAGAGCGCATGGCGCACATAGAACTGGCTGCTCCGGTAAGCCACATATGGTATGTCAAGGGCACGCCCAGCAGGCTGGGTCTCCTCTTAGACCTCTCCCCTAGAAGCCTGGAGCGGGTCCTCTATTTCGCTCAATACATAATCACAAGAGTAGACGAGGAGACCAGGGGAAAGGCCATCGAAGCCGTTCGCGAGGAGCTTGCTCGTCAGGTGAACCAGGCGGAAGAAGGGGTGGAGAAGGAGATCGAGGGTATAGAGGCGGGGAAAACTAAACAGGCGAACGAGAAGGCCCTGGCAGAGGAAAACAAGCTGCGCCGTGATCTGGAGCAGAAAAAGACGGAGATGGTAGAAGAGCTCAGGGCCAGAATCGAGGAGCTGGAGGACCTCAAGCCTCGCATGCTCATAAGTGAGAGCAAGTACAAAGAGATTTGGGAGCGCTATGGCAGTATCGTTGAGGCAGGGATGGGGGCGGAGGCAATCCTGGAAATTCTCAGCCAGGTAGATCTGGAAGAGCTTCGAGAGAGCCTCCAGCAGGAAATACGCTCCACCTCTGGCCAGAGGAGGAAGAAAGCCACCAAGCGTTTGCGGGTGGTGGAGGCGCTCCGAAAGAGTGGCAATAGACAAGAGTGGATGATCCTTACTGTTTTGCCGGTACTCCCCCCGGATCTTCGACCCATGGTTCAGCTGGATGGAGGGCGCTTTGCCACCAGCGATCTCAATGACCTTTATAGAAGGGTTATCAATCGTAATAATCGCCTAAAGCGCCTTCTGGAGCTTGGAGCCCCTGAGATAATTGTGCGCAACGAGAAGCGCATGCTCCAAGAGGCTGTAGATGCCCTCATTGATAACGGCAGGCGGGGAAGAGCCATAGCCGGGAGCCATAACCACAAGCTCAAGTCTCTTTCAGACATGCTCCGAGGGAAACAGGGGCGTTTCCGCCAGAATCTCCTGGGCAAGCGGGTGGATTACAGTGGGCGTTCCGTCATTGTCGTGGGGCCGGAGCTCAAGCTGCACCAGTGCGGCCTTCCCAAACGCATGGCCCTAGAGCTATTCAAGCCTTTTGTCATGCATAAGCTCGTCTCAAGGGGTCATGCCCACAATATAAAAAGCGCAAAACGTATGGTGGAGCGGGGCAAGCCCGAGGCGTGGGATGTGCTAGAGGAGGTCATCAAAGTGCGTCCCGTTCTGCTCAACCGGGCACCAACCCTGCACAGGCTGGGGATACAGGCTTTCGAGCCCGTTCTTATAGATGGAAGCGCTATTCAGATTCACCCTCTGGTGTGCACAGCCTTCAATGCCGACTTCGACGGTGACCAGATGGCAGTTCACGTCCCCCTTTCAAAGGCGGCGGTATTGGAGGCCCGCAAAATAATGCTGAGCACCAATAACCTTCTTTCCCCCAGTTCAAGCGAGCCCATTGTGGCGCCAACGCTGGACATGGTGATGGGATGCTATTACATGACGTCGAGCAAGAAAGGCGCCAAGGGAGAGGGAAAGACCTTTTCTAACTTCGACGAGGCAAAGCTGGCCTATGAACTAGGCGTTATGGACATACAGGCCGAAATAGAGGTGCGCAACACACATGGGGAGCGCATAAAGACCACCGTGGGGCGAATCCTCTTTAATGAGATCCTCCCAAAGGAAATAGAATTCCAGAACACGCCTGTGGATAAGAAAGCTCTCAGGGATATAGTTGCTGAGTGCTATCGTATTCTGGGGAATGAGGCCACTGCCGATGTGCTGGATGACATAAAGAATTTGGGATTCCGCTTTGCTACAAAATCCGGTACGACCATAGCTCTAAACGACCTCCAGGTGCCCATCAGGAAGGCGATGATTATGGATGAGGCAAGCCAGATGATCGCCGAGCTGGAAAAGCAGTATCAGAGGGGTCTAATAAACGACCAAGAGCGCTACAATAAGGCGGTTCAGATCTGGACAGAGGCCAGCGATAAGATGACCGAGGTGATATCGGAGGAGCTGCCGTCCTATGGAGGTATCTACATGATGGCAGCCTCAGGGGCCAAAGGCAACATAGCCCAGATCAAGCAAATGGTGGGTATGCGTGGCCTTATGACCGACCCGAGGGGAAAGATAATAGACCTGCCCATAAAGTCCAGCTTCCAAGAGGGTCTCTCGGTGTTGGAGTACTTCATCTCAACCCACGGCGCTCGCAAGGGTTTGGCTGATACAGCCCTGAGGACTGCCGATAGCGGCTACCTTACACGCCGCCTCATCGACGTCTCACAGGAGGTCATCGTACTTGAGGAGAACTGCGGGACCGTAATGGGCGTGTGGTTCTCTTCTTCCCATGACAGGGCTATACTGGGAACCTTAGCCGAGCGCATCGTAGGCAGGACTACAGCAAGCCGTGTGGTGAACCCTACCAATGGGGAGGTCATTGTAGAGGCCAACCAGGAGGTAGACGAGGAGAAGGCCAGGAAAATAGAGTCCCTGGGCATAAACAGGGTTTACGTTAGGTCGCCTCTTACCTGTGAGTCTAAACGAGGCATATGTCGTTTGTGCTATGGTCGAAGCTTGGCCACAGGCAAGCTAGTGGCGATAGGCGAGGCTGGAGGGGTCATCGCTGCTCAGAGCATTGGCGAGCCTGGAACCCAACTGACCATGCGCACATTCCACACAGGGGGTGTGGCTGGAGTGGACATCACCAGCGGCCTGCCGAGAGTTGAGGAGCTCTTTGAGGCCAGAGCACCCAAAGGACAGGCTGTTTTATCAGAGATTGATGGCCTGGTGGAGATAACAGAGGAAGAAGATGGCCGAAAGATAAAGGTAGTAAGCTCTGAGATCTACAGGGACGAATATAAGTTGCCCCAAGGCTATGTGCTTGAGGTCAACTCAGAGAGCTGGGTGGAGGCAGGCACTGTGTTAGCCCATCCACCCAAAGAGGGCAAGGCCAAAGCCAAGGACAAGGATATAGTCCCGGCCTCTCCAGTAATAGCTCGAAACTCTGGAAGGGTTGTGCTCGAGGGAGACCAGTTCGTAATAAATTATGAGGAAAGGGAGGAGCGCGAATACCTGGTTCAGGCCGCTGCACATATCCTCGTCGAGAACGGGGCTCAGGTCAAGGCGGGCGACCAGCTCACCGAAGGCCCCATAAGCCCCCAGGACATCCTGAGGATAAGAGGTCGGGAGGCGGTCCAGCAGTATCTGATAGAGGAGGTGCAGAAGGTCTATCGCTCCCAGGGTGTGACCATTAACGACAAGCACATAGAGGTCATCATACGTCAGATGTTGCGCAAGGTGCGGGTGGACTCGCCAGGCGATACAGACCTCTTGCCGGGGGAGCTGGTGGACCGTGTCCTTTACGAGGAGATAAATGCTAAGGTGTTGGCTGAAGGTGGGGAGCCAGCCACAGCCCAGGCCGTGCTTCTAGGCGTGACCAAGGCATCCCTCAACACAGATAGCTTTCTTGCTGCCGCATCCTTCCAGGAGACCACAAGAGTTCTGACAGAGGCAGCCCTCCAGGGCAGCATTGATAGGCTCCGGGGGCTGAAGGAGAATGTCATCATCGGCAGGCTGATACCGGCCTCTTTTGAGATGCCAGAGCTTGTTGAAAAGGCCACCACCTCCGAGGAACCGCTGGCAGAGCTTCCTCCCGTAAGAGACGAGGAGGCCGAAAAGGCCCGCGCCCTCTTTGACTCCTCTGGGGAAGAAAAAGAAGAGCTCTAATTCCTCACCTCCACAAGGGGTGTTCAAACTATTAAAGGCGGAGTAGAATGGCGAAGCTCCTCTTCGGAACCGGAGGCACACCCCGTAGCTCCAAATCTACCAGCAGCGCAGATGGAATAAGACGTATAAGGGAACTGGGGCTGGGCTGCATGGAACTGGAGTTTGTGCAGGGTGTGAAGATGGGAGAGAAAACGGCCCTTCAGGTTCGAGAGGTGGCTGAGGAAAATGGAGTCCGGCTCAGCGCCCACGCCCCCTATTTTTTGAATCTTAACGCTAAAGACCCGGAGAAGATCAATGCCAGCCGCGAGCGACTGCTTCAGACCGCTCGCATTTGTCATCTGTGTGGCGCAAAGGAGATAGTCTTCCATGCAGCATACTATATGGGAGACCATCCTTCAAAAGTTTATGATATGGTCAAAAGGCAAATGCAGGAGGTTCTGGGCCAAATTGAGAAGGAGAACCTGAGCATTCGTTTAAGGCCAGAAGTTACAGGGGAAGTGACCCAGTTTGGAACTCTGGAAGAAGTGCTGAACCTTTGCTCTGAGCTGAAGGAGCTTGCCCCCTGCGTAGACTTCGCTCACTGGCATGCTAGGAACCAGGGTGCCTATAATACTTACGATGAATTCATCTCCATTCTTGGCAATATTGAGAGGGCCTTGGGGAGGGCTGGTCTGGATGAAATACACATTCACCTCTCCGGCATAGGCTGGGGCAAACACGGGGAGACAAAGCACTACGCTCTAAAGGAGGCCGATATGAACTACAAGGATCTTCTAAGGGCGCTAAAGGAGCGGGGTGCCGGAGGTATGGTGGTCTGCGAGAGCCCCATTCTGGAAGAGGATGCCCTTCTACTTCAGGAAACTTACAGAGCACTATAGCACAATGCCATCTGTACTTGACCTGAGCGTTGAGTTGGCTCCCAACAATAGCCGGGCCCTTCGGCTTAGAAACCCTGTTATGACTGCCTCGGGCACCTTCGGCTATGGTATGGAGTTTGCAGAGCTTACGGATATCCAAAATCTGGGGGCCATCATCTGCAAGGGAACAACCCTCAAACCCCGGAAGGGTAACCCGCAAACAAGGATTGTGGAAACCGCCTCGGGAATGCTCAACTCCATAGGTCTTCAGAACATAGGGGTTGAAGCCCTGATAAGGGAGAAGGCACCGGTCTGGGCAACCTGGCAGGTGCCTGTTATAGTCAACGTAGCCGGGGAGACCGTTGAGGAGTATTATGAGATTGCGAGGGCGCTAGAGGGGGTGCAGGGCGTAAGCGGGATAGAGGTGAACATAAGCTGCCCCAATGTAACTGCAGGCGGATTAGAGTTCGGGACGAGCCCAGAGATGTCAGCCAAGGTGACTGAAGCAGTGAAGGATGTCTATTCCCTGCCTGTAATAGTAAAGCTTACTCCCAACGTAACGGACATAGTGGAGATAGCCCAAGCGGTGGTGGAAGCCGGCGCCGATGCCCTCTCCCTGGTCAACACCTTTGTGGGCATGTCCATCGATGCAAACAGGAGGAGACCGTTGCTGGGCACCGTTACTGGGGGTCTTTCCGGCCCGGCCATTAAACCTCTGGCCCTGGCCAAGGTCTACAAGGTATCACGGGCAGTAGACATACCTGTAATAGGCATTGGCGGCATCTTCAACGCCACGGATGCCCTGGAGTTCATCATGGCCGGTGCCAGGGCAGTACAGGTTGGGACAGCCAATTTCGTAAACCCCAATGCGGCCATTGAGACCATTGAAGGGATAGAGGCCTTTTGCATAAGAGAGGGCATAAGGAGCATCAGTGAGCTTGTAGGTGCAGCATGGCAGAGCCTCAAAACTTCGACATAGCCATTTTAGGCGGTGGGCCGGGCGGCTATGTGGCAGCGTTAAGGGCGTCTCAGTTGGGGGCAAGGGTGGCCCTTGTGGAAAAGGATCGGCTTGGTGGTACCTGCCTCAACAGGGGCTGTATACCCACCAAGGCCCTGGTTAGGGGGATGGAGATCGTTCTGGAGGTTCAGCACGCCGGAGAGTTCGGGATAGATGTTGGGCAACCTGAGATTGATTTCCACCGGCTTACAACCAGGATGAGGCGTGTGGTGGACTCCCTGGTTGGGGGCGTTGAGCAGCTCCTCAAAGCTGGCAAGGTGACTGTTTTTACGGGTAGTGGACGAATTATTTCACCCGGGAGGGTGCTGGTTGAGCCTGAGCGTGAGATCAATGCAAAGAGCATAGTCATAGCTACAGGGTCTGTGCCTGCACGCATCCCTATACCTGGCGCATCCATCCCTGGCGTCGTTACCACCGATGAGCTTCTGCAGATAGAAAGCCCCCCCAAAAGCCTTGTAATCATCGGCGGCGGGGTCATCGGGGTTGAGTTCGCTTGCATCTTTGCCATCTTAGATACAAAAGTCACCATAGTTGAGATGCTTCCAACCATACTCCTTCAAGTAGAAGATGACGTGGTTCGGCGTCTTGTTCCCCTTCTAAAAGCCAGGGGTGTAGAGATAAATGTCGGGGCAGCGGTGAAGGAGATAAAACAAAGTAACGAGCTTCTGGAGGTCGTCTTCGACACATCCCAGGGGCAGCGTAGTGTCCAGGGAGAGATGGTCTTGCTGGCAGTAGGTCGCTGGCCGTACGTTGATGGGCTGGGGCTATCGGAGCTCAACATAAAAATGAACAGGAGGGCTATCGCTACAAACGAAAGAATGGAGACAAACGTAGAGGGCATATATGCTATTGGGGACGTCACCGGGCAGAGGATGCTTGCCCACGTGGCATCCTATCAGGGCGAGGTGGCCGTGGAGAACGCCCTTGGGCATAGACGGGAGGCGGACCTGAGCGCTGTCCCGGATTGCATATTCTCCATCCCTGAGATAGCCCAGGTAGGCCTCGGGGAGAAAGAGGCTAAAGAAAAAGGCATATCGTACAAGGTAAGCAGATTCCCGTTCTCGTCCTCAGCCAGGGCCCAGATACAGGGGGAGAGTAGTGGATTTGTTAAGCTTGTTTGCGAAGCGGAAAGCGGCAGGGTGCTAGGCGTCCACATAATAGGCCACAGGGCTACGGACCTCATTGCAGAGGGGACGCTTGCTGTAAAGCTTGGCGCACGTGCCAGGGATATTGTGGAGACCATACATGCTCACCCCACTTTTCCCGAGGCCTTCCACGAGGCAGCTATGGGGCAGTTTGAAGGCCCCATTCATTTCCAAAGGCTGTAATTTGGGAAGACTTTACCTATCCTTCCACAAGGGGAAGGATGAAAGGAGACGCCATGGACTTTACGGGCTATCAACTTCCAGAAGAGCTCAAGATGCTCCAGACCACTGTGCGAAAATTCGTAGCGGAGGAGATAGTTTCCCTAGAGCATGAGATAGATTACGAGGCTATTAGGCTTTCTCCTGAGCACTACAGAAGGCTTTCTCAAAAGGCCAAGGCGGCTGGCCTCTGGTGCCTGGGAGAGCCAGCAGAGTATGGCGGCGGCGGACTGAATACATTTGCTTATTGCGTAGTGAGGGAGGAGATGGCCCAGCACCGCAACGGCCTATACGGCCCAGCCTATGGAGTCCTGGGCAACCCACCTCCCGCCGTAATATATTTGGGAACACCGGAGCAGATTCAGAAATTCGCGGTGCCAGTCATTCGCGAAGGCCATGAAACCTACTACGCTATAACAGAGCCCAGCGGTGGCTCCGATCCCGCACGGGCCATTCAGACAAGGGCAAAAAGAGATAGCGATTATTGGGTTCTCAACGGCACCAAGGTCTTCATAGCGCATGTGGATGTAGCAGAGTGGGGCGTCGTCTTTGCCCGGACTGATTCGGGAAAGGGGAGAGCCGGCATAAGCTGTTTTGTGCTGGAAAAGGGGACTCCAGGGCTGAGCTTCAGAACCATCCCTGTCATCAGGCCACTTTATCCCTTTGAGATACATCTTCAGGATTGTCGTGTTCCCACTTCCAACCTTCTAGGCAATGAAGGCGAAGGGTTTGCTCTCCTCGCAGGGCTTCTGGGCAAGGAGAGGTTCCCATATTCCGCTGCCCATGTTGGGGTATGTGTGGCAGCTCTGCGCATGGCCATATCCTATGTAAAACAAAGGGAAACCTTTGGCGAGCTCCTGAGCCGCCGCCAGGCTATCCAGTGGATGCTGGCTGACTCAGACATTGAGACAAGGGCAGCTCGCTGGCTTGTATGGGAGGGGGCCTGGAAGATGGACCACGGGGAGGATTATCGCCACGAGGCATCCATAGCCAAGCTCTTCTCCAGCGAGGTTCTTATGAGGGTGATAGACAGGGTTGTTCAGATCCACGGGGGCTATGGAGTGAGCAAAGACCTGCCCCTGGAGCGCTGGTACAGGGAGGCGAGGGTAAGGAGGATAGGGGAAGGCCCTTCAGAGGTGCACCGAATGGTCATTGCCCGAGACCTGTTGAGGGATTAAAGACGGTCAAAAGGACACCTTCTGGCGCAAAGGTTGCACTTGCAAACCGCTTTTGGGAGTTGTAGAATAAAATATCAAGCAAGCTTACTTCTGAGTCGAGCTGCTGAAGAAAAGGCTTTTTCAGTTCTTAACATAAACAATATGGGATGCTTTAGGTCTTATTGTACGCAGTAGGAGGAAAAATGGAAAAGGGCACCTGGACCGTCAAAAAGGGGCTCGCACAGATGCTGAAGGGCGGCGTGATCATGGACGTTGTAACACCTGAACACGCCAAAATAGCGGAAGAGGCGGGGGCTTGCGCCGTGATGGCCTTGGAGCGTGTTCCCGCTGACATTCGGGCTGCTGGAGGCGTGGCCAGAATGGCTGATCCGACCATAATACTGGCCATCATGAATGCGGTTAGCATACCTGTTATGGCCAAGTGCCGCATCGGGCACTTTGTGGAGGCACAGGCGCTGGAAGTATTGGGGGTGGACTACATAGATGAATCAGAGGTGCTAACCCCTGCCGACGAAAGCCACCACATATGGAAACATGACTTCAGGGTCCCTTTCGTGTGCGGCTGCCGGGACCTGGGAGAAGCCCTTCGACGCCTTGGAGAAGGTGCTGCAATGATAAGAACCAAGGGAGAAGCCGGCACAGGCAATATCGTCGAGGCCGTAAGGCACATGAGGACTGTGATGGACAGCATAAGACGCATTCAGGGGATGACTGAAGACGAGCTAATGGCTGAGGCCAAGACCCTGGGCGCTCCCTTTGAGCTGGTCATGGAAATCCACAAGACGGGGAAGCTCCCCGTTGTAAACTTTGCAGCAGGTGGGGTGGCCACACCCGCCGATGCAGCCCTTATGATGCAGTTGGGTGCTGATGGGGTATTTGTGGGGTCAGGCATCTTCAAGTCCAGCAACCCGGCAGTTATGGCAAAAGCCGTAGTCCAGGCTACAACTCACTTCCGCAACCCGGAGGTCATCGCCGAGGTCTCCAAGGGCCTCGGAGAGGCCATGAAAGGTCTCGATGTGCGCTCCTTGCCCAAAGAAGCCCTCCTTGCCACGAGGGGATGGTAGTCCAGGAGCTAGAAGAGGGATTATGACAAGAATCGGAGTTCTTGCGCTACAAGGAGCATTTCAAGAGCACATAGAGACGCTTAAGAAAATAGGGGTGGAGGCGGTAGAGGTCAGGCTGCCCGAAGACCTTGACGGGCTGGATGGCCTCGTAATACCCGGTGGCGAAAGTACCACCATAGGCAAGCTCATGGTGGAGTACAACTTTCTGGATTCCATTAAGAAACGTGCTCAAAACGGCTTCGCCATCTTGGGCACCTGCGCTGGAATGATTCTTCTGGCCAATGGAATACCCGGATTTGACCAGCCAACCATTGGAATTTTAGATATAGATGTAAAGCGAAATGCTTTCGGTAGGCAGGTCGATAGTTTTGAGGTGGACATCCCTATCCCGGAGCTGGGCGAGAAGTACTTCCGTGCCGTTTTCATCAGAGCCCCTGTCATTGGCAGAACAGGGCCTGATGTTAAGGTATTGGCACATCTATCAGATGGGACGCCGGTCGCCGCAAGGCAGGGCAAAATTCTGGTGTGCGCCTTTCATCCCGAGTTGACCGATGACCTCAGGTTCCACGACTACTTTCTAAACATTGCCTGCTCCAGGAGTTGAGAGGCCTCCCCTGAAAAGCAACAGAATGATAAGAAGTCTTCACATCTTTGACTTGTTTGCGTTGCTTAGATCCAGCCTCAGCGCCATGCCCAACGAGGCAAAGCCCCGAAGCAGGATTACGAGAAATGGCGCAGACTTGGGGGAGATCTACTGGCGGGGTCTCTGGTTTTCTCTGTTGAGGAAAAGGCAAACTTGGGTTGGGTTAGAGGATAAAGCGCTCAGGGGCCTGGCGTCTATAAGAAGCCATTCAGACTCCAAGACCTGGGAAGTAGACTACCTCCTTTCGGCATCGGCAGACGAGGAGTTCCAAAGGGAGCTTCTGGAAATGCATGGCATCTCCGCCGGGCAGGCGGGCGCAGAAAGGATTTTTTTGCGCATCTCCGAGGCGAGCCCTCTCATTTCCTCAGTTCAGCAGGCCGGATTTCGCCGTTGCTTCAGCGAGTTTCTTTATCGCTACGATGGCGACGGGACGGAGGAGATTCCCTCAAAGACTTACTCCCTTGGCTGGCGCTCCAAGAGACAAGGGGACGAATTCGGGGTTTTCTCGCTATACAACTCCATAGCTTCCCAAAAGGTGTGCAGGGCTGTGGGCTCAACCTTTAAGGAGTGGTCCGAGGCCAAGGACCTGCTCTTGAAAAACGGAACAAAAGGGCAATTTGTTTATGAAAAGGGCGGCAGAATCCTCGGGTGGCTGAGGCTTGCTGAATACGAAGGGGATACCCATGTCGATATGCTGGTAGACCCGGCGTCAGAAGAAGCTCTCGAAATGGTTCTGACACACATTTTCAGGTCTAAGAAGGGTAAGACGTCAATTCTCTGTCTTGTTCCTGAGTTTCAGGAGGCATTGTGTCGTCTTCTTCTGGGCAGAGGTTTCGTGGAGGTGGCGAGATACGTTATTTTAGTAAAGCAGGTGACAGCCAAGGTCAGGCAGGCCTCGTTGGCACCAGCAGGTGTTTGAATGGAACAGCGTTTTGTAAAGGAAAAAGTACAAAAGCGAATAACTGACGATCTGGATGCCCTTCTGGAAGCCCTTCCACCCCATATTGCCCATCCTCTTATGGGCAGAGAGGACAAAAGAGAGCTTCTGGAGGTGGTGATGGACCTGGGCCGCGTCCCACAGGCTCGTTTCTCCAGCGGAGACGTGAACCTAAGTTCAAGAGAGGTGACACAGGAAGACATCGACTACGTTGTTAGCCGCATAGGTTCCTTTGGGGACGATCACAGAGCTGGCATAGAGCGCACCCTCCATCGCATTTCAGCGTTTGTCAACCGCCGCAACAAAATTGTGGGGCTTACCTGCAGGGTTGGCCGGGCAGTTTACGGTACCATAAAGATAATCGAAGACCTGGTTCAGTCCGGTAAAAGCATTCTGCTTCTGGGGAGGCCCGGGGTGGGCAAGACTACCATGCTCCGGGAAGTGGCCAGGGTCCTGGCAGATGACCTCAAGAAACGAGTGGTTATTGTAGACACCTCCAACGAGATCGCCGGCGACGGGGATATACCTCATCCCGCCATCGGCCACGCCCGGCGGATGCAGGTGAAAACGCCATCGATGCAACACGCCGTGATGATAGAGGCTGTGGAGAACCATATGCCTGAGGTCATCATCATCGACGAGATAGGCACCGAGCTGGAGGCATTCGCTGCCCGAACCATTGCCGAAAGGGGCGTCCAGCTAGTTGCAACCGCTCACGGCAACATCCTTGAAAATCTAATCATGAACCCCACCCTGTGCGACCTGGTGGGCGGGATACAGTCAGTAACGTTGGGAGATGAGGAGGCCCGGCGCCGGGGCACTCAGAAATCAATACTCGAGCGCAAAGCTCCTCCCACCTTTGATATCGTGGTGGAAATACAGAACTGGGAAAAGGTAGCCATTCACCCCAACGTGGCAGAGGTAGTGGATGCCCTGCTTCGCGGGCACGTCACACCTCCGGAGGTTCGCTGGCTGGACGACAAGAGTGAGGTCAGAAGGGCCAGGGAGACCATCCCCACCCGCTCTCCAAAGCTCGCTGAGACTCAGCAGCCACAAATTGTTTCAAAAACCCCCAAGGTCTATCCGTTTGGAATAGGCCGCACCAGTATAGAGCAGGTGATAAGGTCCTTGCAGCTCCCTGTAACAGTGGTCAACGACCTGCGGGGGGCCGATGTGCTTATTACCACCAGGAAATACTACAGGAGAAAGCCCCAGACCCTGGTGGCAGCAGAGGGTGCGGGTGTACCTATATTCGTGATACGAAAAAACAACCTGGCCCAGGTTGAGCAGAGCCTTCTGACCATCTGCGGCGGCGAGCGCTCCTCAGATGCCCTGGCAGTAGCAATTCAAGAGGCCGAAGAGACCGCCGAAAAGGTCGCCACAGAGGGTAAAACTATAGAGCTGGCTCCACAGAACGCCTTTGTGCGCCGCTTGCAGCACCAGATAGCAGAGCGCTACAATATCCAGTCGGCAAGCAGCGGCAGGGAGCCTTTCAGGCGTGTGAGGTTCTTCCGCCTGGGAAGCGCGCCCTGAAGCGAGAAGGTTGATTCATGGGCCTTTTCATAACCTTTGAAGGCGGGGAAGGGAGCGGAAAGAGCACTCAGGCCAAGGCATTGGAAAAGAGGCTCTCTGCTCAAGGCACTCCCTCAATACTTACCCACGAGCCAGGCGGAACACCTATCGGGAACCGCATTCGCTTTTTGCTTAAACACGATTCCAGCATTTCACCCGAGGCAGAGCTTTTGCTCTTCCTGGCCTGTCGCGCCCAGCTTGTGACACGCGTTATTAAACCAGGCCTGGAAAAGGGCTTCGTGGTCATATGCGACCGCTACGCTGACTCCACCTTCGCCTATCAAGGATATGGGCGAGGTCTGGACATGGGCTTTATCAAGGCATGCAACAACCTTGCCTCCCAGGGGCTGAAGCCGGACCTGACCATTCTTCCTGATGTACCTGTGGAGTTGGGGCTAAAAAGAAAGGGACAGAAAAACGGCGACCGCTTCGAGGAGGAAGAGCTGGCCTTCCATCGGCGAGTGAGAGAAGGGTACCTGAAATTGACCTCAGCCGAACCTCAAAGGTGGCTGGTGGTGGACGGCACCCTGCCCAGAAGAACAGTATCAGCTACGATCTGGAAAAGGGTCAAGGGCCTTCTGGAAAAGGGCCTCAAGGCGTAGCCCCTCAAGTCTCTTGCTATTGAGCTTTATCATTTATTGGGCATTGTGTATTAGACACAAGTTGCCGAAGTGGTAGAATAGGGGCATGGGCTGGGTCAGAATTATATTTCTTGTGGCAGGCCGAGTTGTGACAGGTCTATTAGCAGGACTCGGCCTGGCGTTTGATTACACCGGTGAAAGCGTACTTACTATATCACCTAGTCATTGGGGGAGAATAGGGCTTATTGCTTCTGGTATTTTTGTGCTACTTACAGCTATTAGGGAAATTGACCTAGCCTTGCAACAGAAACCCGAAATAATCGTGAAGCCTCAAATCCACAATGGCCGAGCTATCTTGGAAGTTCGGAATATCGGTGGAGAAGCAAATTTCACAGCCAAAGCAAGGGTTATTGCTACAGTACCAGAACGAGAACTTTATACGATGTACTGGGAATCAGTTCGTGATATAAGTTGTCATATTGATGGTGATGGTGGTATAGCTTCTATCTTAGTAGGGGAAAAGGCAAAACGAGATGTTATACTAAAAGGCGAACCACTAAAGTCAATACTTCGGGGCGGAATTGAGCTTTTCAAAATGGGAACATCTGGCGAGCAAACATTCTCGGTATTTTCAGGAGAAAGAAGCATAGAGAGAATAGGCGATAAGCTAATTACTGAAGGAAAAGCTATAGCCAGGTGTATTGTGGAGGTCACAATTACTGCTACACCAAGATTGAAAAGTAAGTGGGGTACACATAAATATCTGTTAGAGATAGATGAGAATGGGATACTTAGATTTGATGAGACACAGTTGTCAGTTCCTCATATTATTAACGGTTGTTAAACCGCCATTCCAACTCGTCAAGGTAGGCATCAAGGTGTTTGAGTGAGACATTGTGATAGGAGCCAACGACAGACCGCTTCAGAATACTCAAGACATTTTCGATAAAAGCGGCAATTAATCAAACTTTGAATTCAATGCACTTACGGGTATGGGCTGAGGGTAAATTCATATGTGGCCTTCTCCGTGGTCAATGGCGCAAGGGCGGCAATCACCAGCACAGCCCTGGATAGCTCCGAGCCAAAGCCTTTTATTACAAGCTCACCCCTCTGGGAGTCATCCAGAGGCATTTCCCTTACTCTGACCTCTTTTCCATACTCGATGACCTGAACGATGAAGCGCTGGGGCACCAGGTTCTCAGTCCTGATGAATCCCTCAGCCTTCCATCCGTTATCCCTCTCAGCGTCGTCAAGATAGCCAAGCTCGGGTATTGAAATATCGTCCAGGGCAAGCCCAGCATTGCTCACGGCGTCGTCTGTTACATACTCAAAACGCAGCAGAACCTTCCCACCGGTGAACGGCGTCAGGTCAATGTTCTCCTCAACCCATTGGAGGCTTCCCTCGCCGCTCTTGCCCGTGTAGGCGTATCCCAGGCTGTTCCCCACGGGGCTTTCCGGTGTGCTGTATCTCCCCTGAAGCGCTTGCCAGGTAACGCCGCCATCTGTGGAAACCTCCACATACGCATAGTCGAAGTCTTTCTCAATATCATACCAGGTCCAGAAGTTCAACGTTGCTTTTGTAAGCCCCGAGAGGTCGAACTCCCTGGTCATGGTGCTGTCTATGACGCTGCCGCGATTGCTCCACCACTGTCCTTTTCCGCTGTGAGGCTCGTTGGGTATGAGTTTGACCAATGTGGAGCCTTGAAAGCTCAGCAGAGCATCTCCCCCTTTAAGTCGGAGCTCGATGTAGTTGGCTGCATATTGATGCACCGCTCCGGAGTAACTCCTGAAATTGCTTAAGACCTCAGTGGGGTTAATGCGAACATCCAGGCGTGGGTAGCCGTACTTCACTCCCTCTGGAGAATCCAGGTAGTTTGCTATTACCCAATCTCTAAAGACATCCTCAAAGCTAGCGCCAATGTCTTTTTTCCTTATATAGGAATCCACACCCTCAATGCCATCGGCAGGTTCGGAGACGAGTTCTTTGAGGGTGGCTGTGCCGTATACTTGGGAGAGGTATTTCATAAAAAGATAGGCTGCCCCGTAGTGGGGAGCGCTCGCTTGAGGGTCCTCCGCCCAGGCATTGAGCTGAGTGTCGGGAGAGCGAAGGAAGAAGTTCAGAACCCGCTGGGGGTACCCTGCAACCTCCTCTGCCAGTACAGACAACCCTTCACTTATCCACTCTTCCTCCGTGGGGTCAGCCATCCAGTGCAGGGCGTGCTGAAGCTCGTGGGCGAGCACAGCATAGTAGGTGGGCGAGGCAGGTCTCAGAACGCCCATATTGATGTAGAACATCTTCCTTTCGTTACTGTATGGGTTGACGGCGCTGGGATATTCGTCCGCCGAGCTGTAATAGCCTGCAACGTTTGGTATGTTTCCGTGCAGAAGCGTTATTCTCAGAGACCCCCGAATTCCAGAAGGCCACTCCACGCCTGTCAGGGACAAGTCAGACGGGATTATCCTCTCCTCCAGCTCCCTGGCAGAGCGCTCCAGCTCTTCCTGGGTTATTTTCAACCCCTCATCAAACCAAAAATAGGCATGAGGGGATATGTAGCGAAGAGTAGCCTCTACAGGAAACGGCCTTCTCTCATCCAGGTCCACAGCCCAGAATGTGTGCCTTTGTCCCACTTCATAGGCGACATCTCCTGTTGCCCTCTGGATGGGGTCCCTGGACTTGAGGCGTATTCTTCTTACCAGTTCGTACAGGTCTGCATCGGGGGGTGGGCTAAATGTAGGAGATGGAGGCTTAGCTTCAACAGTTGGAGTGGGGGTGAGAGTCGGTACCAGCGTGCTGGTGGGTGTAGGCGTCAGGATGGGTGTACTGGTAGGTGTAGGTGTAACCCTTGGGTAGGGCGAGACACAGGCTACGGCCAGAAAGACGAGAAGAACAACCCCTAGAAAGCACCTTTTTATAGAAAGGCTAAGCATTGTAACGGTTCATGACCCATGTCATGTCCTTCAAGATAAGGTCTTGCAGAGCTTCACTTACTCTGGAAACCACCTCTTTTACAGTTAGCTCCTCCTCCCTGGTGAATGTACCCAGGACGTAGGGCACCGTGTCAAGGCCCTTTTCCTCCGGTCGACCGATCCCCACTCTTATTCGATTGAACTCCTCTGTGCCCAGCTCCTGTATTATTGAGGTAAGCCCTTTGTGCCCGCCCGAGCTTCCCCTAGGCCTTATCCGGACTTTGCCCAGGGGCAAGTCCAGGTCGTCATGGACGACAACGAGGTCCTGAGGCGAGCTATTGACCCTTCTAATCAGATAGCCTGCTGCGTTGCCGCTCAGGTTAACAAAGGTTCGGGACTTCGCCAGGATGAACTCCTCGCTGTCAATTCTGCCCTCACCCCAGGCGGCGTTCTTGCCTCTGTTAGTAAGGTCGATTTTTCTGGCCTTGGCGAATCGCTCTACACATAGAATGCCAATATTATGGCGACTTTTGGCATACATCGGCCCCGGGTTGCCTAGGCCCAGGATTATTTTCATCGCCTTTTGAACCTCCTTGTATCTTCAAGCCGCAGAGTCTGGTCGGCTCAGCAGCTTCAAAAACTCCTCTTCTGTCAGGAGCTTCGTGCCCAGCCTGCGTGCGTCGTCCAGCTTGGAGCCGGGGTCCTCTCCAACTACCAGGTAGTTGGTCTTTCGGCTAACGCTAGAGCCCGCGGAGCCACCAGACGCTTTAACCCTATCCTCCGCCTGCTGCCGGCTCATAGAAGCAAGTCTTCCCGTTATGACAAACTGAAGACCTGCCAGGGGCAACGCGCCTTTCGCCTTCGGCGCTTCGGCCTCCAGCCTGACGCCGCCCCGGCGCAGCTTTTCAATGACGTTGAGGTTGCTCTCCACTCTAAAGTAGTCGAGGATGCTTTCGGCTATCTTTGGACCTATGGTAGGGATAGAGAGGAGCACCTCTCCATTGGCCTTCGCCAGTTCGTCTATGCTTTTGAAGTGCCGGGCGAGGAGCTCTGCGGTTTCGCCGCCTACGTGTCTTATCCCCAGGGCAAATATCACTCTGGAAAGCGGCCTGTTCTTGCTCCTCTCGATGGAGGTGAGCACGTTGCTGGCGCTCTTGTCTGCCATTCTCTCCATGGTCAAGAGCTTCTCTTTGGTAAGGTAGTAAATATCGGCCACGTCCTTCACAAGCCCTGCATCAAGAAGGGCAGCGCACAATGATTCGCCCACGCCCTCGATATCCATAGCGCCTCTGGATACGAAGTGCTTCAGTAGCTCGAAAATCTGGGCCGGACAGGATGAGTTGATGCACCTGGACATCGCTTCGCCCTCAGACCTTATCACCTTCCCTCCGCATACGGGGCAACGGGAGGGCATTTCAAACTCCTTCTCAGCTCCCGTCCGCTTGCTCACCACCGGCCCCACAATCTGGGGTATGACCTCGCCGGCCCGCTGGACAATGACCGTATCGCCAATGCGAATGTCCTTTCGGCGAATATCATCCTCGTTGTGAAGGGTGGCCATCTTCACCGTGACTCCACCTATGTTCACCGGCTCCAGAATAGCGTACGGGTTCAGGGAGCCAGTCCGCCCAACGTTTATACCTATGTCTATGAGCCTGGTAGTGGCCTGAGTGGCAGGAAACTTGTAGGCAACAGCCCATCGAGGCTCACGACCCACGTATCCCAGCCTTTCCTGGAGCGCAATAGGGTTGAGCTTCACCACCACGCCATCGGTCTCGTACTCCAGCCTCTCCCGTCTCTCCACCCAATCCTGGTGGTAGCTCTCCACCTCCTCAATGTCGGTGCAGTGGGCATTGTGGGGGTTTATCTTGAAGCCCAGGGACTTTAGATGCTCCATTGTCTCCCAATGGGTCGGGGGTATGCTTCCCTCGGCGTATCCAAGGCCGTAAATGAAAATATCCAGCGCCCGCTGAGCGGTGATGCGTGGGTCAAGCTGACGCACGGAGCCGGCAGCCGCGTTCCTTGGATTGGCAAACAAAGGCTGGCCTGCGGCTGCCCGCTCCTCGTTCAGCTTCCTGAAGCTGGCTTTGGGCAAATATACTTCGCCCCTGACCTCGAACTTTCTCAGGGAGTTTTTGGACACGGAAAGAGGTATGCTCTTTATAGTCCTCAGGTTCTGGGTTACATCTTCCCCCTTAAACCCATCGCCTCTGGTGGCGCCCTGAACGAGGAGGCCGTTTTCATAGGTAAGCGCTACCGCCAGCCCGTCTATCTTTAGCTCGCAAACAAAGTCGAAGCCATCGCCGCCCAAAAGCTTTGTGGCCCTCTTGTGCCACTCCAGCAGCTCTTCGTGGTTGAAGGAGTTGGCAAGGCTGAGCATAGGGACCGGGTGCTCCACTGTGCCGAACTCCTCCAGAGGCGTTGCCCCCACACGCTGGGTTGGCGAATCCGGGGTTATAAGCTGGGGGTACTGCTCCTCCAGTTTTCTCAGCCCCTTCATAAGCTCATCGTATTCGGCATCGCTTATCTCAGGGCTGTTGAGGGCGTAATAGAGGTAATTATGACGATTTATCTCCCTCCTCAGCCATTCCACCCTCTCCTTTGACCTCGAAATATCGGACACAACATCACCTCAAGTGAAGTATAGCATAGGACAAGCCAGAAATAGGATAGACCCCGATTTTGCACATAAAGCCTATCAGCAGACCGCTGTCACCCTGAGCCCTTCGGCCCAGAGCGGGCCTCGAGAGCCTGCTCCTTCGACACGCTCAGAACAGGCTCTGAATATAATGAAGGGACAAGCTCCGCGAAGGGTCTGCCCTTGGCGTGCAGATTGAATTTGCAGGTCGGGTTTCCTAACCCGACCTTAGCGGGCAGGTTGGGAAACCTGCCCTACGGGGGCCTGCAATTACGCATATCAATCGCTGTTTTCAGGATAGACCGCACGCCAAACAGGATGTATACTTTTAGCTCGATGCCTTAAGGAGGAGAAGAGAGTGGCAGATGTTCGCCCCTTCAGGGGACTGAGACATAATCAAAGCCTGATTGCTCATCCGGGAGACGTTCTCTGTCCTCCTTACGATGTCATCTCCCGCGAGGAGCAGAGCCGACTCTACGGTCTGAGTCCATACAATATCGTGCGTCTGGAGTTCGGGCAGGAGTCTCCAGAAGACACCCCCAGTAACAACCGCTACACTCGCGCCTCCGCCCTCTTCCAGGAATGGCTGAACAAAGACGTCCTTGTGCCAGAGAAGCAGCCAGCTTTCTATCTTCTAAGACAGGACTATAGCTGTGATGGTAGGAGAAGGGCAAGAAGAGGGCTTGTCGCCTGTGTGCGCCTTGAGGAGTGGGACAAGAGGATAATACGGCCCCACGAGAAAACGGCCCAGAAACCCAAGGCAGACCGCCTGGAACTGATGCTGGCCTGCCATACCAACTTCAGCCCCGTCATGGCTCTCTATGAGGACACCGGGCACGATGTCAGCGCCCTTCTTGATGAGGCAGAAAGGGGAGTCCCCGTCGTTCAGGCCGAGGCCAGCGGGGAAAAATACACGGTTTGGGCGATAACAAAAAGTCCGCTCATCAGAAGACTGAGACTCGCCTTCTCGCCAAAGCCCATTTATATAGCCGACGGCCACCACCGCTACGAAACTGCCCTGAACTACCGCGACAGGATGAGGGCAGCCCAGAAAAGTTGGGACGAGGGTGCCGCCTTCAACTTCGTTATGATGACGCTCATTGCCTTTGACGACCCTGGCCTTCTTGCCCTGCCCTATCACAGGCTTTTGCGGGGTTGCAATATCCAGAGGCTTGAGGAGCACACGGCAAGGCTGTTCGCCGTGGAGGAGGCCTCCATAAGCACCGTGGAGGATTTCGCTGGAGCACCAGAGCAGAAGCGCCCCAAAGCATACGAAATGGGGGTCTACGGCCTTCGGGGGGATATGCTAATGGGGCTTCGAGTTCGAAGCAAGAGCATGCTGGAGGATTTGATGCCCAGGGAGCGTTCCAGCGCCTGGCGAAGCCTGGGGCCGGCCATCTTCAACGAGGCCATCCTGAAGCCTGTCCTGGGCATGGACGCCGAGGAAGCGGAGAAAAAGGGCCATCTGGCTTTCACCCACGATGCTCACGAGGGTTTGACCCTGGTCAAGAGAGGCGAATGGCAGCTCGCCTTCCTCCTCCCGCCCGTTCCCCTGTCTCTTCTGAAGCAGGTGGCGGACAACGGCGAGACCCTGCCGCCCAAGTCCACCTATTTCTATCCAAAGCTCCCCACAGGGCTGGTGATAAATCACCTGGTGGGAAAGCTGTAAAGCAAGGCATCAGGCAACCTCAGGGCGCCCAATAGTGCACTACTTCTGGGTCAGTAGTAGGGATTGGGCGGGTTGAGGTGGGTTGAGTCAGGGAATACCTGCAAGGTATAACGGGACCGAATGGTTCAAATCCCCTCTGGTGGGGCATGAGATACTGGCAAGAAATTTGCCAGAGCCCACGCGAGCGAGAGAGGCGTCTTCTAGAGTGAAGGATTAGATAGTCTCCTACGACCAGCCTCGAATCTGGGCAGGCAGCATTTCTTGAACTTCCGGCCGCTTCCGCACCAACATGGCGCGTTTCTGCCGGGCAATTTGGTACCTGGTGGGGGCTGGAAGGGTGGCTCATTGGCGATGAGCTCTTCCATTTTCGCATCATATTGCCAAGTGCCGTCAAGCCAAAAAGCACAGTCAAATGGTTGCGACGAATCCTTAGCCTCTACACCAAAAGCGATGACTTTTGGAGCTTTATGGCGGTATTTCTCGTTGGTAGCACGTAGTTGAGTCCTCACTGGCTACGGATCTTGCGGCGCATCAGGCGATGCGACTATCGAAACAACAACATCATCTTCCTTCCGTACCAATGTCCGAAACCTTCCCGGGGTGAACTGCGCAGTCTTGAGATCAGCGAAGCCCTTCGCTATCACGGCCAACATTTGGTCGGACAGATCCAGTAAAGCGAACGCTATCCATCGGGCTCCATCGTCATTGCGCTTGCGCAACTCGGCGAGAATGTCCTTGATTTCAAGAGGGATTTCGAGACCGATTTTTGGCGGTGCGCTCAAATCCCCTCGCTTGTAGCTGTACCAATCATCGAACTGGGCCGAATATCCGGCGAGCATTACCAAATTGGGCTTTGTATCATCCCTTTCCCACAGTCTGGAAGGCTGAAGGCGCGTCTGCAGGTAGGCGCCGAAAAAATCAAGCTCGTCTGCCATGATGTCGAGAGATTCCTTCTGCGTCAGCAAGCGCTTCTCAACGTAGTGCAAGAACACGTCTGGACCGTCGCAAAACTGCGTCACTGTTTCCAAGTCTGCAATACTGATTGACAACGGATACTCGCCATTTCGGAATAGGCCAAGACCTTGGAACATTGACAATCTAGTAGCCAAGCCAGCCAGCAGATGTTGGGAAACCGTGATGAGGTAAATGCGACGGATACGATCTTTCTGGACTGCAAGTTGTCGGCCGGTCGACGACTCAACAAATATAGGGGCGGCAGTGTCATGTACATATCTCGCGGCTCTTTTCGCCTGGTCAAATGCATCCTCTACGTTCGCTCTGATGTCAGAACGCAGTCGCCCTATGTCTCCGAGTTGGGACTCCAATCTAAACTGCTTGGCCTTACACTCTACTAAAACCAGAAATGGCCCCCAGGCGACAGCAGCATCTAACTCGGCGGTAGAACCATTGGCCTTGTCAGGATCGGCGTATGTCAAGTTTCGGTAAATGGAATGGGACGGGAAGATACTGGAGAGACAGGCAGCAACCCTGTCCTCAAGCCAGCCAGCTTTCCTCTTCTGGTACCGGCTGAAGAATTGTTGATCCGCTTTGGCTACCCGCTCGAAGGCCTCCCATAGGGTATCTAGTCCATTAGAGATATCTACAAGAATAGCCCGCTTGTCCGGCAAAACGAACAAAGGTCTTTGACGAACATCAACGGGAGCTGACATCCGTGAGCGGTCTTCAGCAGTCATACCGATGAGTCTGATCAAGCCGTCCCATTCCTCCAGGGTCGGAGGTGGTTCCAAATC
>JACPPT010000026.1 GCA_016190815.1 Chloroflexota bacterium
ACGTAGTACCACCCACGGTTCTCCTCCCCCACCAAAGCCGTCCTCGGCACCCTCACATTGTCTAAATATTGAACGTTCGTACGCCCACTCGCCATCGTCCACATCGGCACAACAGTTACATTCGGATGGCGCTGCGGAACTATCAAAAGGGAAAGACCCCGGTGCTTGGGCACATTGGGGTCAGTCCTGGCCAGAAGCCATATGTACTCGGAATAGTGGGCACGAGTGGTGTATACCTTCTGACCGTTTATGACGTATTCATCCCCCTCCCTCACAGCCCTGGTCTGGATATTGGCCATGTCCGTCCCGGCCTCAGGCTCCGTGTAGCCCAGGCTGAATTCAATCTCGCCCCTCATTATTCTGGGCAAATACTCCTGCTTCTGTTCCTCACTCCCGTATAGCAGAAGGGTCGGCCCCACTATGCCCCTGGCTGTGCCCAGATGTGGAGCGCCCGCCCAGTTAAGCTCTTCAAAGAGGATGTACTCATACATTATGGGGCGCTCCAGCCCCCCGTATTTCTTCGGCCAGCTAACTCCTATCCAGCCACGTTCACCCAGCTTCCTTATGAACGCCCTGGAGGCAGGCCCCTCACCCATGTTCGCCCCAATCCATCTGCCTGCCCCGTCCCTTTCTGCCCTGACCTCAGGAGCAAGCTCCTTTCTTAGGAACTCCTGAATTTCCTGGCGGAACCTCTGCTCCTCTGGAGTGAAGCGAAAGTCCATTGCTCGTCCCCTTTAGGGAACTAATATGCTCTGGGTAAGCCGAATCCCCTCATAGATATGATAGTACGCATGACGGCTGCGGTTCCAGCGGCAAATACAGGCTGATGGCAGTAGCGATACATACGCTCGACTTCCAGGCGATGCCTCAGCATAGGATGTGACCTGTAGGAGTCCTGGCGGAGAGTCCCCATATGGCCTGTTATCTCCATTGCTGCCACAGCCATGCGCCGCTGCAACTCAGTGTGATACAGCTTTATCATGGCCGTCTCATAGTTGGGGATGATGCTTTTGTCCATCATCCAGGCGCACCTGTACGTCAAAAGTCTGCCCACCTCAAAAGCCATGTATAGCTCAGACAGCTTATGCCTTATAGCAGGCTCTTCCGATAAAGGCTGACCATTGACCCTGGTGCTCTTACAGTACTCTACGAGCTGGAGGAACTGAGGAAAGTAAAGGGA
The DNA here is from genome assembly GCA_016190815.1 of Chloroflexota bacterium. GTDB lineage: Bacteria > Chloroflexota > Dehalococcoidia > JACPPT01 > JACPPT01 > JACPPT01. Next base: position 1,181 of record JACPPT010000026.1, read on the forward strand.
CCAGGACATGATGCCAAGCCTCTCCAGGTCTAGCGCCACCGCAAGATAATACCAACCCCGGTTCTCCTCACCTACCAGGGCAGTCTTGGGCACCCTAATGTTTTCCAGGTACTGGACGTTGGTTCTACCGCCAGCCATTGTCCACATGGGAGCAACCGTTATTCCTGGGTGTTTTTGTGGCACTATGAAAAGAGACAAGCCTCTGTGCTTAGGGACGTTAGGATCTGTCCTGGCAGCGAGCCAAATGTAGTCGGCGTAGTGAGCTGCACTCTGGAAGACCTTCGTACCGTTTATGACGTAGTCGTCCCCATCGCGGACCGCCCTGGTCTGCATGCTGGCCAGGTCCGTTCCAGCCTCGGGTTCTGTGTAACCCAGAGTGAACTCCAGCTCGCCCCGGGCTATTCTGGGCAGAAACTCCCTTTTGTGTTCTTCGCTCCCATAGTGGAGAAGGGTAGGCCCAACTATGCCCCTGGCAGAGCCCGCCTGGGGCGCACCTGCCTTGTTGAGCTCTTCAAAAAGGATGTACTCATACATTATGGGGCGCTCTTGCCCTCCATACTTTTTGGGCCAGCTAATGCCTATCCAGCCCTTTGCGCCTAACTTCCGTATGAACTGCCTGGACAAAGAGCCAAGACCAAGGCTTGCTGCCCCAGAGATGCCACTAACCTCGCACATCGTCTCGTCACGAATCTCCTGGGTCAACTCCTCGTGGAGAAACTCTCGAATCTCCTCTCGGAACCTCTGCTGTTCTGGCGTGAAGCGAAAGTCCATTCCAATCCCCTTTCGCAGCTCTTAGTAGGCCCTGGGAAGGCCCATACCCCTCATCGCTATTATCGTCCTCATTATCGCAGCCGTCCCACCAGCAAACACAGGCTGCGCACACGCACGGTACATCCTCTCTAACTCCAGGTTCCCCCTCATCATCGGATGACTCCCCACACTCCCTGCCCTCAACACCCCAACATGCCCTGCTATCTCCATCCCAGCTACCGCCAGCCTCTGCTGCAACTCGGACAAATACACCTTTATCATCGCCGTCTCATAGTTCGGTATTATCTTCCTGTCCATCATCCACGCACACCTATACGTCAGTAGCCTACCCACCTGATACGCTATGTATAGCTCCGCCAGCTTGTGCCTTATCACAGGGTCCTTTGATAACGGTTGACCGTCAACCAACGTGCTCTTGCAATACTCCATCAGCTCTAGCAACGTAGGCAGATACGTGGCCCACGAGAATATCCCCAGCCTCTCCAGATCCAGGGCCACCGCCACGTAGTACCACCCACGATTCTCC
>JACPPT010000027.1 GCA_016190815.1 Chloroflexota bacterium
CAGGTTTTTTACTGGGAGCGCAGCTTTTCTAGCTGTTCGTCTTTCCCGACTAACACCAGGATATCATCTTTCTGGAGCCTTTCGAAGCGGTCGGGGGTTATTATGATGTTATTGCCACGCTTTACTGCAAGGACATTGATGCCGTATTTACCTTCTGGGCCAAGCTCCACATCGTCCAGCGTTCGGCCGCTGAAGCTTTCAGGAACTCTGATCTTGCTTATCCCAAAGTTGGGGATCAGTTCCATATAGTCAAGGATGTCAAGGTAGGCGAGACTATGAGCAACCCGTACGCCCATTTCCGCTTCCATGAAGACCACCCTGTCGGCTCCCACCTTCTCCAGTGTGCTGCCGTGGAGTTCACTCTGGGCCCGGGCAATAACATAGGGAACTCCCAGCCTCTTGAGAAGGACAGTGGCGATGAGGCTGGTCTGAATATCGGAGGCTACTGCCACCACAGCCAAATCGAAATTGGAAACGCCCAACTCTTTCAGGGCTGCCTCGTTGGTGGCGTCTGCTTGGACGGCGTAGGTCACGTGGGGCTGCATCGCCTCGACTACCTTTTCACTGCTGTCAATTGCCAGGACATCGTGTCCCATGGCATGAAGGGTGCGGGCAACACTTGAGCCAAAGCGCCCCAGGCCCACAACAACAACCTGTTTCTTCATCCCAGGCCTCCTTATCTTAAGGTTTTGCCCCACTAGATTAGGGCAGAGCCTCTATCCTATCTTGACCCTTTCTTCAGCGTACCTGTACAGGCTTCGCTCCATTCGCTGCGTCAGAGAGTAGGCCAGTGTCAGGGGGCCTACCCGTCCCAGGAACATCGTGATTGTTATAGTGACTTTTCCCCAGACCGATAGCGTGGGGGTTATCCCTGTTGAGTGCCCCACAATCGAAAAGGCCGACACGCTTTCAAAAAATGTTGCGATAAATTGGGCTCCTTCGGTGAACGTTAGAATCATAACAGAGGTGAAGATTATGCCGATGGCCAGGGCAGCCAAGGTTAAGGCTTTGTGAATCTGGCTTTCTGATATCTCTCTGCCAAAAGCCTCAGCGTGCTCTCTACCTCGAATAGACGCTACTATGGCTGCTGTCAGAACTCCGAAGGTGTTCACCTTTATGCCCCCGGACATGGAGCCTGCTGCACCCCCGATGAACATCAATGCCATGATGAAGAACAGTGTATATTCGGTCAATGACCCTATGGGTATTGTGCTGAAACCTGTGGTTCTGGATGCCGCTGAGAGGAAAAAGGAATTCAGAAGCTTGTATTGAATGGGTAAAGGCCCCAGGGTGTTGGGGTTGGTGAACTCCATCAACATGATAAGAAAAGTCCCCAAAACCAGGAGGGATACCGAAGCAACGATTACGATCTTTGTATCCAGTGCAAGCCTTGTGAATCTTCTTACCCTTGCCACATTGGCCAAAACGGCGTATCCCGTTGCCCCTAGAACCATCAGAATGGAGACAACAATAATTACATAGTAGTCCTCCTGGTAGGGTATGAAGCCTTGAGACTCTGGCAGAATGGAGAAGCCCGCATTGTTGAAGCCGGAAATGGCATGAAAGACGGCTTGCCAGATAGCGCTACCTACGGGATACCGGGAGGCAAAGCGAATTAAGAGAAGGATGGCCCCGACAGCCTCGATGGCAAGCACCATTAACGCAATGCCCTGGGTAAACCTTACCAGGCCACCGATGCCACTGCTTCCCAAAGCCTCTCGCAGGAGGAGCCTGTCCTTAAGGGTTATGCGTCTCCCGATGAGGAGCAGAACGATGGTAGCGCCGGCCATGAACCCCAGCCCACCTATCTGGATGAGGGCCAAGATAACAGCCTGCCCAAAAGGGCTCCAATAGGTAGCAGTATCCGCAATCACGAGTCCAGCTACGCACACCGCCGATGTTGCCGTGAACAGGGCATTGATGAAACCGGGGGACTGCCCGCTATTGGTGGAAAAAGGCAAAAGAAGCAAAACGGTCCCTACTGCTATTATTCCTGCAAAGCCATAGGCAAGGATTACGGGCCTTGGAGGTCCAGGTTGTGGCATTCGTATTGTGGGAACTGTTATTTTCACAGGCTTCATAATAGGATGGCGAAATATCCTATCACCGGGCCTGCGACGCCATCTAGCTTCCAATCGAAATACCTCTTTTGGGAATCATTCTATCCCTTAAGGGAAAACCTTGCAATGCTGCCATAAAGGACATGTAGCCTCTCCATTTGTGCAACCTTGACAACGAGAGAGGCACCATATAGACTTCACTTGCTCATCAGAACGGTGATAAAAACAGAGAGACGCAGGATACAAGTTTACATATAAGCAGAAATAAATTGAGGAGGAGCAAGTGACAACAGCAAGGAGGCATGCTTCTATAACCGACGAGATGATTGCCAGATCTAGAAGCAGAGTAGGGAAAACGTGGCAGCCGATAGAGCCATATTTCAACACCGAGGCCACCAGGGATACCATTGGTCATTTCTGCAATGGCATAGGGGATACCAATCCCCTATATCGAGACAGGGAATACGCTAAGAAGACCAGATACGGCCGTATTGTGGCTCCCCCTTGCTTCCTCTACAGCGTTTACTGGCCTTCAGGCATGGGAGGCTATATGCCTGGAATACATGCCTGGCATTCAGGTAACACCTGGGAGTGGTTCAGGCCCATTCTTGAGGGCGACGAGTTAACCTATGAGGTAACCCTCACGGACGTTGTGGAGAAGCCGAGCAGGATGGCGAAAAAGGTGGTTATAGTCTACGATGACACGGTCTATAAGAACCAGAGAGGAGAGGTGGTGAGCAAAGTCAAGGGATGGTCTGTGCTGGCCGGCAGGGGCGAATCCGGGGAAATGGGCAAATACAGGGAAATCCCTAAAGCCACCTATACCGCCGATGAGCTGGAAAAAATATACGACGATTACGAGAAAGAGGAGATACGAGGCGCCAATCCTCGCTACTGGGAGGATGTCAAGGTGGGGGATGAGCTGACCCCTATTGTAAAAGGCCCCCTGAGCCCCAGGGATATGAATGCCTGGCTCATGGGGGGAGGCTCTCCTTTTATGAGGGCTCACGGCATATTCGTGTTATATCAGAGGCGGCACCCGGCAATAGGAATGGTGGACACTCAGACAGGCCAGGTAGATGTGCCGGAGCTGGTGCACATGGAGGACACGAGGGCCCAGGAGATCGGCCTTTCGGCCGCATATGACTACGGGTGCCAGAGGATGTCATGGCTTGGCCACCTCTTCACGAACTGGACGGGGGACGACGGCTTCCTCTGGAAGATGCATGGGGAGCTACGTCTTTTCAACCTCCTCGGAGACACCACCTGGTGCAAGGGGAAGGTGGTTTCGAAATACGTTGACGAAGGCAGGCACTGTGTGGATATTGAATGCTGGGGTGAGAACCAGAGGGGAGTCGTCACCATGCCTGGGAAAGCCACGGTGATCTTGCCCTCAAGGAACCATGGCCCGGTAGTTTATCCTAACCCATAGTAGCTACTTTACAATAATGGGAAACATATCAGCCCCCGAGTTGGCGCTGGATGATGTGAGGGTGGTTGACTTGGCTGGCCCTATGGGCCAGTACTGCACTAAGGTTCTCGCCGACATGGGGGCTGACGTTATCAAGGTGGAAAGACCCGGCGGAGACCCTGCTAGAAACCTAGACCCTTTTGTAAATGACGAGCCAAACTCTGAAAGAAGCCTCTATTTCTACTACCTGAACACAAACAAGCGAGGCATTACTTTGAGTTTGGATACCCGGGCCGGCAGAGAAATTTTCAAGCGGTTGGTCAAGACCGCCGATGTATTGGTGGAGACCTTTAATCCCGGCTACATGGACAATCTGGAGATGGGATACTCCACCCTCAGCAATATGAATCCCAGGCTCATCATGGTCTCCATCACGGGCTTCGGTCAGGCTGGACCTTATAAAGATTTCAAAGCCCCTGATATCGTGGGCGTGGCTATGGGTGGCCTGATGAATCTGGGCGGCTTCCCTGAGGACCCGCCAAACTATCCCGGTGCATTCCAGGGGTATAACCTGGCATCGGTGGATGCCGCCATCGGCGTACTCACAGCCCTTTTTCATCGTGACCTCACGGGAGAGGGCCAGCACATAGACGTTTCCATGGAGGAATCTGTCTCAACTGCCATTGAGCTTGCCATGGTGTCCTATGCCCTCAGAAAAATCATCCGCAAGAGGACGGGCAGGCAGGTGTACCGCGGCTGGAACGAGGTCTTCCCCTGCAAAGACGGTTTTATATTGTGCAGCCCACTAGGGGCATCCGGGTGGCCGCGCATTCTGGAGTGGATGAATAGCGAAGGCATGGCCGCAGACCTCAAGGATAAAAGGTATAAAGAGGTTCTGGACGCCATGGCCGACCGACAGATGGACAGAAATGTATCGGCCAGTCGTATAGACCCCCGTATTCTGAGGGACTATACCCAGGAGATACGCCACATCGAGGAGGTATGGGAGGCCTTCCTCATGACTCATACCAGGGAGGAGCTCTATGAGGGATGTCAGGAGAGGGGGGTAAGGCTTATGCCTGTCCAGAACGCCAAGGACCTCGTCAATGACCCACAACTCATTGCTCGCAATTTCTTTGTAGATGTGGAGCACCCGGAGCTGGGGGCAAGGCTCAAATACCCTGGAGCCCCTTACAGGCTATCTGAAACACCTTGGCGAATTGCAAAAAGGGCACCCCTCATCGGCGAACACAACCTGGAGATATACGTGGGAGAGCTGGGGCTTTCCAGCAGGGAGCTTGCCGCATTGGCTGGAGAAGGGACGATCTAGGTGCACAACAAAAGGTTGCCTTTGGCAGGGGTAAGGGTGGTCGATTTCTGCTGGGTGACTGCCGGCCCTATGGCCACAAGAAACCTTGCAGACTTTGGCGCTGAAGTGATCAAGCTAGAGTCTCGCACTAGAGTAGACCTGGTTCGAGGCTATCCGCCGCTGTCGGAGGGGAAAACGGGGCTGAATGTAAGCGGCCCTTTCAATAATTACAACCGGAACAAGCTGGGGATAACCCTTAATATCGGTCACCCCAGGGGGCGCGATATTGTTAAGAGACTCGTTTCCATAAGCGATGTCGTTTCGGACAACTTCACTCCAGGCACTATGAGCAAGTGGGGCTTTGACTACGAAAGGCTGCGGGAGATAAAGCCGGATATAATCGTGCTGAGCATGCCTGTAATGGGCAACAACGGTCCCCGTCGAAGTTTTGGCGGCTATGGAATGGGGATCGCTGCCGCTGCCGGCATAACCTACATAACTGGCTCTCCCCGTCGCATGCCCGTTGGCATAGGAACGGCCTACCCCGACGCAGGGCCCAACCCAAGGCACGCAGCCATCGCTGTCCTGGCCGCGCTTCACTACCGCAACCGGACTGGAAAAGGACAACACATCGAGCTTGCTCAGTATGAGAGCACCATCTGCTTCACCGGCACAGCGGTCCTGGACTATACTGTTAACCAGAGGGTGCAGTCCAGAATGGGAAACAGGCTTCCCTACGCTGCCCCCCACGGGGCGTACAGGTGCAAGGGCGACGAACGCTGGTGTGTTATAGCTGTGTTCAACGAGGAGGAGTGGAGGTCTTTTTGCCAGGTTATCGGGAACCCCCCATGGACTACCGAGGAGAAATTTGCTACCCTTTTGAGAAGGAAGGAGAACGAGGACGAGCTGGACCATCTGGTGGAGGAGTGGACCAGACAACGCACCGCGGAAGAAGTTATGATGTCGATGCAAAGGGCTGGAGTGGCAGCCGGTGTGGTTCAGAACGGGCAGGACCTCCTGGAAAAGGACGAGCAGTTGAGGTTCAGGGGGCACTATGTGTATATGGAGCATCCGGAGGCGGGGCGCATTGCCCATGACAATGTCCCCTGCAAGCTTTCGGCAACGCCGGGGGTGCTACGAAGGCCTGCTCCCATTCTCGGACAGGACAACGAATATGTATATGGAGACCTTCTGGGTATGACAGAGGATGAGATGAATCAGTGCTATGTGGACGGAGTTTTTGATTGATTTTCTCTAGCGTGGAGGTGATGGCATGACTCAGGAACATGCAGTGATAACCGATGAGATGGTGGATGTTTTAAGGAAACGCATAGGTGTCGAGTGGACGCCCAGGGAGCCCTACTACAATACCGCGTCTACAAAAGATGCCATCCTGCACTTTGCCCAGGGCATCGGCGACCCCAACCCTCTTTGGGCTGACGAGGAATACGCCAGAAAGACCAGATACGGTTGCATTATAGCTCCTCCGTGTTTTCTCTACAGCGTTTACTGGCCTTCTGGCAGGAGTGGATTGCCTGGAATACATGCCTGGCATTCCGGCAACGACTGGGAGTTCTACAAGCCTATTCTGCTCAGCGACGAGTTTACCTACAAATGCATCCTCACAGATGTGGTGGAGAAGAGAAGCCGGATGGCGGGCAGGACCATCATAGTTTACGGCGACACCTATTACTGGAACCAAAGGGGTGAGATGGTGGCGAAAGCGAAGGGGTGGAGTGTGAGGGCGGAAAGACGTGCATCAGGGGAGGCGGGGAAGTACAGAGCCATTCCCAAAGCCACCTACACTTCAGAGCAACTGAAAAAAATCTACGAAGATTACGAGAAAGAGGAGATACGCGGCGCTGCACCCCGCTACTGGGAGGATGTGAACGAGGGCGATGAGATGACTCCTGTTGTAAAAGGCCCGCTCACCCTCAGGGACATGAACACGTGGCTTATGGGTGCTGGCTCTCCATATATGAGAGCCCACGGCATGGCTCTGACCTATCAAAAACGACATCCAGGAATTGCAATGGTGGACTCCCAGTCAGGCCAGGTAGACGTGCCTGAGCTGGTTCACATGGAGGACACCCGTGCCCAGGAGATAGGACTACCCGGGGCTTACGACTACGGTTGCCAGAGGATTTCCTGGCTTGGGCATCTCCTGACCAACTGGATGGGCGACGATGGGTTCCTCAAAAGGCTTTATGCTGAGCTTCGCCTGTTCAATGTGGTGGGCGACACTACCTGGTGCAAGGGGAAGGTTGCAAAAAAATACATAGAGAACGGGGTGCACCTAGTGGACATAGAGTGCTGGGGAGAGAACCAGCGGGGCGAAATCACAATGCCCGGCAGGGCGACTGTGGCGCTGCCTTCAAAGCGGTTGCCGGCAAGGTAGTACCCGGGTTGGTCGGCAGCAGGGGTGGCGAAGTTTCGGCGCTGTCCACAGAGGCCCACCATACGGTACGAAAGGTAAAACTTTCTCAGCGACCTTTGCCCTGGCGTGGTAGCCAGAGGTTTGAGTCTTGGCAGCTTAACTTGACTTAGGCCGGGATTGCCACTAGAATATGGCAAAAGGCGATGAGGCTCGCCTGAGGGTAACCTCAAACAGCCCTCCAGATCTTCTCGGGATGATAGCCTCTACCAGTTCTTCGGTAGAGGCTTTTTTGTTGTGCATGACGGCCTCTACCAGGGAGGTCGTATTGGAGAACACGTGGGCTGTAGCAAGCCTGTGGATGGCCCTAGCGCTGGTTGCCAGCCTTGTTTCGATCCGGGTTGGCCTTTCTGTAGCTCTGGCAGAGATACTGGTAGGTATCCTCGGAGGCAATTTCCTAGGGCTTGACACCACGCCGTGGATTGACTTCCTGGCAAGCTTTGGTGCAATCCTCCTCACCTTTCTTGCTGGTGCAGAGATAGACCCGGTCTCGTTTCGACGCCACTTCAAGGCGAGCATGGTCATTGGCACCTCTGCGTTCCTGTTCCCTTTCGTGGGGGCCGGACTCTTCGCCTATTTCGTAGCGGGCTGGGACCTTCGCGCAGCCGAGATCGCGGGAGTCGCTCTGTCGACCACATCTGTGGCCGTGGTTTACGCAGTGATGGTAGAGACTGGGCTCAACGAGACCGACCTGGGCAAGCTTATCCTGGCGGCTTGCTTTGTGAATGACCTGGGCACTGTCCTGGCACTGGGCATCTTGTTCGCCAACTTCAATGTCTGGATGGCCCTCTTCGTGGGACTCACTCTGCCTACCCTGTGGCTTCTGCCAAAAGTGGCGCCCTGGGTAATCGCCCGGTGGGGCCGGCGCACCAGCGAGCCGGAAGTGAAGTTCTTCTTGCTGGTGCTGTTCGTGCTTGGATGGTTGGCTACTTCGGCCGGGAGTGAAGCGGTTCTACCTGCATACCTGGTTGGGCTCGTCACGGCAGGAGTCTTTGTCCAGGACCGAGCCATGCTCCACCAGATGCGCACCATGGCCTTTGCGGTGCTGATGCCCTTCTACTTTCTCAAGGCTGGCCTGTTTGTATCTTTGCCTGCTGTAGGAACCGGATTCGCTCTGATCCTGGCGCTTCTGGGTGTCAAGATGGCCACCAAGGTCGTAGGAGTGTGGCCGCTGACCCGTGCCTTCCGCATGGGCATGCGGGAGGGCAACTACACCACCCTTATGATGTCCACGGGCCTGACCTTCGGGAGCATCTCCGCCCTCTTCGGCCTTACACACGGAATCATCGATCAGGCTCAATATACGGTACTGGTGACGGTTGTTCTCGGCTCCGCAGTGGTGCCAACTCTCATCGCCCAGACCTGGTTCCGCCCGCAGGTCACCCAAGTAGGAGACGCTGCGTCAGCCAACACAGATTCAGTTGCCCCGGCGGCTTCCGCGAGCAAGACAGTTGCTTCCACAGTGTCACAGGATGACCCTTCAGCGCTCAGGCAAGCGCCGACGCAGAGAAGTGATGCGTCTCCGGGTGATAGATGACCCCCCAATGAAGAAGCTGCTTACTTCGCATCGGAGCCACACGACTGGCTATCGCGTTGACCTGGTCATGGCGGCCGTGGTTTTCGCCATCTCGCTGGCCTTTCTGTTGGTCGGCCTTTTCGTGGCCAGGGGCTGGTGGACCACTCCCTGGAAATTTGGTGGTCTGATCCTCGTCTCCTGGGGCATAGGAGGTATCTGGTGGGGTATGGGACTCCTGGGGAGCTTGGTTCTAAAGAGAATGCGCGGTGTTGTCAACAACGGCATCACCGGACTGGAACGTAGGAGGAAAAACCATGAGCGAGAGTAGCATTTTTAAGTACATACTCATTGCCTTCGATGGCTCCGAGTCCTCCAGGAAAAGCCTCGATACTGGCCTGGCAATGGCGAAGGCGTTTGGCGCGAAGGTAGCTCTACTCAGCGTGGAAGAGTACGTGCCAAGAGTCCCCGGTGAAATCGGCGAGGTCAAGGAGGAGAAGGAGCGCCAGAACGAGTATTGCTCTGGGATCCAGAGGGAGGCCAGGGAACTAGCCAAGATACGAGGGCTGGACTTCGAGCGGGCCGACATCCTCGTTGGCCACGTGGCACAGAACATCATCAATCACGCCAAGACAATTCAGTGCGACCTGATCGTCATGGGACATAGCGGGCGCTCAGGGGTGTGGGGGGCGTTCCTTGGCACAACGGCGGAAAAGGTGAGTCGCTACGCCCACTGCACAGTAGTCATCGTCCGCTAGCAGGAGGTCCGCATGCAAAGAGAGGACCACAAGAGGCTATTCGGCGAAACCAGGTCCAGCGTTGTCCAGGTCACCATGCTAGAAGAGACCTATGATGAGGCCTGCCAAATTGCGCGGGAGAACGACTGGGAGCAGGACTACGCGAACCTGATCATCTTCAGCAACGGGATCAGCTTCCTTCAGGGGAAGGCGGTCCTACAGCAGGTCAATAGCGGAGACTCCAAGGCAGGCGAGACCATCCAAAGGCTCACTGCTGAGTTGCAGAAATACATGGCTATGTACTCGACAATGAAGTACCAGGCTTTCCTGAAGACCTCAGATAATGAGTCCATGGACTGGGCAATAAACGCCCTGCGCATTGAGAACGGTGCCCTGAAGAATCGATTAGACCTCTTCAGAGCCGACGAGGAGCGGCTCAAGGCTGAACTACAGCGCCTCAGAGCAGAAAACAGTGACCTTCGTGCGAGAATCGCTGAGTTTTCCCCTGCTCTGCAGGTGGGGAGAGATGAACCGTTGCAAACCCACGGACCAAACACTCTGAAGGCTTGGCTTACCCGTATACTCCGCCGAGGAAAATAGGAAAGACTATGCACCCCCCTGCGCCAGGGTGGGCGCCGAGGTAGAGAAGAATGGGCGAAATATCGACAGTCGCGGTTGTTGGCGTCGCCGCTCTGGTGGCTTCCACCGTAGCGGCCGTTGCGGGCTTCGGTGGGGCTGCCATCATGTTGCCTATTCTGGTGGGGGCCTTCGGAGTTCGGGATGCCATTCCCATTCTCACCGTCTCGCAGTTGATAGGAAACCTCTCGCGGGTATGGTTCAACAAGGGCGAACTCTCCTTACCTGTGGTGAAGTGGTTTGCACTGGGAGCCGTGCCGGCGGCGACCATTGGTGGCATCGTCTTCGCTACAGCGCCGGCCGGCGCGTTGACACGAGTGCTGGGCGCCTTCCTGCTGGTGACGGTAGCCTACAGGCACACTCCCTGGGGGAACCGTCTACGCATTCGCCTGCGGGGTTTTCTGCCTCTGGGGGCAACTTCAGGAGCAATATCTGCAATGGTAGGGACCGTTGGACCCTTCATGGCGCCCTTCTTCCTGGCTTTCGGCTTGGTCAAGGGAGCCTATATCGGTACAGAGGCTATGGCCACCGTCGTTATGCATGTTACCAAGCTGGGTGTATATGGAAGCTACGCCTTGCTCGGGACATACAACGTCCTGGTAGGAGTCGCTATCGGTGCGGTCATGTTTGTCGGGTCCTATCTAGGGAAACGGATTCTCAGTCGGTTACCCGAAAGGCTGTTCCCATATCTCATTGAGGCGGTACTCATCGCGGCTGGCCTGCTTTTCATTGTTAGGGGAAAGTGAATCAGTCTCACGGTCGTTGGTCAATCGGAGATGAGGATTATTGGCATATTTCGTGCCATTATCCCATAATGGCCCACCAGTGCGGATTCGCGCCGCTTGCCTAGCGGCAAGAGGCCACGAGGGGACCGTTTCATAGACTTTTGAACTATTCCCCTCGCGCCTGCTCAAGCAGGAGTGGTGATGCCTATACTTTTAGTATGGCGCAGGCGCTGTTCCCCAGCATTCCGTAGGTCTGGGCCATTCCTACCTTTGCTCCCTCTACCTGTCGAGCGCCTGACTGGCCTCTAAGCTGCGACACCAGTTCGCAGATCTGCGCCAGTCCACTGGCATTTACTGCCTCGCCCATGGCGCCAATCCCCCCACTGGGGCAGACTGGTAGCTTGCCTCCAATCGCTGTCTCGCCCCTGTCGAGCATCCCGTCCGCCTCCCCCGGGCCGCAGAACCCCAGGCTTTCGATGTACTGGAGGTAGTGCCAGGAGCTGTTGTCAGGTAGCTCCACGAAGTCGATATCTTCTGGACCGATGCCAGCCATTTTGTAGGCCTGATTGGCGGCGGAGACGCTTTCGCTGAGGAGTGGCGCCTCTTGCTTGGCTGGGGCGGCCAGCAAACCGAGGCGTGCTGTTGGGTCGCCGAAAAGGGAGCTGCCTAGAGTGGCGGCAGACACGTAAACAGGCTTCGATTGAAAGTTCTTTGCTATCTCTGCCCGGCAGACCACGGCTGCTGCAGCACCGTCGCTGGTGGCGCATATCATAAAGAGGTGTAGCGGGTCGCAGACCACGGGCGAGTTCAGTACCTCTTCGATGTTGAACTCCCGCTTGTATCGGGCGTATGGGTTGAGCTTACCGTATTTGCTCGTTAGTGCTTTTGCCTTGGCCAGGTGGATCTTAGTGGTTCCGTACATATCCATGCGCTTGCGGCACTCCATAGCCCAGTAGCCTGGATTTGTAAGTCCTATCATCCTCCAGCGCAGGAAGTCTATATCTTTTGGGTCCTCAGAAAGAGCAGGCAGAAAGCCTATGGGCGACATATCCAGCCCAATGGCAAGAGCTATGTCACTGGCTCCTGCTATCACCTCAAGACATGCCATTCGAAAGGCTGATGTGGCAGTGGCACACATATTGGAGATGTTGGTGATGGGTATTCCCCTCTCCCCCATCTGAGCTGCCAGTTGCTGCCCGGATACGATGCCTGCTCCACCACCCCATTGATATACCCCAGATGCGACCGACTGCACGTCTTTCCACTCTACCCCAGCGTCCTTGAGGGCTGCATTGGCTGCTGTTACACCCAAATCAACGAAAGTCTTATCCGGGTACTTACCCCACGGATGCATTCCAACTCCAATTACGGCGACTTCTTTCATTGTTTCCTCCTTCTAATAGCTTGATGTCATTTGCTAACAGGACGAAACTTCCAGGTGAGAGACTCTTCCCCTTTTTCGTTGGTGTAGAGCTTTTCTACTATTACCTCCATGTTCATGCCCATCTTCAATTCTTCGGGCTTGCACCCTGTGATAATTCCGAAGACCTCTACCCCTTCGGGGAACGCTACCTCTCCGATGGCATAGGGGGCAAAGTCCCCGTCATACTTGAATGTTGGAGGGGGAGGGTAATGCTGCACAGTGTATGTGGAAAGCTTTCCCCTCTTGCTGAGGAGAACCTCCTCAAGCTCGGGCTGCTTGCAGTCTGGTCGATGCTTGATGTAGGTCTTTGGGAAGGAGCATGTACCGCAAGACTTGCACCTGATGCCGATAAGGCGGGGGTCGCTCGAAGGCCAGGTGAAAAGTCCCCCGATGGTGGGAACCTGTTTTTTCTGGGCAGATTCAGGGCTCATTCGTTGTCCTCCTGAAATTTCCTATTCTTTTTGCTAGCCATTTTGTGCAGGCCAGGGGTTGGGATGAAGAACCTAATCAATGCTGATAAAAATCCCGGGAAACAACCAGCCCAGCAAGAATATGATATTCTCGCTGGGCTGTCAAGCTCTGCACCGTCTCAGATGAGGGCGGTTTCGGCTTTACTTTGCTATTTCCTTGTTGAACCTGTCTGTGAACTCCGGCCTGCGCTTGTTCAGGAAATCCCAGTCTGGGAAAATCGCCTTATTGAACTCCTCCTGGGTGTCTGGGGATCTTAGGCGCTGCGCCACTGGCATGTACTGGCTGGCCGTGGAAGCGGTTGGTCCGTAGGAGAGGTATTCAGCCTGCTGTGCCAGGACCCTGGCGTCCAGGAGTTCGTTCATGAAGAGATACATGAGGCCTTTGTTCTTCTCCCTCAGCATTATGATGCCCGAGACCTGAGTGGCGGGGAAGTCCTCCGGGTGTGTTACGGCTACAGGAAGCCCCTTGTCCACGAGGGGATACGACCTGGCGCCGGAAAGCACCGCTATGGGGCACTCTCCCGTTGTGAGCATGTTCTGGAGCATCACGGTTGAGGTGGAGACCCTGCATATGTTTGGCTTTAGCTGTTTTATCTTTTCAAACCCGGCATCCAGGTTCTTGGGGTCTCCCGTCAGCCTTGCAGCCGCTTCCAGCAAAGTGTAGGCGAAGTTATAGCTGAAGTCTGCTATAGTTACCTTCCCTTTGAAATCTGGGTCCCAGAGGTCAGCCCACTTGGTGATCTTCTTCGTTATCTTGTCCGTCCTGTAGGAGATGGTTACCAGGGCTATCATATGCGGTAGGAAGTAGTCGCCATAGGTGGGCATACCCTTGAAGAGGTCTTTGCTGTTGGGGAGTTTGGTGTAGTCGAGCTTCACTGCAACCCCGTTGGCTTTAGCTTGTTCCACCAGGGCTTCGTCTATTCTCAGGAAGTCGGCCTGGGGGTCTGTTTTCTCAGCGATGGCCTTGGAGAGGTTGCCCACGCTGGAGCCCGGGACCAGTGAGCACTCTCCTCCAAATTTAAGTCTCAGGTTCTTACAGGCTGTCTCTGCCATTCCGGTATCCACGTCGCCGCCCCAGCTATATCCCACTATCTTTTGCCCGGCATAGCTAATCGTTGGGGTTGGGGTCGGGATGGGGGTGGGTGTGGGGG
>JACPPT010000028.1 GCA_016190815.1 Chloroflexota bacterium
AACACCGTCCGCAATGTAACAGCCTGTTCCCTGGCTGGCGTATGCCAGAGGGAGGCTTTTGACGTGGCACCTTATGCTGCTGCCGTAGGCAGTCATTTCCTCAGAAGCCCCCTTGTCCAGGCTCTCCCCAGGAAGTTCAAAATCGCCTTTTCAGGATGCGCAACGGACTGTGCATATGCTCCCGTTCATGATGTAGGTGCAATAGCCGTATTACGCGAAGAGGGGAACACTCTTCATAGAGGTTTCCGCATTTTTGTGGGGGGCGGTCTGGGGGCTATCCCTCGCCTTGGAGAGGTCTTGTCTGATTTCCTCCCCGAGGAGGAGCTTGTCCCCACCATTGAGGCCATCCTGAGGGTTTTCAACAGGCTGGGGGAGCGAGGGAACAGGGAGCACGCCAGGATGAAGTTCCTCCTGAGGAGATTGGGGGTAGAGGAGTTCAGGCGCCTCGTTGGGGAGGAGCTAAGGCAAATCGAAGCTTCCTCGAGAAGGTTCTATTGGCCTCCTGTGGCCGGGGCGTCTGGGGAATCGACAGCTCCGCAAGCGCCTTGGGAACCGGGGGTCGCATCTCCAGAGTTCCAGAGATGGATGGAGACCAACGTGGTGCCTCAGAAGCAGCCCGGATATTTCGCCGTCCACATTGTGGTGCCCCTGGGCGATCTCACTGCGGATCAATTCAGGGCCCTGGCAGACATGGCGAGGGACTTCGCTCTCGGGGAGATCCGGACCACCAACCAGCAGGACATTGTTCTCCCCTGGGTGAGGGGGGAGTCGCTCTTGCGGCTCTACGAGGCTCTTATAAAGGCCGCCCTGGGCTCCCCAGGAGCCGGGCGAGTTTGTGATGTGACCTGCTGCCAGGGAGCAGATACTTGTAGCGTAGGGCTTACCAGGTCCAAAGGTCTGGCCCGGGCCCTTCTGGATGAGCTTCAGAAGCGGGGAGACTCCCATACCCTGGCTGTGAAAATAAAGATGAGCGGGTGCCCCCACTCCTGCGGTCAGCATCACATTGCCGATATTGGCCTCCATGGTTGTGCTGTTCACAATAACGGACGCCTGGCACCCTGCTACCAGCTCCTTATGGGGGGAGGCATCGGTGACAAAGGGGCAAGGCTGGTGCAGCCGGTGATGAAGATCCCCTCAAAAAGAGTTCCAGCGGCCATTTCTCGCGTGCTTGACTATTATAGGGAGGCTCATCTGAGCGGTGAGGGTTTTACAGACTTCTTCTGGCGGGTGGGTGTTGAGGAGATTAGGGAAAGGCTCTCCGACTTTAAAGTGTTGCCTAGAATTGAGGAAGACCCGATGAGCTATGTGGACTGGGGGGCTTTCACGCTATTCACGTTGGAGGAACGGGGTGAAGGAGAGTGCGCAGTTTAGCCACGCTGACCATTGGCTTTCACCCAGGACTAGATATTCCAGCACAGGGCCTCTGGGGGATTCCATGCTCTGTTGGTGTATCCTTTGGACTATTGACTTAGATTGTCATATATGATAAAAATTACGCCGAGTAAAGATTAAATCGCAGTTATTACAAGATTTGCATAGATTTATGATGAAATATTATCCGGTTTTCCTTGATGTTAGGGGGAAGAGGTGTGTCATTGTGGGTGGGGGGGCTGTGGCCGAAAGAAAGGCCAGGGCCCTCCTCAGGTGTGGGGCCAGGGTTACGGTCATGAGTCCAATCCTCACAGCAGGCCTGAGGCGTATGGCAGAGAGGGGTAAGCTGGAACACATAGCCAGAAATTATGAGGCTGAAGGCCTTGCATGTGCCTTCCTGTGCATCGCTGCTACGAACGAGCCCTTATTGAACCGAAAGGTATCTATGGATGCGAGGGTAAAGGGGGTCTTGACGAATGTGGTGGATGACCCTGACTGCTGCGACTTTATCGCTCCCTCCATTGTGCGCAAAGGCGACGTAACCATTGCTATAAGCACAGGTGGAAGCAGCCCTGCCTTGGCTCGAAGGATGCGGGAGGAGCTTGAAAAATACCTTTCCCCTGAGAAAGCGAAACTTGCCTCTCTCCTTTCCGAAGTTCGCCAGCAGCTAAGAGCGCAGGGGAAACGCCCTTCACCCAGGCAGTGGCAGAAAGCAATAGATGAAGGGCTCATGTCGCTCCTTCAAAGCGGCCAGAAGGAAGCAGCAAGGGGGAAAATACTGGCTTCCCTGCTGGGAGAAGGCGGGTAGTCGCCCAAGAGGGCAAGGATATTCTAAGGAGATACTAGCAAAATGCGCTTCGGGGAGAAGAAACAATGGTGATTCTGGCAGTTGGCCTGAGCCACAAGACAGCACCCTTGGAGGTGCGCGAAAAACTTAGCGTTAGCCGGGCCCAGTTGCCAGTCGCCCTGGACTCTCTCAAGAAATATGTAAAACACGGTGTCATCCTTTCCACCTGCAATCGTACTGAGGTCTATGCAGAGGTGGGGCACACCGGTTCGGGGATGAAAAACATTGCTCGCTTTCTGAGCGATTTCTTTGATACTCCGGACATTTACTTCTCTCCCCATCTATATACCTTCTCCCAGAGCTTTGCCATTCGCCACCTTTTCATGGTAGCTGCGGGTCTGGACTCCATGGTGGTAGGCGAGGACCAGGTCCTGGGCCAGGTGAAATATGCCTACGAGACGGCCCAGTCTCGGGGAGCTTTGGAGCAGGTCCTTTATAAGCTCTTTCGACATGCCATTCAGGTTGGGAAGGCTGTGCGGCAGCAGACCAAGGCAGGCAAGAATGGCCGGTCAGTGAGCGCTGTGGCTGTGGAGTTAGCCAGAGAGACCCTGGGCAGCCTTGGAGGGCGCACTGTGCTCATAATTGGCGCAGGGGATGTGGGGAAGCTTACAGGGAAGGCTCTTGTGAGAGATTGGGGCTGCCGCGCTGTCATTGTAAGCAGGACCTTCGACAGGGCTGTCGAGCTGGCTCAACTGGTCGGTGGTGAGGCAGTCCCCATGGAACGCCTGCCAGAGATGTTGATTACATCCGACATGGTTATAAGCTCTACGGCCTCGCCGACCTTTGTCCTGAACCGAGAGAACGTAGAGGCGGCAATGGTTCGGCGAAACCACAGACCTCTTCTCCTCATAGACATAGCTGTTCCCAGGGATATAAACCCTGAGGTATCAAAGATAAGGAATGTAACCCTACGGGATATAGATGACCTTAGAAAAGTGGCTGAGGCCAGTAGCGGGGGCTCGGAGGAGCTGGCAAAGGCGGAAGCCATCGTAGAGGCTGAGGTAGACAAGTTCATAGCTTGGTGGGATTCCCTGGAGGTTGTTCCTACGATAAAAGCCCTCAGGCGAAGGGCTGAGCTTATCCGCCAGGCTGAGATAGAGAAGGCCCTGCGCCTCCTGAACGGCATCCGCGCAGAGGATAAGGGGAAGATAGAGGCTCTGACGTTGGCTATTGTGAATAAGATGCTCCATCCTTCGCTGGTTCGGCTTAAGAAGCGGGAGGATGGCAAGGATTACGTTCGTGCTGCGCAAGAGCTTTTTGGACTGCAGGACAAGGCATACTAGCTCTGCGTTTCTCTCCCTGCTATTCGTGTTCATTGCTTTCTGAGGGCACGTTTGTTGATGGATGAAAAGGCGTTAGTCGTTGGTACAAGGGGCAGCGCCCTGGCGCTAAAGCAGGCGCAGATAACTCTCGATGCCCTGAAGTCCGCTTGCACTGAGATGCGCTTTGCGCTCAAGACCATACGCACCCAGGGCGACAGGGAGCAGGATAAACCGCTTTCCCGATTTTCGTCCACAGGTGTGTTTGTTAAGGAGTTGGAGAGCGCGCTCCTTCGGGGGGAGATCGATTTGGCTGTCCATAGCCTGAAGGACCTGCCCACCGAGCTTCCCAAGGGCCTGACCCTTGGGGCCTTTATTGAAAGGGAGGACGCCCGAGATGTGCTTGTCTCCAGGGGTAACATAACTCTAGCTGATTTACCCCGGGGGGCTACTGTGGGAAGTGGATGTCCAAGGCGTACTGCACAGCTCAAGGCCATTCGTCCAGACCTGGAAATGAAGGAAATAAGGGGAAACGTCGACACGAGAATTAGAAAACTCGTTGCTGGTGAGTATGATGGCGTGGTGTTGGCAGCGGCTGGTCTCCTTCGCATGGGCTGGGCCGACCGAATAGCTGAATACCTGCCTTATGACATATGCCTTCCAGCGGCGGGACAGGGAGCAATAGCTGTGGAGGTCAGGAGCAATGCGATCGAGGTAGCAGGCATCGTTGCGCGCATAGACCACTACAATACGAGGCAGGCTGTAACCGCTGAGAGGTTGTTCCTCAGTCATCTTGGTGGAGGGTGCCAGGTGCCCATTAGTTCATACGGACAGATTCGGGATGGCGTGCTCTTGCTCAAGGGGGTGATGGCAAGCCAGAATGGGGAAAGGCTATTGAGGGCGGAGGTCGAGGGAGACCAGGAGGACCCTGAGGGTATTGCTAAGGAGTTGGCTGAAAGGCTGCTGGCAATGGGAGCGCAGGAAATACTGAGAGGGTAGAGTGAAAAAGGGCAGAGTCTACATTGTGGGAGCTGGTCCTGGAGACCCCGGGCTCATCACCGTTAAAGGCCTCGAGTGCCTTGCCGCCGCCGATGTGGTGGTCTATGACCGCCTGGCAGACGAAAGGCTGCTCTCCAAGGCTCGGCCTGACGCTGAGCTGGTTTACTGTGGCAAGTCGTCAGAGGGGCATGTGCTGGAGCAGGATGAGATAAATGTCCTCTGTGTCGTCAGAGCAAGGGAGGGTAAGGATGTGGTTCGCCTGAAGGGGGGCGACCCCTTCGTCTTCGGACGGGGTGGAGAGGAAGCTGAGGCCCTGGCTGAAGCAGGCATTCCCTTTGAGGTGGTTCCCGGGGTTACTTCGGCGACGGCGGTGCCAGCCTATGCGGGAATCCCCGTAACTCAAAGAGGTCTTTCTTCCTCTGTGGCGGTCATCACGGGACACGAGGACCCTTCCAAGGGAGAGTCTATGGTGGACTGGGAGAGGCTTTCAAGGGGTGCGGGGACCCTGGTTATTTTAATGGGGGTGCATAACATTGCACAAATTGTAGAGCAGTTGGTAAGGCACGGCAGACCTCCCCAAACCCCCATAGCCCTTATTCGATGGGGGACGTTGCCCCGGCAGGAGACCCTGGTTGGAACCCTCGCTGACATTGTTGAAAAGACGGCCAGTGCGGGCTTCGGGCCGCCGGCCGTGGCAGTTATAGGCGAGGTGGTGCGGCTCAGGGAGAGGCTGCGATGGTTCGATAATCAGCCCCTCTTTGGGAAAAAGGTGCTGGTAACAAGGAGCCGAAAGCAGGCCAGTGCGCTCTCAGCCCTTCTTGCCAGACATGGGGCTGAACCTGTGGAGCTACCAACCATCGAGATAGAAAAGGTGGAATACGCTCTGGAGAAGGTGCTGCCTGATTTGTCCAAATACCAGTGGGTTATCTTCACCAGTGCCAATGCCCCGGAGGTCTTCTTTAACATCCTCTTGGCCAGAAATCTGGACACCAGAGCTCTTGGCTCAACAAGAATCTGCGCTATAGGCCCTGCCACGGCCGAGGCCGTAGAGAGGCATGGGCTTAAAGTAGACCTCGTTCCCAGGGAATACGTCTCAGAGGGCATCCTGGAGAGCTTGGGAGCGGAACGCATATCCGGGGCCAGCTTCCTCTTGCCCAGGGCCGAGGAGGCTAGGGACACCCTTCCGAAAGGTCTAAGAAAACTGGGGGCAACGGTGGATGAAATCCCTCTTTACAAAACCGTGCCTCCCAGAAAGTACCCAAACTCTGCCCTGAAAATGCTCCTCCAAGGGGAGGTAGACATAGTAACCTTTACAAGCTCTTCCACCGTTCATAATCTAGCTACTCTCCTCGGAAATAGACCCGATGCCCTGACTGAGTCTTGTATCGCCTGCATTGGGCCTGTAACGGAGGCCGCGGCCAGAGGGCTTGGCATAAGAGTGGATGTGGTGGCATCGGAGCACACCATCCAGGGGTTGGTCAACGCCCTTGTGGAAAGATTCACCCTGAACAAGGAGGTTTCTCATGGTTAGGACATTCCCAACGTTAAGGCTGCGTCGCCTCAGGAAAACGGATACGCTGAGGCGCTTTGTGAGGGAGACAGAACTTTCCGTGGGGGACTTCATCTATCCCATTTTCGTAACACCAGGCCACGATCAAAGAAGGGATGTGGAGTCAATGCCTGGCATCGCCCAGGTATCTCTGGACCTGGCTGTCAGGGAGGCGGAAGATGCAGCTTCCCTGGGCATTCCGGCCATTGTCCTCTTTGGAATCCCTGAGAAAAAGGACGAGGTGGGCTCAGAAGCCTATGCCTGGGACGGTGTTATTCAGAAGGCAATACGTCTAATAAAAAAGGAATTGCCTGAACTCCTGGTCATCACGGATGTGTGCCTGTGCGAATACACAAGCCACGGGCACTGCGGAATCATAGTGGACGGATACGTGGACAACGATAAATCTCTGGAACTCTTGAGCAGAACTGCCCTTACCCACGCTGAGGCAGGGGCAGATATGGTTGCCCCATCGAACATGATGGATGGTTGTGTGGCAGCCATCCGAAGAACGCTTGATGAGGAGGGATTCCAGCTAACTCCGATAATGTCCTATGCTGCCAAGTATGCATCGTGCTTCTATGGCCCTTTCAGAGAGGCTGCCCAGTCGGCACCATCCTTTGGAGACCGGAGGTCTTATCAGATGGACCCTCCTAATGTACGGGAGGCCCTTTTGGAGATGAAGCTGGATCTCGAGGAGGGCGCTGATATTGTGATGGTGAAGCCTGCCCTGGCATACCTCGATGTGATAGCCAGAGCACGGGAGGCCTTTGATTGCCCCATTGCGGCCTACAACGTGAGTGGAGAGTACGCTATGGTCAAAGCCGCAGGCCGGAATGGCTGGCTAGACGAAAAACGAGCTACTCTGGAGATACTGACGAGCATAAAGAGGGCGGGAGCAGGAGCGATCCTCTCCTATCATGCGAAGGAGGTAGCACGCTGGCTGAGGGAACAACAACAGGGAGGGTGAACGAAGCTCTCTTGAGATCTCATTGGTGAGAGTGAGAAGTCATTCCCATGTCTAAACACAATGAAAATGTAGTTGGAGTTGTGGACCTGAAAGACAGGCAACTCTTGAACATATTACAAAAGGCCTTTCCCCTTTCAGAGCGCCCCTTTGCC
>JACPPT010000029.1 GCA_016190815.1 Chloroflexota bacterium
GGGTGCCCACCGTAACAGATATACTTGCTCTGCTCGACATCTTCTTCGGAGCGTGAATATAGCGATGAACACGTTGTATCCTATGTTGGGAACCTCACGGATATACGCTATCACAATAGCGGTGCTGCTCTCCCTGCTCGCTGCAACACCGCCAGTATCGGCCCAGACCACTGAGGCCACAGTAGACATTATTGTAAAAGACAACGTTCTAACCATCAATATTCAAAGCCCAGTCACCGTGGCCAGGTTCCAGATAGGAATCAACACCACCACCCCGTACACTCTTACACCCTCTAACGCAAAACTGACAGGCTTCCTTGAAGGAGCAACAGTACTCACCAACCTCAACAGCTCAGGCTTCAACCACTACAGGTGGTTCAACCTGAACGCCAAAGCAGGCCAGACCGGAACCCTAACACTACCCGTTACACCCCTCCCTAGCGGAGCAAAAATAATCCTCGTCCGAGTAGATCTCCAGGACTCCTCAGACAAAGCAATACCCGTCTCAGGCACCTTCCCACGAAACGCACTTATCAGTTCGACAACCACTGCAACTACGACTGTTACCTCAACCGCCCTCTCAACCATAACGAGCACCGCAACAATAACCGCCCCAGCAGCAACAGTAACAAGAACAGAGACAACAACCACCGGCATCACCTCAACAAGCACAGTCACATCCACCGCCACTGCACCAGCAGCCACAACCACAGTAACCAGCACCACGACAATCACAGGACCACCGCAAGACTTCTCCACGACAGCCCTAGCAATCATCGCAGTGCTAGCCATCATCATAATCCTACTCCTCCTGAGAACGGTGCGCCGCAAGCGATAGCAGCCACACTTAACCAGATCACACCGAGACCGGTAGAGGTCGCCTTAGACCCGCAAACAAGTAACTCTAAGCAACACTTCGTGAAATACAGACATAGGTCAAGCCGCTAGATTGAACCCCTTGGTTTAGCCACCAATCTTCTATCTCTTGGACCTGTGCAGTCGTCGCTGACCATCCTCACTAACATTCCGCCAAGTGTTTCTCACTAACATGCTACATATGCTTAAATAGGGGGATACGGATTTTTGCTCATTTCTAGAGGGAACCATTGTGCGTTCGAAGAGATACTCCCTAAGTAGTAGGATTCTGCCCGGAGTTGTCGTTGCAATTCTCATTCTCTCTGTCGTAACACTTCTGCCTCCCGCGGGAGCAGTCGCTGTCAACATACTCAACTTTCCTGACGGTTTGCAGGTGCAGCAGTCAGGTGCTCCCCGAACTTTTGAGTTACGCGTCGAAATTAACGCGGGAGAAAGGGTGCCCATAAAAGAAGTACGAGTCATCCTCGACAACGCCAAAGTCATAAAGTATGCGCCACAAGGAACTCAGATAGTTCCTCCGGGCGGGGTATTCGACCAATCCATCCCGAATCTACAGCTGATTTCACCCACCACCAGCGCCCTTTTCAATCCCACTCCCGAAGGATATGGATATAGCTACGGCGCTCTTTACGGCTACGGATTCACCTTCGGATACGGCAGCGGAACCAATACAGCGCCAGCCGACTTCGGCTTCGCAGGCCCCTTCACCCTCAGATACAATGTCACCATCTTCCCAGCCCAACTTGCACCAGGCCCGCACAACATCAGGATAGATGTTTCGACCGACCTTTCCCCGAATAACACCTTCTCGTCTCAAACCATTAACTTCGCAGTCGCAGGAGGAGGCTTCCAAGGAGGCCTAGGCCCAGACTTCATCATCACACTACCAAGCAACGCCTTCTCCATGCCGCCGAACAGCAACAGGTCACGGGCCCTCACAGTCAGCTCAGTCAACAACTTCGCCGGAAACATTGCCCTAAGCTTCTTCGCGCCCCCAGACCTCACCGCCAAATTCGACGGCCAAACCACCAAAACCATCAGCCTATCCGCAGGACAGCAAGTAAACGTCCTCTTCAACCTCACCGCCTCATCCTTCGCCCCACCAGGCTTCAAATCAGCCTCCATCAAAGCCGCCAACAGCACCAAGGAAAAGATCCTCGACGTCCAAGTCAACGTAGCCATCAGCGGAGTAGCCTCGCTGATCGCATCACCACCCAATGTCCCCGCAGGGGGCACAATCACCTTCAACGCCTTTGGCTTCACCCCCAACAGCCCCATGACCCTCCAACTCCTGTTGCCAACAGGTCTACAGACCATAACCCCCACCAGCTTCGCCAACAACAACCCCAACGTGGCCTCAGACGGAACCTGGGGCGCCACACTCACAATACCCAGCAACGCACCCACAGGCCAATTCATGGTCCAAGTCACCGACAACTCAGCTAAAATGGCCAGCGTACCCGTCAACGTCGTGGGCACAGGAAACGACTACCTCATGACCGTCTCCCCCGGCTTCCTAGACATACCCCCAGGCCAAACCGGGCAAGCCCAAGTCAGCATCACATCGATCAACAGCTTCGCCTCACCAGTAAGCCTCTCCGTGCAGGGAGCACCCCCAGGCCTCACAGTCAACCTAACCCCAAGCTCAGTCACCCCGCCCCAAGGAGGCTCAGCACCGCCAGCCCAGATCAGCGTCCAAGTAGGCGAGGGAACACCACCCGGAGACTACTTCATATCCATCAAAGCCGAATCAACCAATCCACCCATAACCAAGTTCCAAGGCTTCAACATTCACATA
>JACPPT010000030.1 GCA_016190815.1 Chloroflexota bacterium
AAAATTTACGAGGTTTTAACCCAGAGCTAGGTTGAGCCTCGCGCCCTGCGCCTGAGCTGCCAAACAAGGAGCGCAACCACGACGGCTGCTATTACCACACCTAACACTACCCAGTTCCACGGGAAGGGGGCTGGTGGGGGTGGTGCTGTTGGCGTAGGAGTAGCAGGAGGCGCTGTAGGAGTGGCCGTAGGTGAAACAACAGGTGTAGGCGTTACGGTACGTGTAGGGGCCGGTGTAGGAGTCATAGTCGGAGTTGGTGTAAGCACCGCAGTTGGTGTGAGTGACGGTGTAGGTGTACTGGTGGGCGTAGGCCCTGGAGTAGGTGTCGCTGTGGGAGCAAGAGTAGGTGTAGGTGTGGGTGTTACCACCGCTCGAGACACGATAAAGCTGCCAAGCTCCCGATCTATCCTTACCTGATAACTTCTTTCATTCTGCTTTACCACCGAGTACTTGAGGTCGCCCTTTGCTCCAGCCGCCAGGGTAATCATCTGGCTCGCCTCGGCGACGCTATCCACCCACAGGGTTACGACAAAAGTCTCCTCCTGGGCAGTGAGATTAGCAACGGTGGCCGTTATGTCCACTTGCTCCCCGGGGAGCACCTGGGCCTTGCTTATCTGTAGGCCGCTCACAGCCATCTTACGGGTTGGGGGTTGGGTGAAGCCCGTAATGGCAAAGGTGGAAAGCTTTGGCAGCACCGCGGAGTAGTAAACATAGGTGCTGTCCTCACCCACATTCTTGCTGGGAACGCCAACCCAGACCTTCTTATCCAGGTCATATCGATATAGCTGAACCGCCCACTTATGGATGCCGTTTGTATTGATCCAGGCCTTTTCTACCTTGAAGGTGAGATGGGCTAAAAGCACATCCTGGGCCGTGGCCCCAACCAATGAGATGTTGAAATATTTGCCTGCTTGCAGGCCGGGTGGGTCCACGGCAATCACCGCAGGACGGGCGGGGAGATCCTCAACACCGGTTTCCACATTTGTCAGCTCGGCCTGGAACCTGACCAAGAGCTTTTGGATGGGTAACGGGCTACCCACCAGCACCGCCCATTCTCCGGCTTTTGTCCTTAAGGCCAGGTAACGTGCCCCCGTAGGTGTGGTGAAGACCACCACGGGAGCGGGCAGGTCTGGGTCAGGTGTAGGCGGAGCCTCTCCGACCAGAGCCTCGGTGGGGGCATTGGGCAATGCGTCAAACAATACCGTGGCTGGAATCTGATAAAGCTTCTCAGCAGTAAGCTCTGGAAGGCGCAGGGTAAGGGCAGCCTCCGACATGACGGCCATCACCTGAGTGAGCTTTTCGGTGGTCATCGCCTGCATTACTTGGCCGGCCTTCTCCGGTGACACCTGCTCTAGAATCTGAGCTGCCTTCTGGGTAGTCATCTGCTCTAGAACACTAGCAGCCTTGGCAGCGACCATCTCCTGCACCACCTCCGCAGCCTTCGCCGTAGTCACCTGCTCCAGAACCTGGGCCGCCTTCTGGGTAGTCATCTGTTCCAGAACGGCCGCAGCCTTGGCAGCGACCATCTCCTGTACTACCTGCGCCGCCTTGCCAGTCGTAACCTGCTCCAGAACCTGGGCCGCCTGTTCAGGTGTCACCTGCTCCAGCTTCTTAGCCACATCCTGAGCAGGCGCTGTTTCTACCTCTTGCACACTGGGTGGAGTTATAATAGGGGTAGGTGTGGGGGTAAGAGTAGGCGTAGGAGTAGGCTCGGGCGTTGGAGTGGGGAAAAATCCGCCTCCTCCCCCCCCACCTACAGAAATGTCAAAACTGAGTTCTCCTGCTGTTCCAATATTCCCAGCGTTGTCCACGCCTCTTACACGTAAGACGTGGGTACCATTGGGCAGGGAAGTAGCGTGAGTGTATGTCGTCGCCGCCCCTATGCCCACATAGTCGGCGGTACTGTCCATGCTAACCTGATAGGAGGCTACTCCGCTGCCGGTATCTGCAGCCGCATCCCAGGTAAATGTAGGGGTGTTGATATTAGAACCCGTCGTCTGCTGGATATTCCCTGGGACGCCGGGGGGAGTGATGTCCACTCTAAAGCTCCGACTCTCGCTGGTGCTCCCTACATTCCCAGCCCCATCCACCGCCCTTACCCTCCAATAGTAAACCCCCTCGCTTAACGCCTCGCCCGCACCAAGGGTGTAATTTGTCTCGCTCAACCCCAGTTTGGTGAGCACGGGTGAGGAGAAATCACTGCTATCGTCTAACACTAATGTATAAGTCACTCCAGAGGGGTCTGTAACCCCAGACCAGTCCAAGTCGGGTGTTGGATCGTTGATGTTAGCACCATTGGCAGGAGAGTCCAAGTCCGGCGCACCAGGGGAAGTGGCATCAATGGTAAAGCTGATCTCGGCGGAGGAACCCGCTCCCCCCGCATCCACTGCCCGAACCCGGAATGTACGCGCTCCATCCAGCAATGCAGTTGACGAGGTGAAGCTAGCCGCCGAACCAACATCCTGGAATACGCCTCCATCAAAGCTAACTTCATATCGGACTAAAGGTTCAGTATATTGGGCAGGTGCAGACCATGTGAATGTAGGGGTGCTATCGTTGTCTGGAGTAGTGCGGGCGAGGTTTTGAGGAACCGATGGAATAGGAAGAGCAGAGATGGACAGGTTAATCTCCTTTGACGTATTCTGCTCAAAAGTCACAGTGGTGGCCTGCACTCCACCCACAAACAGGACCACCAGATCGCCATTGACTCCACCCTCTTTTTCCGTGGTCTCCGTTTTGTCGCCCAAGACCTGGAACTGCTCCGCCGGCGCTTGGCCGTATTTGCCACCCCTTGTAGTGCCGCTGCCGAAGACCTGTCCGCCTATCTTGGCCTGGATGACGACCCCATCAACTGCTGGCTGTCCACCTATAGTCACAGTGCCCCCCAGAATCATAGGGGGTATGGGAACAGACAGAGGAACTGCTTCGGTAGGCCTCTTTGACAAAAGCAAGACCATCCCCGACAGCAGGGCTGAAATCAGCACCAGAAGAACAAATCTACGCAAACTTCACCGACCTAAGTATACGTTTCTAAAAGGCCAATTGCTCCGATACTGGAAGCCCTCCTCTAGCTTCCGGGTCTCATCGACCGGTAACCCAAGGAGGGCTTCGTCTACTTCTCATCTACCCCCAGCCATGTTAGACTCCGGACGAACCACCTCCAAAATCTCTGTTATTGAAGCACTGGCACCAGGACGCCTTCCTCAACCATATACAACCAAGCGCCGTCTCCTGGGTCGAACATGTCACCCTCGAACTTGCCCTTGAAGGCACCGAGAATTATCTCCAGAGTCGGCTCCCCTTCAGGGTCGGCTGGAGGAGTGAAGTTAAGGGCGTTCACAAAGGTGAACAGGGAGGCCCACTTCCTCACAGGCACAGAGACGGACGACAGGAAGCGCTCCACCTTGGTGCTATTCTCCGAGTGAAGAGCTATCAGGTTCCAACCACCTACTACGTCCTGGATTGGCGGCAGGTCACCCGGCCTCAAGACAGAGCCGATGAAGGTTATCTTGATAGGAGCGGGTGTACTTGTTGTGAACCCCGGCAGAGGCGCAGACGTCTTGAAGGCTGCGCTCCTGGTCTTGACAACGTAACCCCTGAGCACCTGGATCTTTGTCAAGGTATCAGAGTTGCTGTCGGTAGTATAGGTCTTGAAGTTGGCCGGCGAGGTGCCGCCGTCATAGGCTGTAATGGTCTCTATGACATCCGACAGCCGCACCGGCGTGTTGGGATTCCCGTCCGGGTCGAAGGCCGGATTGGCGTTGGGCACCACCTGTTGCAGCAGGGCGGCTATGTCAAAGCTCAGGTCGCCGTCGTTGCTGCAAAGCCCACCCTGGCTCACTGTGCTCCCCGTGCACTGGAGCGGAGTAGAGATGAAGTTTATGCCAGGCATCAGGTAGCGGTTGAACTGCTCCAGGGTTGCGACCACTCTGGCCTCAGCCGTGGTGCGGTCACTCACATTGCCCGCAGCATCTATGGCATCTATGGTGAAGGCGAATGTGCCCGGCGGAGTTCCTGACGGTATAGGCCCGAAGAGGACGAAGTCCCCGGTTATCTGGAAGCGGTCTCTGATGGCCTGAGGTATCTCGCTTGCTGGCATCAATGGCTCACCTTGTGTCTCGCCCGGTGGGTAGAACCTGGCCACAGTTACCCCACTGCCTTCCTGGCCAGAGGCGTCCGCATCGCTTACTTCCACATCGAGGATAATCTGGTCCCCCTGCCTTGCGGCGACCTCTCCAACAGGCACCCGCATCGTGGCTCGGACAATGCTCGGCCTAGTCGTGTCGGCACGGACTGTCAGCGTGGTGGTGGTTTCCAGACCCGAGCCATCGCTCGCTACAGCCTCAAAGGTGTTTGTCCCCTCGGCCAGGAACACAGGCATGGAGAACTGCCCTTCTGCAGGCATGGTGTTTATGGTGCCCAGGTCGCGGGTGCCAAAGCGGTTGGTCTGGGTGATCTGCAGAAGCTGGAAGGTAGTGTCAGCCACTGTGCCTCGCAGCGTCTGGATCAGAGTGCTGGTTACAGGCGAGATGTTGAAGAGACTTACAAAGGGCGGAGTGGCATCCACAGACCCTGATACCTGTGCCGTACCGTAATTGAAGGGAGAGTAAGGCTGTGTTGCCTTGGCATAGATGGTGTTGCTTCCGTCGCCCAGGGCAACGTTCGTCACCTGGAACTCGCCCACATATGTGTCCGAACCTACGGTTACAGGCTCATCCAGAGGTGTTACAACGGCATTCTGCTCGGCGGCCCCTGAGCCGGAGAGCCTTATCCTGTCTATATACACACCCTCGCCGCTGTTGCCAAAGCGGTCTACGCTATCAAACTTGAACCGAGCCTTTATCCGCTTCCCCTCGAAGGGAGCGAGGTTCACAAATACATCGAAGAAGGAGGGTATACCCTGCCCCGTGTTGGGGTCGATGTCAAACCTGGCAGGGGTCAACTCCACATACTGGAAGCTGGAGTGGGCACCTGCTGGAGGCGAAGCTCCACTGAATCCGAGTCCCACAATCTGGCGCACGGGCTTGAAGGGCCCGACCACATCGTTGCCCTGAACGTCCTTGGTAACCTCTGCTATCTCCAGCGTCTTCTTGTCCTTATCATTGGAAGGCTCGGTATCATACCAGATGCTGAAGCTCAGTTGAGTACCAGGGCCTATCATGATGGGGTTCCTCAAGGTCATCTCGCCCGCGTTGGGGCTGCCCGTGTCGAAGTTGGGCTGGTTCTGTCTCCCGTAGCGCCAGGCACAGGGCGCATTGGCCAACTTGGGCTGTAAGGTGTCGCCCTGGCAGGCTATGTGCCACAGCCCGTTGGTAGTCCACAGGTCAGCAGAGGCTGGGCTCGCCACATTGTCCTCGAAGAGGGTGGTGAACGGTAGCTGTACTCCTACTCTTACCGTGTTGAAGGGCGACCTCGTAAGGGCGTAATCGTTCACCAGACCCCTGACAGTTGTTGCCGTGGTGGGAGTGACAAAGTTGTCGTCAGGAGAGGTGATCCTCACCTTAACCTCGGGGTTCCTCTCGATGGCGAATCGGGATACCTCGCTCTCCGTTGTTGACGGGTTGTACTCGGCTATTATCTGGCTGTCATACGTGCCAACGACGGTTAGCTCAGGGGTCTGGTCCGGCAGGATGGTGGCAAGGAGTTTCCCGCTCAAGGCATCAGCCATGTAGAGGTTGATCCCTATGTACGCCGACCCCCTGATGTCCACGTTGCCCATGTCGAACTGGTCCCTCATTACGCCGGTATCCTTGTCCATTCGGGCAACCTTGTTGGCAATGACACCGGGGTAACGTGCAAAGGCACCGCTCACCACCAGACGGTTCAGGACTACTTCTGCCGATTCCAGATCGGCCAGGAAGGGCAGGATTCCAGCAAACTGCTGTATCTGCTGGGCCGGTGCCCCGAGGTTGTTGGGGTCTATCCGGAACGCGTTCCCGCTTTCTCTGCTGGTAGCATACAGGTACTGGCCGTCGCTGGCCAGGCCGCCCATTTGCTCCATCACCTCACCACCATAACCCTGGATGGCAAACCTCTCCAGTACCACCCCTGTATCTGGGTTCATCTTGGCGATTCTGGGCTTGACTACGTCGAATCCCTGCGGGTCTCTGATGGGGTCGTTGAGCAGGGCATAAAGGTAGCCGGTGCCGCCCAGTGTCAGGTAGGCAAGGCCATCGGTTTCTTTGCCCGCAGAATCAAAGTCGTTGAGACGAGTTCCCGCGACATTCATCTTGATGATCTTGTCCCTGGGGCTTGCCTCCACAGCCACATAGAGGTTGGTGCCGTCGGTGGCCATGGCCCTGGGCTCGTTGGTTATCACAACGGGAGGCCTGGGGATGCCGGCCGACTGTATAGTCTTGCCACCGGCCTCAGCCAGGTATAGCGAATCGCCCACAAAGGTAGCGCCCCGGATGTTGTCCACACCCGTTGTGGTGATATTGAACTCCTGGAGCTTCGCACCGAACTCATCGAAGCGGAATACCTTCTTGGCAAAGGATGTCCAGAAGTGTTTGGCTTGCTGAGCGTAGGCCAGAGCCTGGAAGCCCTCCGGGATGTACTCGCCGGGTGTGGTGGGGAAGAACCAGCGGGACTCCAGTCTGGAGCCATCGCTCGGGTCAATAAAGGTGACAAAAGTGCCCTGGGACTGGGTTGCTATGAGGTTCTGGCCATCATTGGCCATGCCGGTAATGCCCATCCAGAAGTCGTTCGGCTGCCCAAAGCTGGCCAGCTCCGTCCCGTTGTTGGGGTTGAGCCTCTTTATAGACTTGGAGCAGCAGGGGTCGTCGTCATTGATGGCTACGTAAAGCTTGTCACCCACATAGGTTATTGCCTCAGCATCCTCGTCCGGGGCAGGGAAGTCCCTTATCACAGCCCCGGTCGTGGGGTTCACAACGATGATGTGGTCTCGCCCCTTGCCATCCACAAGGATGTAAAGCTCTTGAGCGGCACTATCGTAGGCCAGCCCTCGAGGGCTGTTGGATATCTCAGAAGGCACAGAGGCCTTGGAGATCTGGCCGCTGCCGGAGTGGGCCATGTACAGCACGTCGTCTGCAAAGGTCATGCCCTGTATATCCGTCAGGGTCGTGGTGAAGAGGTCAGCCCTGAAGTAGTCGGAATCCTTTTGAACTAGCTGGAGGACCTTGTTGGTCTTGGCCACAAAAAGCTGGCTCTTGGCCGTGCGGTAGGCCAGGCCATTTGCCCCATTTAGTTCATAGGGCATCCACCTGTCCTCTTGTCTCTCTCCACTGGTGTTAACGATGTAGATATGGTCCTGGGTTTTGATGTAGATAAAGAGGTTCGTGCCGTCGGTGGTTATGCCACCTATATCGTCATTTATAAAACCGCTGGGGTAGGAGCTCATATTAAAGGTCTGCTGGATAGCGCCGTCGGTGGGGCGCACCTTGAAGAGCTTCCTGCCATCCGGGTCGTTGGCGATGATCCAGAGGGCATTGCTCAAATAGGTAATGCCCTCAGTATTGCCGCTGGGGGCATCGATAGCCCCATCCCCGCTGAAGTCCGTGAGCAGGGAGAGAGTGGTCTTGTCAAGCTTGAGGAGCTTGTCCTTGGGGTCACCGTCCACCAGGACCCACAGGGCCTCGCCTACGGGCGTGCCGAGGATTACAGTCCCTGCAGGTGTATAAGCTATACCTCTCGGGTTGGTGGTCGCAATCTCCCGCAGAGCGCCCTTGCTTACTTTGCCTGAGCGGGCCACGTAGAGCACGTCACCATCGAACACCAGCCCCTGTAGCCCACTGAGGGATGCCTCGTCTACAGTGAGGGTCTGCTCCTTTATGAACAGGAAAGCCGAATCAAGGATGGCCACCTTCCCGCCGCTGCCTGCAAAGACCTGGCTTCGCCCGCTATGATAGGCCACGCCCTTGGCTCCCGAGAAGGATGGGCAGCACGGATTCTTCTCCTCCACCTTCTCGCCGCTAGTATCGACAACCCAGGCGCGGTTGTAGGAATAGGAATAGAGTATGAGGTTGGTGCCATCGGTGGAGATGTCCCCCACATCCTCCCAGACGAAGCCGCCCGGCCAGACGCTCAGGTTGAAGGTCTGCTCTACAGTGCCGTCGGTGGACTTGAGCCTGATCAGGTTCCTCCTGTCGGTGGTATCGTTGGCAAACACCCACAGCTTGTTGTTGAGGAAAACCACTCCCTGGATGTTGTTGCCGGGTAGGTCAACAGCGCCATTGGTGCCGAAAGTCGAGATGAGGAGACCGCTATCCGGGTCCACCTTCATCAGCTTGTCATTGGGGTCTCCGTCCACCACTATCCACAAGGCCCGTCCAGGCGTGGAGCCGCTGGGGCTGAAAGCTATGCCCCTGGGGTCTGTGGTAATGGTGGTGAGGAGAGCACCCTTACTCACTCTCCCGGCCCGGGCCACATAGAGCACGTCACCGTCAAAGGCCAGGCCCTGAACTCCGGTAATGGCTGTCCCATCCACCGTCAGGTTTCGCTCCCTTACAAAGTTCCAGGAGCTATCGAAGATCGCTACCTTACCGCTCTTGGCTGCGTAGAGCTGGCTCCTGCCACTATGATAGCCGAGGCCATTGGCTCCGTAGAAGCTGGGCCCACCCGGCCACTTCTCGTCAACCTTCTCGCCGCTGGTATTGACCGTCCAGAGGTGGTTGCCGCCATTGGCGTAGAGCACCAGGTTTGTCCCATCCCAGTCTATTCCCCCCAGGTCCTCCCATATGCTGGCGGTTGTCCACAGGTCAAAGGTCAGTTGCAAAGCGCCGTCCGAGGCCCTTACCTTGAAGAGCTTCCTGCCATCAGAGTCGTTGGCCACTATCCAGAGGGATGTGCCGTCAAAGGCAATGCCCTCGGTCTTGTCGCTGGGCGCATCCACAGCGCCACTGCTGCCGAAGGCGGTTATAAAAGCTCCGGTGTCAGCGTTAACCTTGAGAAGCTTGTCCTTGGGGTCGCCGTCCACCAGGATCCACAATACCTTGGTACTAGTATCCTGCTGGAAAGCAATGCCCCTCGGGTTGGTTGTAACCGTTGAGACAAGAGCGCCCTTGCTTATCTTGTTGGGGCGGGCCACGTAGAGCACTGCTCCATCGAAGACCATGCCCTGGATGCCGGTCATGGATGTGCCGTCCACTGTCAGGTTCTGCTCTTTGAGGAAGGCAAAGTTGGAGCCTAGATAGCCCACTTTCCCGCTCTTGGCAAAGAGGTACTGCTGGCGCTCGCTGTGGTATGCCAAACCCCCAGCCCCGAAGAAGCTGGGGCCTCCCGGCCATTTAATATCTGTCCTGCTAGCATCTGTGGGATTCAGCACATATACCGTATTGGCACTCTTGGCATAGACCACCAGGTCCGTGCCGTCAGTGGTGATGTCCCCCAGGTCCTCCCCTATCATGGCGGAGCTCCACAGGTCAAAGGTTTCCTGGACCGCTCCGTCCGCGGGGTTGACCTTAAAAAGCCTGCGCAGGTTCCCATCATTGGTGATGATCCACAGGGAGGGACTCAAATAGACGATACCTTCGGTATTGGAGCTGGGAGCATCGACTCCCCCGTTTTGACCAAAGGTGGTTACCAGGGTATTGTCAGAGGCGTTTATCTTCAAAAGCTTGTCCTTGGGGTCGCCATCTACCAGCAGCCACAGGAACTTGTCCGAGCCTGCCGTCTGAAGGGCAATACCCCTTGGGTCTTTGGTAACGGTGACGGGGATGAAGGCCTTATAAACCTTCTTGTCGGTGGCGCCAGCAAAGTACAGGACCCCCGTAGAGGCATCAATGGTCATGCCCTGGATGTTGCCCCTGGTGGGGCTGGTGATGAAGTCCTTGCTCTTTACCCCCCCGGTGGTCCAGCGGGTTATGGTGCCACTCCTCGCAGTATATAAAAAGCCGTTATAGTAAGTGAGGGCGTTCATGTTCACCACCCCCTCGGTGGTCCAGGGGCTGGTTATTGGGTCTCCAGTCTGGCTTATGTTGTAAAGACGATCGCCGTTGGTCTTCCTGGAAAGCCACAGGGTTCCCGTTGAGCCGCTGCCCTCGGCGGTTATGCCCCCCAGGTCTGCCCAGGGATCGTCGGAAACATGAACAGTCTCGGTGAACCAAGCTTCAACAGTGGTGGGAGTGGGAGGGGAGCTGGGGTTTATCTTGAACACGCGGTGTTGTCTATCGCACCTGCTCTCCAGGCCATCCCAGCAGCGCCACATGCTCTCCAGCACCCAGAGGGAGCCGTTCAGGTAGGCTATTCCCTCCAGCTTATCGCTAGGCCCACTGATGTATCCTCCTATCACGTTGCCGCTGGAGTCTAACTTATAGATCTTGTCCGGGGCTCCTGGCTCGTCGATGTTGGCATCTACTAACACCCAGAAGTAGGTGCCGTCAAAGGCCAGGCCCCTGGGGGTGAGATTCCCTGGGGTAATGAAAGCCTCGGTGGAGTCCGGTAGATCGAGGACTCCTGATGGTGCAGTGGGGAGTGTCAGGGTTGGGATGTCAAAGGCCGCGGTGGTGTCGGGAAGGTCGGGCACCCCGGCGGGGGCACCGGCCACAGCGTACAGGGGTATGTCAATGGCCGGGGTGGTGTCAGGAAGCTCGGGGACTCCCACCGGCGCACCGGCCACAGGGATTGTGGGAACGTCAAAGGCCGCTGTGGTATCGGGAAGGTCGGGTAGCTCGGCAGGGGCCGTGGAGGGAATAGAAAGCTGGGGTATATTGCCCACCAGGTCGGCATTGGGCAGGACTGTGCCCGCTGCGGCACCGATGGAGGGGATGTCGAACTTTTTGACGGTATTGGGCAGTACCTGGGAAGGGTCAGGGCCTGAGGGCGCAGTGAGAGTGGGAATGGTCGCTATCTCTTCATAGGCGGGAATAAGGGTGAAAACAGGGGGAGGATAAAGGTTTATGGGTGGTGTCCAACGGATAACGTATTTCAGCGTGCCACCACCCGTACCACCCTCAAAGGCATTGAAGCCATACCCCACTGGCCTTAAGAGATTTTCGGCAATAACATCTACAAAAAGGGTTCCCAGAGGATTGTCATCGTCATCTGTGGGAAGAAGAGGTGTGAGGTTCTGGTTTAGACCCGGGATTAACGGAAGATTTATGTTGACATCGTTGGTGCCTTCGACATGGTTAATATTCACGGTCACGCTGGAGAAGGGTCTTATCTCACCCTGAGCTAACCCCACTTCACCCTGGAGGACTACGGTCTCACCCAGTTGGTACGTTGAGTCAACCCCCTGGATCTGCTTGGCCGTCCTTATTATAGCGGTCAAGCTCTTGGCGGACTGAGCTGGAATAAGAAAGGTGGAGAGAACTACTACAGAAACAAGGAAGACTGAAAATACAAAACGCCATTGCGCCAGCTTCTTACTGTTCATCGCACAACTCCTATTCAGTTGCAAATACAATTGTCCCTGACCTGGTTTACGCTCCCCCCTCCCAAAACCTCCAAATCTCTTTTATCTAATATCTAACAAATCTCTGCCGCAAATTGTTGGCCTCATTAATACACGAATATTACATCCTTGTCAAGGTATATCATTTACTGGTTGAAGCGTTTCTTAAAGAGAAATTAGTTTAAATAGTAGTTGAAAAGGGTAAATCTGACACAGGTCACGAATCTAAGCTCGCTCAGGTATTTTTATTCTTCCCTTCGCTACTCTGATTTGCACCTACGACTAGTTTTCATCTACAACAATGCGGCAATTGTTGGTGCGTCTCGACTTCATGGTATATTCTTTGTGCATCCCCAAGTATGCATATTCGAATATGGGCCGATATTTCAGGTAACCTTCAGGACTCCCGCGCCCTGTATTTTCCCCTGTTTCAGCAATAGCAGTGCTCGGTTGGCTTCCTCTAAGGGAAAGACCTGAACCTCAGTGCGAACTGGTATCTCCACTGCAAGGCGGAGAAGGTCCTGAGCATCCTTTCTGGTAGCATTGCTAACGCTTCTCAACGTCCTTTCATAATAGAGGTGCCTGGTGTAATCCAGGCTTGAAATCGGACTCATATAGATGCCTGCCAGAGCTAGCGTTCCACCCCGCTCGAGGGCCTCCATAGCACGTGGAACAACGCTCCCGGCAGGTGCAAAGACGATGGCGCTATGCAGCTTCTGAGGTGGTAAATCTTCTGCCCCACCCGTCCAGACTGCGCCCAGCCTCATGGCGAGGTCCTTATGCTCTTGGCTTCGGGTGAAAACATAGACCCTGCAACCCCAGTGGAGTGCTACCTGGATAGCAATGTGGGCCGAGGCACCAAAACCATAAAGCCCCAGGTTCTGACCCGGCTTTATCTCCGATACTCTGAGAGCTCTAAATCCAATGATTCCAGCACATAGAAGCGGGGCCGCCTGCAAATCAGAAAAGCTCCCCGGCAAAGGCTGAGCGAAAGACTCTGGAACAACCGTGTACTGGCAGTACCCGCCATCCATATCGTAGCCTGTAAAGTGAGCTTGCAGGCAGAGGTTTTCCCTCCCCTCCAGGCAAAAGCTGCACTTCCCACAACTGGAATACAGCCAGGGCATCCCAACCCTGTCCCCCACTCTGAGCGCCGTCACACCTTCGCCAAGACTGTCCACCGTGCCCACCACCTGGTGTCCCGGGATGAGGGGCAACCTGTGAGATGGAATCTCTCCCTCGACTATATGTAAGTCAGTATGGCAGATACCACATGCCGAAACTTTGATGCGCACCTGGCCTGGGCCTGGCTTGGGCGCAGGTAAGTCCGTTATGTCAAGAGGAGCCTGCTCAATTAGCTGGGGCTTCCTTAAGACCGCGGCTTTCATAACATATCCAATTTTAAAGGCCAAACCTTGGCTGAGTCAATGTAAGGCAAGAAGCCATCATGTATAATAAGGCCGTCTGCCGCTACTTGAAGGAGGTTAAGAATGGAGTTCCAGTTCACCCCCGAACAGCAGGACTTTCGCAGGGAGGTCAAGGATTTTCTCAAGCAAAACCCGCCCGAGACCTTCCCCCTTCAGAACGAGGACTCCGGCTTTGGGTTTGGCGGCTGGTCAAGGGAGTTCAGTCGCAAACTGGGGGAAAAGGGATGGATAGCTCTGACCTGGCCAAAGGAGTACGGCGGGCTTGCCCGGCCTCTCATGCACAAACTCGTCCTGCTGGAGGAGATGGCATACCATCACGCCCCGTTTTTCGCTCACTTCCTGGCAGAATCCACCGCCCATATCATCATTGAAAGGGGCAGCAAGACTCTGAAAGAAGAAACCCTCTCTTCCATAGCGAAAGGTGAAACGAGTTTCTGGCTTGCTTTCAGCGAGCCCGATGCAGGCACCGACCTCCTGAACATCAGCTCCACAGCCGTGGAGGATGGCGACTATTTTGTTCTCAACGGGCAAAAGATCTGGAGCAGCAACTCCCATCTGGCTCACTATGGATATCTTCTGGCCAGAACAGACCAAAATGTACCAAGGCACAAAGGGGTGAGCATGTTCATCGTACCCAAGAGGCTGCCTGGCATTTCGGTTACCGGCCTTATAAACCTGGCGGGCTTTCGCTGGCACAATCAGGTCTTCTTCGATAACGTTCGAGTCCCCAGGGACTACCTTATAGGGGAGAAAAACCAGGGATTCTACTATCTACTGAAGGGGCTTGAGTACGACAGGTTCTGGGGCAGATTTGTGAAAGCGCCATACTGTCAGCGGATATTGGAGCAGTTAATTCAGTATGTCAGAGATGCATCGCATCAAAGCAATGCCCACGCTCACAGTGTATTGATACGGCACAGGCTGGCTGAGATGGCCATCGAGGTAGAGGCTTGCAGGTTGCTTTTCTACAGCATCGGCTGGGCCATGAGCAAGGGGCGCGAGCTTTCCTACGAGTCCTCTGGTGCCAAAGTCTTCGCCGACGAGATGGGGCTGCGCCTGGCCGATGTAGGCATGCAAGTCCTTGGCCTCTACGGGCAACTGGAGCCAGACTCAAAGCATACGGCACTCAAGGGGAAAATTGAGCGCCTCTATCTAACAGGCCGCGGGCACACCATTGCTGGGGGCACATCCGAGGTAGTTAGAAACACCGTTGCAATGCGTGGCCTGGGCATGCCCCGGTGAGCATTCTCGCATAGCTAGCTTCACCTGGGTATAAGGCTATGTTTCCTCCACGGCCTAGGTGGCGGCTCCTTATTGGCGAGAAAATCCAGTGCCCTTATTAACGTTGGCCTTGTATCTCTGGGGTCTATTATCTCGTTCACCAGAAGATACTCCGCAGCGTGGAAGGGGTACTTAATGTAGGTCTTCAGCAGTTCCTCAAGCCTTCTCTGCCTCGTCACCGCTGGGTCTTTTGCCTCTCTTATCTCGTCCCTGTAAATAATATCCACCGCCTCTCTGGGGTCCATCCGAGCAACCTGAGCACAGGGCCACGAGAGCACCATGTCCACTCCCTCTCTAGGCGTCCCCATGGCAAGTCTACCAGGCCCAAAACCCTTGCCCACATACACAACCACCATAGGAACAGTTGCCTCACATATGGCAAAAACCGGCTTTGCTGCGTTCTTGATTCTCCCCTCCCTAGACTTCTCCTCCTCCTCGCCAGGAACAAATCCCGGGGTATCAACAAAGAAGACCAGAGGGATGTTGTAGGCGTCGCAGAACCTGATGAAACGCGCCTCCTTGTCACAGGCATTGATATCTATAACCCCTCCCTTCTCTGCCGGGTTATTGGCCACTATCCCCACTGTGCTCCCATTTAATCGGGCAAAGCCTATCACCATGTTCCTGGCATAAAGCCTCTGGAGCTCCAGAAACTGCCCCTTATCCACCACATGTGAGATGACTTCATGTATGTCATAGGGGGCCGAGAGGTCTGGCGGCACAATTTTCAGGATATCCTCATCCCTGCGCTGGGGGTCATCTCCGGTATCGACCCTGGGCGGCCTCTCCTTGCTGTGGGAAGGCAGGTAGGTGATGAGCGCCCGACAAAAGTCCATGGCCTCTTCGTCTGTTTCCGCAAGGTAATCTGTGCTTCCGGTGACCGTGGCGTGCAATTCCGCTCCACCTATCTCTTCTTGGGTTGCATCCACAAAGGTCACGGATTTTAGCAGGCCAGGGGAGGCAACAGACATGTAGCTCGCCCCTTTCCTCATGACAACGAAATCCGCCATTACGGGGGAGTAGGCGGAGCCGGCATAGCATGGGCCCAGCATGAGGGAGATCTGCGGGATTACACCAGAGTTCAGTGGTGGTGAAGGCATCATCCCCGTGGTGAACCCCACGGCAACATCACTGCCCAGGATAGGTCTAAAAGCGGGCCTCCCAAAGCGGTCGTGAACTTTTATCCCGCCCGAGTCAATTATACCTACATAGGGGACCCTGGCCTCCAGAGCTTTCTCCATCACTCTGGTTACCTTGTGATTCTGCCCTATGGACATTGCACCGCCCAAAACTGTGAAGTCATGAATGTATGCATAGATGGGGCGACCATGAACCTTTCCAAATCCGGTTACAACAGCATCCCCGGGAAGCTCCCTCTCATCCACATCGAAGCCCGTCCTGATGGGTTTAATCCACAGGTCCATCTCCTGGAAGGTGCCGGAGTCGAACAGCTTGGCAAGCCTTTCCCTGGCTGTCAGTTTTCCCAGGCTGTGCTGCCTCTCCACCTGAGCGGGCCCACCACCCTGGAATAGCCTCCTCCTCTTCTCTTCTACCTCTCTTATCTTGTCATGCATTGTCATAACGTCATCCCCCTTTAGAGCGGGCACTGTCTTAAATCCTTATGTTCTCGTGCTTTCTCCCGGGCCTCTCCTCTTTCCTGTTCTCCAGCCACTTCAGGGCGTTGATGAGGAAGGGTCTTGTATCTCTGGGATCCAACCACTGCTGAGTCGACTCACGAAGGAGCATATCCAGCCCCCAGTCCAGCTCCAGAATTCTTCTTTTCTCCTGCTTTGCCCTTTCCCCTTGATCCTTTATCTCTGATAGCTCCCGCCTGTAGATTATGGATACAGCCCCCTCAGGCGCCATAAGCCCCCTCTCCTGTGTCGGCCAAGCAACATTGAGGTCACCCAGGAGCCACTGCCCAGGCATGGCCAAGCCTCCTCCTCCATATAGCTTGCGCAACACCACGGTAATTTGAGGAGTAGTGACCTCTGTATTAGCATAGATGACACCAGACCCATGTCTTATAAGCCCCCTCACCTCTTCATCCACAGCAGGCAGGAAGGCCGGGCAATCCGCCAGCCAGATGACAGGTATGGAAAAGGCATCGCAGAACCTGACAAAGCGAGACATCTTGTCAGCGGCATCCAGGTTCATACAGCCCCCTTTGTCCTGGGGGTTGTTGGCCACTATCCCCACCGTTTTGCCATCGAGGCGCGCAAAGCCGGTTATCAGGTTCCTTGCCCAGTAGCGCTTTATCTCGAAGAACTCACCCTTGTCCACAATCAAAGATATGACTCTGTACATACTGTAGGGCAGTGCAGAATTAGTGGGTACTATCTCCAGAAGTTCCTCTTCCCTGCGGTTCGGATCGTCCCCTTTGTCCACAACCGGTGGCTTCTCGGTGTTGTTTTGAGGCAGGTAGCTTAAAAGCTCCCGGCACCTCTTCAGGCAGTCATCTTCGTTCTCTGCCAGAACATCGCAGCTACCGCTCACCTTGGCATGGACGTTCCAGGCATCGCCCAACTGCTCGCCGCTTGTTCCATCCGGTGGAGGAGCCAGATGCATATAGCTGGTGCCCCTGACCATGAATATGAAATCAGATAGCCCAGCGACAATGGACATGTCTCCTGCACACGGCCCCATTACCAGAGCGATCTTGGGAAGAACCCCCGATGCTACGGTCTGGAAATAAGTCATGGCGCTGGTAGAGTAAAACTCAGGGTACTGGATGACATCATGTGCCCTGAGCCCCTCGGAATCAAAAATGCCTACAACGGGAGTCATGGCATCCAGGGCATTTTTCATTATCATGGTTACCTTCCGGGCATGAACTGTGCCCACCGTTCCACCCATAACGGTGGCGTCCTGTGCCCAGAAGGTGATAGGGCGGCTGTGCACCTGGCCATAGCCCACCACCACTCCATCCCCACGCCCCCTCTCCTCCCCTATATCGAAACCGGTTTCATAGGGCCGATGCCAAAGGTCTAACTCTTGGAGGGTGCCATGGTCAAGGAGTTTCTCCACCCTCTCCCTTGCGGTAAGCCTCCCCCTCTCATGTTGTTTTTTTATGGCATCAGGGCCCCCACCCTGTAGAATCATTCGTCTCTCGTCTTCCAGGGCTTTGACCTTCTCCGCAACAGTCTTGGCCTCCTTGAGCCTTCTCCTAGCCTCAAGAAACTCCGGGGGAATCTTGAGGCGCTCTGTCATGCGGCGCAATAGCTCTTGCTCTTCCTGGTCTTTTTGGGTGGTCATTTCCTGGCTCCTTTCCCTTCTTTTGCCCAGGCCGTTCAAGGGGGACAAAGGGGCTTTCTGTTATTATTTACGTAAATATCAAAAGAGGCGCCCTTGTAGTGCCTTAGAATTCAATTACAGCCAAAAGATTGCCTGTTCTGACGATCTGCTCAGGAGAGATGTGCAACTCCTTCACGACACCGTTGAGGGGAGCCGTGATGGGGACCTCCATTTTCATCGACTCCAATCGACAGATGGCATCTCCCTCTTTGACCATGCTTCCCACCTTCACATCCACACTGAGTATCTTACCTGGTATGGGTGCCTCTACCCTTTCCAGTGCCACAGTGACACCTCCTCAGTTGGGCATGCCTCAAGCATGCCTTTAGGATGCGTTACTTGAACCTACCTTAATTTTGCACTCTCCGCCTGGTGCTAGAAGAACCTCTGTTCCGACCTTCCCAGACGCTGTTCTTCAGTCGGTAATGCCTGCCAGATACTTGACGATCTTCTTCTTGGCCTCCAGGTCGTAGTTGCCCAGAATGGCAATGGTCTCCATAATAGGGGAGCCCCCACCATGAAGCGCTGCTATCTGGTTCAAGGCACCGTGTCCAGAGCAAACCAGGTCACTTATCATTCTGAAGCAACGGTGCTGGTTCTCGGCAGTTATTTTGGGGTTCCTCATAATATACTTATGCAGGAGCGGCCCGGTAATCTCGTTGTAAAAGTCGCCTTCAGGAGGCAATGTTCCCGCCAGCCCACCAGCCAAATCGGCCACAGTTTGATATTCGTGGTAGACGTTTTCCCCTGCGTGCCGTCTCCCCACGTTGCAGAAAACAACCTCCGGTATGTACGTTCCTGATTCTGCCCTGGACCCTTTTACCCCTGCTGCGATGCCCGCGGCAAAGACAAG
The DNA here is from genome assembly GCA_016190815.1 of Chloroflexota bacterium. Lineage (GTDB taxonomy): Bacteria > Chloroflexota > Dehalococcoidia > JACPPT01 > JACPPT01 > JACPPT01. The sequence goes on from JACPPT010000030.1 coordinate 18,209, forward strand.
CTCTGCGACTCCAACCATGTCAGCAAGCTTGTGCCGGACGTGCTGCACCGCTTCTATACCGTTGTATTCAGCCACAAGGGCTGCTGCACCCATGAGAACGTCTGTGAAGGCTGGCTTACAACCCGTGTAGCTGTGGCGATGGTAGAGAGCGAAAAGAAGCGCCAGTCTCCCCCCAAACTCCCTCTCGCCGCACATGAAGACCCTCTCCCAGGGGACAAATACGTTGTCAAATATTGTGAGAGATTCGACGTCGCCGTAGTTCACAATGGGGGCCTTTAACTGCTTCCTGGGGCGATAAGAGGAAGGGCGACAAACAAGGTGAATCCCGGGAGTATCCGCAGGCAGAGCAAAGGCGACAGCCCAGTCCTCCTCCTCCTCGGTCAGAGTCCTGGTGGGTAGAACGATGATCTCATCTGCATATGGAGCTATGGTGTTGTGTGCTTTGGCCCCCCTGACCACAATGCCGTCCTTTCTCCTCTCCACAATCCTCAAATAGAGGTCGGGGTCAACCTGCTCGTGGGGGCGCTTGCGCCTATCGCCTTTTACGTCGGTCTGGGCGCAGTTGGCACACAGGTCTTTCTCCTGAAAGTACTGAAGGTACTTGAGAAAGCGCTTATTATAATCGGTGCCCTTAGCCTTGTCTATTTCGAGGGTTACCACAGAGAGGGCGTTCATCGAATCTATGCCCATGCAGCGCTGAATGCAACCCCCTGTCTTCTGGCAGTAAAGACGGGTCATCTTTTGTTTCGACAAGAGATCGTCGACGCTCTGATGAATATGGCAAAACCGATTTATCTTATTACCTGAAATATGGGAGTCGGCTGTCATAACACCAGCGTAAGCGGGGTCCCGAGCCAGATCGTAGGTTGTGGCTATGACGTTTATGCCCGGTGTGATGCGAGGGTCATCCCTTGAGACAACCTCGCCATCTATGTATATGTTGGGCCTCATCTTGTAAAGCCCTCTCCTGTATTCCTCTGACGTCCTCATTTCCCCTGCTCCTTTCTTTCGACTTCTAGCCCTTGAGGTTGTGGCGATATGTTACCACGCTGGCACCTTATAAGCAATTAACCCGTGCGGCGATTTAGAACCTGACAGCAGGCCCCAGTATGAGAACTGCCAAGATGCTGGCCAGTCCAACCATTGTTGCGGAGAAAAGCCCGATGTAAAACGGCTTTACACCCATCCCTTTTAGCGTTGCCAGGGATGTGCCAAGTCCAACCCCTGCCATCGCTGTGGCAAGGATGTAGCCCGACCATGTGGAGATGGCCTGGATAACGTTTTTCCAGCCTGTGACATCAAAGAAAGCGAAGGCGTGTCCAGTGGCGCTGACGCCCCCATCCCCGATAGACCTGAGGGTGGCCATGATCAGAAATCCCAGGATGAATAGAGGAAAGAGCTTTAAGGGATTTACTTTGCTTCCACCAGAACCTTCCTGGGTGGCCGTGCGACGGATGTAGACGTATGTCATGAGTGGAATAACCAGGGCCATAAACACATTGCGCACCAGCTTCGTAACTATGGCGACGTCGGCGGCTGTGGGCTTTACTGTTACTCCAAACGCCTGGTCATAGATTAGACCGGCCCCCGCCACCTGGGCTGTTTCATGGATAGATGTGCCCGAAAAAAGCCCAACCATGACAGTGTTGCCCTGGAAAATTATATTCGCCAGATATGGATATATAAACATCGCAAGGATTCCGAACACGGTGATGTTGGCAACAGCATAGGCGACCTCTTCATCCTTTGCCTTTATACCGGGAGCCGTGGCAACTATCGCCGAAGCTCCACAAATGCCTGTGCCAACAGCAATAAGAGTGCCCAGTCGCTCCGGTAGCTTTAAAAGCCTTGTGAAGTATATCGTGACCAGCAGCCCCACGACAACTGCGAAAAGCACAATGGGCACCCCCCATGCCCCAATTTTTGCAGCGTCGTAGATGCTGAGCCTTATGCCCATCAAGATTATGCCGAGCCTTAGGAGCTTCCTTAGACAGAAGGATATACCCGGTGTAAAAAGCGTCGGAACAGAAAAGACGTTCCTAACAAGAATGCCTATGACAATGGCTACCATTATGTAGCTGAGGAGACTCTTGAAGCCCAGGCTCCGATTTATCCAATCGGATAGATACACAGAGGCCAGGACTATGAGTATCGCCAGAACAACACCAGGCACGAGTTTCGGGACTTCAGAGAGAGGGCAGCCAAAGAGGGCATCCTCAACAAAATTCGGCCGCCTTTTGGCTTTAACATCTTCCGCCTTGGACATTCATACCTCCCTAAAACATCAAAATCACAGGCAAAGAGTTTATCAGGGGAAAAGGAAACTGGCAAATCAAGAAAAAGTCCCAGTCGAAGTTGCCTGGGACCTTTTCCTGATTCAAGTCAGAGAAACACTCGTATAGCTTACTTCCCCCGAAAATCTACTTCTTTGTAGTAGCAGGTTTCTTCGTCTCTCTGGACTTGGCATGGGCGGCGCATGTCTGACACATCTTAGGCAATCACCTCCTCTTAATGTCCTTTCTAAACCAGCTTTCAATAAGAAAGCTTACTACGGTTTTCCGATTTTTCAACAGCTAAACGAAGGGCCACTAAGGAACACTCCGCTGCCCCACTTCTTTTTAGTTTCTCATTTGGAAAAGCCCAACCCCTTTTCTTTGAGGCTCACATACTTCTGCTGCCCAATGACCAGATGATCCAGAACCTCAATGTCCAGAAGGCGGCCAGCCTCCAAAAGCTGCTCGGTTACACCCACGTCTTCTTTGCTAGGAGTAGGATCGCCAGAGGGGTGGTTGTGGACTACAATGATGGCTGGGCAGTTCTCTCTGACCGCCTCCCTGAAGACCTCCCCGACTCTTATCAGCGATGTGTTCACGCTTCCCTTATAGACCTCGGGAATGGCAATCACCTGATTCCTCGTGTTAAGGAGAACCACACGGAGATGCTCCTGCTCCAGAAAGCTCATATCGGCGAGGAGGAGGTTGGCTACATCCTGAGGTGAGTGGATAACGGCCCGCTCCTCTGGCTGAAAGGAGACCAAGCGCTTGCCTAGTTCCAGGGCTGCTTTTAGCTGGGCGGACTTGGCCTCACCCAACCCTTTCTCAGCACAGAGTTCGCCAAAGCTGGCCCGGGCGATGCCCGCAAGCCCACTAAAGCGAGCAAGGACTCGAGCAGCAACGTTTAGAACGCTCTCCCTGGATGTGCCCGTGCGTAGGATTATGGCCATCAGCTCTGCATTGCTCAGAGAGCCAGCACCATGGTCCCGCAGGCGTTCTCTGGGCCGCTCCCCTACTGGCAGGTCCCTGATCATGGGTCGGTATTCTATCGTGTTGAGCTTGCCCACATTCCTCGTCTACAGCTTTTGAATGGCCTCTAAGAGCTCCGAGTCCGGTGGCATTCCTCGCTTACGATAGCACACTACCCCGTTCTTGTCGATAATCAGAACAGTGCGCTGAATGCTCGTGCCGTTTTCCTTGAGAGCATCACATGCCCTGGCCAGCGAACGGTCTTCGTCCACAAGCAGTGGGAAATTGAACTTGTTTTTATCAGCAAACCTCTTGTGGGAGTCCACCTTTGCCGGGTTGACGCCGAATATCACCGTGTCCAGTGCCTCAAATCTTGCCCTGTCGTCCCGAAGGGCAGACAATTGGCTGGTTCAGCCGGGGGTGTCGTCCCCTGGATAAAACACCAGAAGAACGTTTTTCTTCCCCTTAAGGTCTGAAAGCCGGACATCGGCATCCTTAGTTCCATAAAGATGGAAATCTGGGGCCGTATCTCCAATGTTAGCGCCCATGGTCTCACCTCCCCTGGGATGAAAGGGCTGGAGTCCTCTACTTGAGCTCTGCTACAGCGCCCGCTGCCTCGAGTTTCTGCTTGACGGTGCTGGCCTCCTCCTTGTTTACCCCTTCTTTTACAGGCTTGGGAGCGCTTTCCACCAACTCTTTGGCTTCCTTCAGACCTAGAGTGGTGACCTCTCTCACCGCCTTGATAACATTGATTTTGTTGGGGCCAATCTCTTTGAGGATTACGGAGAACTCCGTCTTCTCCTCCACAGGGGCAGCGGCAGGGCCTGCCGCTGGGCCAGCCACGGGAGAGGCCACTGCTACAGGAGCGGAGACAATCCCAAACTCCGTCTCCAGCGCCTTCACCAACTCCGCTACCTCCAGCACCGTCATGCCTTTTATTGCTTTGAGAACCTCTTCCTTGTCCATTTTACCTAACCTCCATTCAAACTGCTATTAAGCACTTTTCAATTGCTGAAGTCTTCCGTTTAGCACAAAAAGGAGCGACCTCACTGGTGCGTTTAGTGTCCAGTGTAGTGAATATAAAGGCGACATAAGCTTTTGCAGGGCATGCCCTACTAGAACCTCCTTTGATGGCATCGTGGAAAGGGCTGTTACCTCCACCGCTGTCATGAGTCGGTTTCCCAATACGCCACCTTTTACAGTCAGTATGCTTCTCTGGGACCTGATATGTTCCATCAAAATCTTGGCCAGGTCGGTGACTTCGGCATACCCAAAGGCAACGGCGACAGGCCCCTGAAGAAGAGATGTAAGAGCGGACTTCTCTACCTTTTCGGAAGCTAGCCGGGTAAGGGTGTTCTTGACAACCCTGTAATCGAATCCCCGCTCTTTTAACTTGCTTCGCAAAAGACCCATCTCCGCCGCCGATAGCCCCCTGTAGTCTGTGGCTATAGCTATGGTGCAGCGAGAAAGCATCTCCGCTAGCTTTTCGACTTCCTTTATTTTCTTCTCTGTTGGCATATACACCCCCAATTTTAAAAAATCCCTGCGCCCATAGACGCAGGGATTTTTACTTCTACCGAGCCTTATATGGCCGGGTTATCCATTCCCATTGCGTTGCCTGGGCAGGCCTTGCATTAAGGCTGATGAGCCACCCGCTGTCTTTGGCAGCTTCCAGGGTCTGCTATTCTGTTTTCATCGAAAGTAGAAAAGACACGTCCACTTTGACACTGGGCCCATGAGTGGAGCAAACGTAAGCGCTTTTAATATACTGCCCTTTGGCCCCAGCGGGCTTTGCCCTGACCAGGGCATCCGCAAGAGCTGTCACATTCTCCAGCAGCTTCTCCCCCTCAAAACTGACCTTGCCAACAGGGACATGGATGACAGAGGTTTTATCCAGTCTAAACTCCACCCTTCCCTTTCTGGCATCCTTAATAGCTGACGCCAGGACATCCGGAGCGACAACAGTCCCTGACTTGGGGTTTGGCATAAGCCCACGTTTACCCAGAATGCGTCCAAGCCTGGCAATTCTGCTCATTATGTCCGGGGTGGCTATAGCCACATCGAAATCCAGCCAGCCTTCCTCGATCTTCTTAACAAGCTCATCCCCCCCTACGTGATCAGCCCCAGCCTCCTGGGCAATCCTTGCTGCTTCGCCCTGGGCAAAGACCAGGATACGAGTCTTCTTGCCCAAGCCGTTAGGAAGGAGGGCCACCCCACGGACCTGCTGGTCGGCCTTCTTCTGATCCAGGCCCATCCAGAGGTGCATCTCCACCGTCTCATCAAACTTGGCATAGGCTGCCTTTTTGGTGAGGGCTATAGCCTCCTTTGGCTCATATTCTTTGGAGCGGTCTATGAGCTTCGCTGCTTCTATGTATTTTTTGCCTTGTTTCGCCATTTCTTAATCCTAGAATACCAAATTTTTCACTCAGGAACAACCTCTATGCCCATGCTCTTAGCTGTCCCCTCCACAATTCGCATCGCAGACTCCAGGTCCCTGGTGTTGAGGTCTTTCAGCTTTATTTCAGCGATCTCCCTGATCTTCTTCCTGGGGAGAGTTCCAACCTTTTGACGGAGGGGGTCACCACTCCCCTTCTCCAAGCTCAAAGCCTTCTTCAGGAGGTCCGAGGCTGGCGGACTCTTGGTGACGAAGGTAAAGGAACGGTCTTCAAATATGGTTAGCTCGACGGGGACGATAGATCCTTCCAATGAAGCAGTCCGCTCATTGTATTCCTTGCAAAAGGCCATAATGTTTACGCCATGCTGTCCCAGGGCAGGGCCCACAGGGGGAGCCGGGGTAGCCTTCCCCGCTTGTATTTGCAGTTTAACTATCGCCCTGATCTTTTTCGCCATCGCCTTTTCGTCCTTTGGTCAAATACCATGACTGATTGTATCGCCTTTTTCCAGTAATTATAGCAGCCTCATCCGGGACGGTCATAGCTTTTCTATTTGGCTGAAATCCAACTCTACCGGGGTATCTCGCCCCAGGAAAGAAACGAGGACTTTAACCTTTCCCCTCTCCGCATTTATCTCATCCACCACCCCTATGAAGTCAGCGAAGGGGCCGTCGGTTATGCGCACGCTCTGACCATGGGTGTAGCCAACCCTCACTCTTGGCGTTCCTGACTCCATCTGCTTGAGTATGTTCTTAACCTCCTCTTCCTCCAGAGGCACAGGCTTTGGTGGGTCCCCTGAACTCACGAAGCCCGTGACCCCCGGGGTGTTGCGAACGACATTCCAGCTATCGTTGCCCATCTGCATCTGGACCAAGACATAGCCCGGGAAGACCTTCTTGGCTACTGTTTTTCGCTGTCCTTCCTTGATTTCAATCTCTTCTTCAGTGGGGATAACCACCTGAAATATTTTGTCCTTGGCATCCATCGATTCGATTCGATGCTCCAAGTTCTTTTTAACCCTCTCTTCGTAGCCGGCATATGTATGTACTACATACCAGTGCTTATCGTTGTCTCCCATAAACCTCACCTTTATGGCAAAAAGGCTATTCTCTCCTTCCTCCTCAGAATTTGCTTGCTGCTGGTAGTTCTTGGGCCTTCTATTGCGCTCTATCCTCTAAACATCACAATTCTAGCAAGCCAAGTGAATATCTGGTCGACCGCACCTAAGAAGAACCCCACCACTACAGAGATCACGATAACCATCGTGGAAAGCCTGGTAGCCTCTTCTCTTGAAGGCCAGGACACCTTCTTAAGTTCGGATATGGTCTCCTTGAAAAACTTGAATCTCTCCCCTTTTTGCTGAGAACCCATCGCTCTTTGCAGTGCAGGGAGACGCAGTTTCATTATCTTACCTCCCTGTGAGTCCTATAAGTATGACAACGCGGGCAGTATTTCTTGAGCTCCAGCCGCTGCGTGTCATTCCTTCGGTTCTTGCTCGTTGTATAGTTTCTTTCCCTGCACTCGCTGCAAGCAAGCGTGATTATCGCTCGGTTTTCACCCTTCTTAGGCATAGCTTACTAACCTCAGGTTTCAGTGAACTATCTTACCTTAATCTTCTTCCCGCTAGTCCAGAATCTTGCTGAAGACACCGGATGCGACTGTCCTGCCACCCTCTCGAATGGCGAACCGGAGTCCCTCCTCCAAGGCCACAGGAGTGATTAGCTTTATTGTCATTTTGATGTTATCACCGGGCATGACCATTTCGACTCCCTGGGGTAGCTGAATCTCCCCTGTAACATCGGTAGTACGGATATAAAACTGGGGTTTATACCCTGGGAAGAACGGTGTATGTCGGCCTCCCTCTTCCTTGGTCAGAACGTAGACCTCAGAATCCGCGAGGCTGTGGGGCTTGATGGAGTTGGGAGCCGCCAGCACTTGCCCGCGCTCCACATCCTCACGCTCAATTCCCCTCAGAAGGGCCCCGACAGCATCTCCGGGCTCCGCCTCGTCCAGGCTCTTATGAAACATCTCCACTCCTGTAACAACGGTCTTGCGGGTCTCCACAAAGCCTATTATCTCCACCTCATCCCCCACCTTAACAACACCGCGCTCCACCCTTCCTGTAACTACGGTACCCCTCCCCTTTATTCCAAAGACATCCTCGACGGGCATGAGAAAGGGTTTATCCTTGGGGCGCTGAGGGATGGGAATGTTCTCATCCACGGCGTCCATAAGTTTCCATATCGAGCCGCACCACTGGCACTCCCGCTTGCCACAACCGCACTCCCCGGCCTTCAGGGCACTCACCCTTACTATAGGGATTTTGTCCCCCGGGAAGCCATATTTGGTGAGAAGGTCCCTTAGCTCGAGCTCTACAAGCTCCAGTAACTCCTTGTCATCCATAGCATCCACCTTGTTCAAGGCCACCACTATGGAAGGCACCTGCACCTGTCTTGCCAGAAGAATGTGCTCTCTGGTCTGGGGCATTGGACCATCAGGCGCACTTACAACCAAAATAGCGCCATCCATCTGAGCTGCCCCTGTTATCATGTTCTTAATGTAGTCAGCATGGCCAGGGCAGTCCACATGGGCGTAGTGCCTTTTGGCAGTCTCATACTCCACATGGGAAATGGCTATGGTCATGCCACGGGCCTTCTCCTCGGGGGCATTGTCAATAGTATCATAAGCACGATAAGCTGCACCTCCTGCCGTAGCCAAAACCCTGGTTATGGCTGAGGTCAGTGTAGTCTTGCCATGATCAACGTGCCCTATGGTTCCCACATTCACGTGGGGCTTGGTGCGCTCGAACTTCTTCTTGGCCATTCGATCATTACCTCCTCTAGATGGAGCCCACAACCAGATTCGAACTGGTGACCCCGTTCTTACCAAGAACGTGCTCTACCTGCTGAGCTATGTGGGCCTGCCTTAAATTAAATATAACTCTCTTAGACACCCTGCTTTCTGGTGGAGGGGGCAGGATTCGAACCTGCGGAGCCATCTCAGGCGCCAGATTTACAGTCTGGTGGTATTAGCCTCTCACCCACCCCTCCCGGCATAATACCCTGCTTTTAATAACACCTTCCTTAGCCCGAGAGGGGATTCGAACCCGCTAACCCGCCGATTACAAATCGGCTGCGCTGCCATTGCGCCACTCGGGCAAACTAACCTATTTTACACATTTTAAAACCCCTTACAGTCGCTTACAAGATTATATAACGTCGCAGCTAAAGGGGCAAATTAGTATAGACACAAAGCAAACCAAATGTCAAGCCTGATCAGCCTGTGTACTAGTAGAACCCAATGGATCCTTGCCT
>JACPPT010000032.1 GCA_016190815.1 Chloroflexota bacterium
GTCAAAATGAGCACCAGACACTTTGCTCCACCCCCTGCTTTCAGAAACTCGCTGAAGTCCAATTCGTGAACTTGATACCCTCTGGTTTGAAGTTCCTCGCGAGCCTTGGGGCAGTTGCAACTCATAACAACATTGCGGCCTATAACAACTGAGTTGCAGACAAAATGGTGGGCTTCTTCCCTGTCGACAACAATAGGGTCAGGAACGCATGCCTCTATTAACCTGCGGCCAGCCTCTGTGAAGGCCCCTGGGTAGTAAAGGGCAGCGCCCCCGTTAAGGGGACAGAAGCAGGTGTCCAGGTGATAGAACCAGGGGTCAACGAGTTCCAGAGCAAATAGTTTCTTTTTGAGGAGGTCCCCGACCAAGCGCACTGCCTCTAGGTCGGAACGAAAACCATATCCTCCCATGAGCACGTCACCGAAAGCCAGCACGTCTCCCTGCCCCTCAAAATGCAGGTTGTCAGGCAGATGGAACATCTTGTAGCCATTGGCCTCAAACCACGAACGCCAGTTAGGCTCCTCCCTTGCCCGTTCTGGATGCCTGAACCGGGAGGCAATCGCAGTTTGTCCCACCACAAGCCCTGCATTAGCCGTAAAAACAAGGTCGGGGAGGCCTAGATTGGGCGTAGCAAGCTCGACCCCAGCCCCTATATCTTGCGATAGTACCTTATAAAGGGCATCCCATTGTCTGGATGCCTTATCTTTATCTACCTGTCGCCTCCTGTCCATCCAGGGATTGATCTCGTATTCAACACCGAAATAATCCGGCGGACACATGAGACATCGAACAGGCTCCGTCTTCAGAGTTAAATCTTTGTTGGCCACGTAAGCTTGCCTCAACTCCCTTGCATCACAGATTTACTTACCCTCTACCTCAGCGGTCAAACCCTGGGCCATCTTGATCTCGGTGCCATGGTTCACTGTCCATGAAACTCTATGGCTCACCGCATCTACAAGGGCTGCTGCCGAGGGCATTCCTGTGCCACTCTTTTTGAGTCCGCCAAAGGGGAGATGCACCTCTGCTCCAATGGTAGGCAAATTAACATACCCAACGCCAAATTCACACCGCTCCCTGACAGCACGGATAACCCTGTAGTCTCGGCTGCACACAGAGAGAGCGAAGCCATACTCGCAGTCGTTGTAGATACGGGTCGCATCGTCCAAGTCTTTGAATGGAATGAGGGCGACATGAGGCCCGAAGACCTCCTCCCTGAGGACTCTGGCTTTAGGGTTATGTTGCATCACGTATATAAAGGGGCTCACAAAATACCCCTTTCGGTATTCACCGTCGGTCAGTTTCCCGCCGCTCAGTCGAATCTTGGCACCCTCTTCGGCAGCCAGCTTGTTGTAATGTTCGAACTTCTCCACCCCAGCCTGACTAACCATGGGTCCCATGAACGTTGACTCATCCAAAGGATCGCCTATGCGGATGCGTCTTGCCCTTTTTTCAAAAGCTTCTGTGAAACGCTCAAATATGCCTTCCTGGACTATGAGGCGCTCCGCCGATACGCATCGCTGCCCCGTAGTACGGAAGGCAGATATAATGGCGGCGTTCAACGCCAACTCGAAATCGGCATCGTCGAAGATCATCATGGCGTTTTTGCCGCCCATCTCGCAAACACAGAACTTCCTGTAATCCTTCGCGCAGGCCTCTTTGATCATGGAGCCGACCTGAGCTGAGCCGGTAAACAGCACCACATCTACGTCCGGGTGGGTAACCAGGGGCCAGCCCACCTCTTCACCATATCCCTGTACCAGGTTCAACACGCCGGGGGGAAGCCCTGCTTTCTCAAAGTATTGGACAATGCGCTCGCCCACAGCGGGTGTTTCCTCGGCAGGTTTAAATACCACAGTGTTGCCTTCTACTAAAGATGGACAAATGAGCCACAGGGGAATGGCAAAGGGGAAGTTCCAGGGTGTGATTGCCACAACAACGCCTTTAGGCTTGCGATGGACGTAGCTGTCTTTTTCAGGAATCTCCGAGGCTAGTACCTCTCCAGACGGGGTACGGGCGCGACCAAACCAGTACTGGGCTGTGTGAATCCCTTCCACTACATCGGCGCGGGCCTCGGCAATGCACTTGCCACACTCCCGGCTGATGAGGCGCGCCAACTCTTCTTGGTCCTTCTTGACAAGCTGGACGAAGGCATCGAGGTGCTCAGCACGTCTGATGCGTGACTCCTGACGCCATGTCTGGAAGGCGTCCTTTGCCGCTGCAACAGCAGCATCCGCTTCTCTGCTCCCCGAGCAAGAGAACATCCCTATCAACTCACCTGTATTGGCTGGGTTGCGGTCTTCAAATGAGTCTGTTCCGACTACAACCCACCTGCCGCCTATGTAATTCATTCCTTTAGCCAGTGTGGTTACCATGCAAGACCTCCCATTTCATGCTTGGATCAGAAATAGTGCTCACTCGCGCCTTAAAAAACAACGCCGCCCCATATAATCCTTTATATGTGGCGGCGTACTGCTCCACTGCAATACTCCATTTCTCCTAATAAATTAACCGTCTCGATAATTACCCATTTATATATAAAGTACTACACATTCACGCTAAGGTCAACATTGTGCGAAGCTATACAGCGTATTTTCTGCCACCTGAGAGCTTAGGCGCAGTCTGATCCAGGGGTCAGTTGGCTTTGCACATAAAGCCTATCAACAGACCGCTGTCACCCTGAGCCCTTCGGCCCAGAGCGGGCCTCAAGAGCCTGCCCTGAATATAATGAAGGGACAAGCTCCGCGAAGGGTCTGCCCTTTTGCTAGATTCTTCGCCAGGCTCAGAATGACTTTCTGTGCAAGGCGGGGTCACTTATAGGAGCAGGGCAGGAATTCCTAAAGCCTGCTATTTGTCACTTATGACCCCTTTTGTAGAGGGCACGTCACCTGCAATCCGCTCATCTATCTGAGTGGCTACGTCCAATGCTCGGCCGAGAGCCTTAAAAAGTGCCTCTGCTATGTGGTGCTCGTTCACACCTGAATGTATGCGGGCGTGAAGGTTCATTCGTGTCTCCAGAGCCAACGTCTCCAAAAAGTGTCGAAGGAGGTCCGTTCTTAGCTCCCCAACCTTCCCGCTTGTGAGACCCTCCACAACAGGGTATCCCCTACCCCCTATGTCCACGGCTACAAACGCGAGGGCCTCATCCATAGGCACAAAGGCATGGGCCATCCTGCGAATGCCGCGCCTTTCGCCCAGCGCCTTGCTAAAAGCCTGCCCCATGACAATCGCAATGTCCTCCACCAGATGATGCTGGTCTACAGACACATCCCCGGAGGCGCTAATTGTTATGTCAAATAAACTGTGCCTCGCAAGCTGTGCCAGAAGATGGTCGAGCATGCCAATGCCCGTCTTTACTCTGCTTTTTCCGCTTCCCTCAAGGGTCAGCCTCACGACGACTTTCGTTTCCTTCGTTTCTCGGCGAATACTCGCGCTTCTCTTGGCCACGGCTCATCCCCCTAGTTCTTTTAGAGTTTTTATTAGAGCATCGGTGTGCTCCGGCTTTCCAACGCTTATGCGCAGGCAATCTGTCAAAAGTGGCGCATCAAAATATCTGACGAATATGCCCCTCTCACGCAGACCTGTATAGATTCTTCGAGCATCCCCCACGACAACCTTGCATAATATGAAGTTAGCCTGGGAAGGATATGGCCTGAGAAACTCAAGCTCCCCGAGCCTTTGGAATAGCCTCTCCCGCTCTGTAACTATGGCTTGCACCACGGCCCGAAGATGCTCTATATCAGCAAGGGACTCCAGCGCGGCAACCTGCGCTGCCGCATTGACGTTATATGGCTGCTTTATCTTCCAGATATACTCGACCACCTTGGATGGGAAGACACCATATCCTACACGTAGTCCCGCCAGCCCAGCCCATTTGCTGAAGGTCCTGAGCACAATAAGGTTCTCGTATTTGGGCACAAACCCAACCACACTCTTGCCACAGAACTCATGATAAGCTTCGTCCACCAGTACAATCTTCCCCGTGTCCAGAAGCTCCAAGACTTTCTCTTCTGACATCAGATTACCAGTCGGATTATTGGGCGAGGATATGAAGATAAGCTTGGTCCTCTTGCCTACTGCCTCCTTGACCGCCGAAACATCTACATCATAGGCTTCATCCCTGGCTACCCTGACCACCTTGCCGCCGCATAGCTCAACATTGAATTGGTACATGCCAAAGGTGGGAATGCAGTTCACCACTTCATCCCCTGGTGCTAAGAAAAGACGAAGAACCAGATCTATGAGCTCGTCGCTACCACTCCCAGCAACAATGTGTTCAGCGCTCACTCCAACGTACGCCTGCAGTGCCTCTCGCAGCCTGCGATGCTCCGGGTCTGGATAGATGTGATAGTTGTGGAAGCTGGCGAGGGCTTGCCTCACCCTGGGTGAGCATCCGTATGGATTCTCGTTGCCGTCCAGCTTGATGCCACCCCTATCAGAACCACTGGTGTCTCCTCTCAAGACCTCCAGGGGGAAAATAGGGGTATACCCTTTTAGCCTCACCAGGTGAGGCTGCATAAGTTTTTCAATCTCGCCGGGGTTTTTGCTGGAACTCAAGCTGGTCTCCGCCTTTTATTCATAGCAGGATTTTGGGAAAATCTTTCGACCATCCCCCCTTCCCCCTTCCTGGCCAGGAAGGGGGAAATTTTACATCTGAGGGATACCCTCAGACTCCTGACAAAGGGGCTTCGCCCCTCTGCACTCTCCAGAAGTAAAAATCAAGTCTCCTCTTCGACTATACACTAATAGAGACCTCAGGCTCTTAGCTCAGGTCTTTCTTCAAGCGCTCGAACTCCTCTTTGCTTATCTCACCCCTGGCATACCGTGTCTTGGCTATGTCCAGTGGCCTCTGAGGCGGGGGGCCGCTGGAAGGGCGCTGGGTGAACCTGGACACCGCCCATACCGCTAAAGCAATAAGCCCACCCCAGAAGGCGAACATAAAAACCCAGCCCAAAATTATCCACCCCCACTCCCAGCCGGAAAAACGCCACGGCATTATACTACCTCCCCCCTTTCCTCTATTTACGCTCTATCCCTTCTTCGCAGATAGCACGGCCTTGGGGCTTACCACCCTCAGTCGATTTACCTCCCGTATGACCTCTTCTGGAGTGAGGAATACCCTGGTCTCCTCCACCCTGTGCACCAACTCCGTCATCGCCGTATTGTAAGGTGTGGGAACGTCCAGTCTTGCACCGGCCTCAATTATCTCACCATTCAGGTAATCTATTTCCGTCTTCTCCCCTCTTTTGATGCTGAGCAGAGTTGAGCCGTAAACGGGCGTCTTGCCCAGAGCTCTACCGCTCACACCCGATGGAACATATCTTCTTAAGAGTGGAATGGCCAGGGATACAGGGAGTTTGAGGAAAAACCTGAACTTACCCACAGGTAACTTAGGGAGAGGAACGAGTTTCATTTTTGCCTTCTCTGCAACTCGCACCCCCTCCTTCATCAGGAGGACGCCAAGCCTTGCCAGGGGTGGGTTTTCACCACACTCCTGAGCGCTTAGCCCCGTAACAGCGGGAATACAGTTGGTGAGATTTATCATCAGCTTGGTCCAATGAGCTTCATGTATGGTGTCACATACCGTTGTATTCACTGCCTTGCTCAGGATAGCGGCGATCTTTCGAACCCTGTCGCCGTTCGACTGAAAGGCCTCGCTCACCATCAACCCCCTGGCTGCGTTGGCTTGAATCTTGCCCGGCTCGAGGCAGGTTATACCGCCGAAGAATATCACGCAGCTTATTATGTGCTCCTTCCCTAATACACTCGCCGCGAGTTCATCGCTCCTAACACCATTTTGCATTGTGACCACCGGGCAATTGCCAAAAACGGGTTTTATGTCCTCGCACGCCTTGACAACGCTATGAGTCTTCACAGCCAGAAGCATCAGGTCAGGTGCGAAATTCAACTTCTCTGCCGCTTTGACCTTTATGTTCATCTCTCCCAGAAAGCCCGTTATTTGAAGGCCGTTCAGGTTTATCGCCTCCACGTGCTCCTGCCAGCGGTCTATGAGTGTAACGTCCTCACCCGCCTTTGCCAAAAGGCCACCCACAAAACCGCCTATAGCCCCTGCTCCAACCACTGCTATACGCATGGTTCACCTCCTGACTTATTTCCCAGAGTTGCCTCTGGGGCTGGATGAAAACCTCATCTCCGCTGCCCTGGCATGACCTACCAGCCCTTCGGCTCGGGCCAACCTTGCTGCCACGGGACCCACCTTCTGCACAGTTCTCCTATCAAGGGCCATAACGCTTATGCTTTTGAGAAAATCATCGACCCTCAAACCAGAGCTGAAGCGGGCCGTACCGCCCGTGGGCAGAACGTGGCTTGGCCCGGCCACATAATCCCCCAAAACGTTGGCGGAGCCTTCACCGAGGAAAACCGCTCCAGCGTTCCTAAGCTTTCTCATATACGTCTTAGGGTTTCTTACGAAGAGAGAGAGGTGCTCTGGTGCGTAGAGGTTTGTCAACTCCATGGCTTCTTCCATACTGTCCACCACAGCTATCATTCCCGATTTTTTCAAGGACTTCTCCGCTATACTTTTTCTATCCATGTCAGCGAGTTGGTGCTCCACCTCTTTGTTTACCTTCGATGCAAGCTGCTTTGATGTCGTAATCAGTATAGCACTGGCGAGGACGTCATGCTCTGCCTGAGCAAGAAGGTCCGCCGCAACCAGGGCAGGGGTCGCAGAATCATCAGCAATTATTATAGCTTCGGTGGGGCCGGCCAGAGAATCTATGCCTACGTATCCAAAGACCTCCTTTTTAGCCAGCATCACGA
>JACPPT010000031.1 GCA_016190815.1 Chloroflexota bacterium
GCTGGCTCACCTTCTACAACCACTCTAGGCCCCACTCCGCCTTGGGCTGGCTCTCTCCCATCCAGAAACTCCAGTCCTTCCCTCTCTACCAGAGTGTTACCCATGTTTGACAACAATACACTTCCAGAATCAAAAAAGGCAATCTATAGGTTATGGCAAGGAAAGCTCTGAACTGCTGGCGTCTTGTGGGTTCCCTTTTGATGGTGCTTTATTGAGCTTTTACTCAACCCCATTGCTACTCGGTTACTACTACTGTGGCCTTCATGTAGGGATGGACGCCGCATATGTAGTCGTAAGTCCCTGCAGAATCGAATTTATAGCTGTAGGACTGCCCTGCCCCCATGCTGGAGCTTTCTGTTCCCCAGCCCTTCACCGTATGCGGCACACTGTCCTTGTTGGTCCATGTTACTGTCGTTCCCTTCTTTATCGTGAGGGTTGCTGGACTGAAGGCAAAGCTCTGGATTGTTACCTCAATAGCACCTGCAGGGGGAGTCGGGGTGGGCGATGGACGACAAGCAGACAGGATTAGTAGGGATATAAAAACCCCGATGACAGCCATTTTCAGGTACCTCATTTATCACCTCCCAATTTAAGAATCCTAGAATTAACCTGGCTTTGCACATAAAGCCTATTGCAAGACCATGTCACCCTGAGCCCTTCGGCCCCGAGTGGGCCTCGAGGGCAGGCTCCGCAAGGGTCTGCTTCTTAGCTAGATTCTTCGCCAGGCTCAGAATGACTTTTTGTGCAAGGCGAATAACCCTCTAAAATTAGTCTAAGCCCAGGCTTGCTGGCAGTCAAGGCTTGAAAATGCGTATCCAAAAACAGCTCTTATTTATCTTGATACAAGGGGTCTGCCCTGCTATAATCCTAAAGGGTTTTCAAGGTTTTCCAACATAAGGAGGGCATACCTACGGAGTTGAATGTAGTCTGTGGATGGCCCGTGCCCAAGGAGCTTTTGCAAAAGGTCGAAGCCGTTTCGCCGGAAGTCAAGCTGAATGACGGTTGGGGACTCATGCAGAGCGAGTTCAGGCTCCTGAGGGATGGAGGAGACCCCCAGGGTTTGGAGAGGGCAAGCCAGCAATTAAATGAAATGCTAGATGAGGCGGAAGTCCTGTTCACACGACACCTGCCTGGGAATCTAATTAAAAGAGCCCCCAAGCTGAGATGGATTCAACTGGCTGGCGCTGGGATAGACTTTTTCCTGGGTACCGAGACAATGGAAAGCGATGTGGTTCTTACCAATGCAAGCGGCGCCTCAGCTATTCCCATCGCAGAGTTTGTAATAGGCTATATGATTATGTTCGTGAAGCAGTGCCCGGACCTTTTTGCCCACAAAAGGGAAAGGCTCTGGCAGCGGAGAACCTATAACGTATCCGAGCTTTTTGGCAAAACCATCGGCATCGTAGGCCTGGGCAGCATTGGCAAGGAGGTGGCAAGGCTCGCCAATGCCTTTGGAATGAGGGTTATTGCTACAAGAAGGTCTGCCGTGGCAGAGAGCGATAGAATTGCCAATGTGGACACTCTCCTGCCTCGCAATGCCCTTCTCAATCTTCTTGCTAAAAGCGACTTTGTGGTTCTCTGCGTGCCCCTCACGACAGAGACAAGTAAGATGATAGGAGAGAGGGATCTCAAGGCAATGAAGCGCACAGCTTACCTTATTAACATAGCCAGGGGTTCGGTTGTGGATGAACAAGCGCTCATAAGGGCTCTTAAGGAGGGCTGGATAGCCGGTGCAGCTCTGGACGTTTTTGAGGTTGAGCCTCTTCCAAAGGAAAGCCCTCTCTGGGACCTTCCCAACGTGATCCTGAGTCCTCACATCTCCGGCACCAGTGATAGATTCGAGGAGAGAGTAACGGATATCTTCTGTGAAAATCTAAAGCGGTATCTGGCTGGGAAAGAACTGACCAACGTGGTGGACAAGGCCAGAGGTTATTGAAAAAGGCAAAGTGCTGAAAGGAGGTTCCATGGCTTTCATCTATGAGAAAAGGGATCGAATAGCTTATATGACGATAAACAGGCCCCAAGCGCTTAACTCCCTCGACCCTGAAACGATCGAGGAGATGTCCAGGGCGATGCTGGACTTCAGGGACGACCCATCGGTATGGGTCGCCATTCTCACGGGCGCTGGCGATAGGGCTTTCTCGGCAGGGGCAGACCTTAAGACGACCATTCCCAAGATGATGGACGACACCATAAGTCCACCCTGGCGTGCTGCCCCAACTATAGGCCTGGGGCTTGAGATATGGAAACCCTTCATTGCTGCCGTCAATGGCCTGGCATTGGGGGGTGGCAACGAGCTGGCCATAGCCTGCGACATCATCATAGCTTCGGAAAACGCATCCTTCGGACAGCCCGAGGTGCGCTGGAGCATAATCCCGGGATGGGGTGGAACGCAGAGGCTGCCCAGGAAGATACCGTGGGCCAAGGCAGCCGAGATGGTTATAATGGGGCGCTCCATCGATGCTCAGGAGGCATATCGAATAGGGCTGGTGAACAAGGTGGTGCCCCTCAAGGACTTAATGTCTACGGCGGAGGCATGGGCCAAGGAGATATGCCAGCTTGGGCCGTTGGGCGTCAGGGCAGCCAAAGAGGCCATGATCAGAGGTGCCAGTATGTCCCTTCAGGACGGGCTGCGCCTTGAGCAGATGTTTGTAGATACCCTTCGCCTAACCGAGGACAGCAAAGAGGGGCCGAGGGCCTTTGCAGAGAAAAGACCACCTGTGTTTAAAGCCGGGTGAGACTGGAAAAAGGAGATAGAGATGCAGATCAAAAATGTGGGGGTTGTGGGCTGCGGGTTTATGGGGTCTGGAATTGCACAAGTGTGTGCTCAGAGTGGCTACGAGACCGTGATGAGGGATATGAATTCCGCTCTCGTGGAAAGGGGGATGAATGTAATAAAATCTAACCTTTCCAGGGATGTGGAGAAGGGACGAATAACGGAATCACGAAAGGATGAGATTCTCAGCAGACTTAAGGGCACAACGGACCTCAGGGACTTTCGGGGGTGCGATTTTGTGGTGGAGGCGGTTACCGAGGATATGCGCCTTAAGAAGGAGATATTCTCTTCCCTGGATTCTATCTGCTCTAAACATGCCATAATAGCAAGCAATACCTCCACTCTGTCCATAACAGAGATGGGGTCTGTAACCAAGAGGCCTGGGCAGATAGTAGGGACCCATTTCTTCTACCCCGTTCCTGTCATGAAGCTGGTGGAAGTAGTGAAGTCTCTGTCCACAACAGAGGAGACCCTCAATACTGCTAAAGCTTTTGGTGACTCTTTGGGCAAGACGGTTGTGGTGGCCAAGGATACCCCGGGCTTCATTGTAAACCGCCTTTTCATACCATATATAATTGATGCCATCAGAGTATATGAAGCGGGTCTTGCCTCCAGGGAGGACATAGATAATGCAATCAAGTTTGGATTGAACTATCCCATGGGGCCTCTGACCCTTCTGGACTTTGCGGGAATAGACACCTTCTACTATGCGGCCTGCACTCTTTACGAGGAGTTGGGCGAGCCCAGGTTTTGCCCGCCCCCCTTGCTCAGGCGCATGGTTCAGGCAGGACACCTGGGCCGTAAGACAGGCAAAGGCTTTTACGACTACACCAAATAATAGCGACGCTAATTTAAAGAGGAGGTAGAATATGCCCGTCGTGAGAATAGAGATGTATCCAGGCAGGACACAGGCCCAGAAGGCAGAGTTGGCCAGGGCCATCACCGAAGCAGTAGTAACCATCGCTCATACTACTCCGGAGGCAACACAAATTATCTTTTACGAGGTCCCGAGGGAGCATTGGGCAACGGCAGGTGTCCTGGCTTCGGAGAGAAAGTAGGACAAACACAGCCCCTTTGAATCCAAGGGCCACTCTCAGGTAGATGCAACTCGCCGTTGATACCTCCACGGAGTACGCCAGTATTGCCCTTTCCCAGGGTGGCAAGGTGCTGAGCGAGCTGACATGGCGCTGTGGACAGAGCCATACAGTCGAGCTTATGCCTTCTGTCCTGCACCTCATGGAAATGGCCAAGGCCAATGTGAGGGACATAGATGCTGTGTTTGTGGCCAGGGGGCCGGGGAGCTTCAACGGCCTGAGGGTGGGCATTAGCACGGCCAAGGGCCTGGTCTTTTCCCTGGAGATACCTATCATCGGGGTTGGGACCCTGGAGGCTCTGGCTTACCAGCATATCTTTGCTGGCCTTCCAGTTTGCGCCATTCTTGAGGCAGGGCGTGGCGAGGTGGCAGCGGCCGTATTCCAGAGACAAAAGGATGTCACGGAGAAGCTTCAGGAGGAGCATATCACGATGGCTGAGAAGCTATGCGAAGATATCCAGGGGCGCATACTCTTCTGTGGAGAAATGAAGCCTGAAACCCTGAACTCCATTAAGGCCAAGCTAGGAGAAAGGGCTGTCATAGTTTCAGGAGTTGGTGCGCTTAGGAGAGCCGCCTTTATAGCTGAGCTTGGCTGGCAAAGGCTTGAGCGTGGAGATGTGGATGATCCCGTAACCCTCCAACCCTTGTATCTCAGAAGGCCTTACATTACAATGCCCAAGAAGGCTGAGGAGTAACGAAATGTCAGCAAAGGCAAGCCAGCGCACACTGGTTCTTATCAAGCCTGACGCCATTCAAAGAGGACTTTCGGGAGCTGTCATAAGTCGACTGGAGGGACGTGGGCTGAGGATTGTGGCGATGAAGATGCTCCACATGGATGAGGCTATGGCCCAGCGCCACTACGCTGTCCACGAAGGCAAGGCTTTTTTTAAGGGGCTTGTGGAGTTCATTACGTCCAGCCCCATAATAGCAATAGTTTTCGAAGGCCAAGACGCCGTGGAGGTGGTGCGCAGGACCATGGGTGAAACAGACCCCGTCAAGGCGCAACCTGGCACCATTCGCGGGGACTACGCCTTAGACATCGGTCATAACCTTGTCCATGGCTCAGATTCTCTTGAGACGGCGGGGAAAGAGATAGCCCTTTTCTTCAATCCAGGTGAGATCCTCGGTTACAAGCGACAAATAGATGCATGGATTGTGGGAGGGCAGCCCTGAAGTCGAGTGCCCTAGATACCGCTCTCTTCCAGCAGTTTTAGCACCCTTGCCCGCACCTCATCCCTTATCTCTCTAACTTTCTCCAGGGGTTTGCCCTTGGGGTCTTCCAGTCCCCAGTCCTCAGTTTCCACGAACGTCGCAGGGCATATCCCCCCCACGCTGCAGCCCATAGTCACGACCCTGTCCACTTGCCCCAACATCTCAGGGGTGAGCGCTTTTGGTCTGACGCCGCTTATGTCAATGCCTATCTCCTTCATGACACTGACTACAGTGGGGTCAACAGCGTCGGAGGGGCTAGTGCCTGCCGAAAGTGCCTTCGCCTTTCCCTTTGCAAGCCGGTTGAAGAATGCCTTAGCCATCTGGCTTCGGCCAGCGTTGTGAACGCAAACAAAAAGCACCTTCTTCATACTTTTTTCCACTTACCC
Organism: Chloroflexota bacterium; assembly: GCA_016190815.1. Taxonomy (GTDB): domain Bacteria; phylum Chloroflexota; class Dehalococcoidia; order JACPPT01; family JACPPT01; genus JACPPT01. The sequence continues at coordinate 5,468 of JACPPT010000031.1, forward strand.
AATTTCCTCCTTGATGCTTACCGAACAGGTGTATCTATTTTGATGTTTACTTCCATTATTTTTCAGCAACTGGAAGTTTGAGGACGCAAAATATTGCCGGAACAATGTGAATATAGCGAGGTTCCCTGTCAGACTCGAATGCGCTAAAGCATTCCCAACGAAATCCCAACGCACTTCTTACTGAACTCCACTTAACATTATACTATGGTGTGTGTAGAATATGCGCAGTCTTGAGTAGGAGGGTGTAGATGCGTAAGATACGGAGGTCTGTTGTTATCGGCTTGATCATGGTGTTGACGAGTCTAGCATTCAGTCCAGGTGTGGCGAAAGCAGGTGTGATCTGGTGTGCTACAGACCTGGGGCCAATGGCCACCGTGGCGGAGGAGAATATAGCGGGGACACCCGGTGGTGACATTACTTCGGACAAGGTGGTCGCGGTTCCAGTTCAGGCTGTCTCCACGGAGAAGGGTGGATCGAATCCCCATAAGTAGCTCCTGAGATGAACTCTATGAGGATTAAGGGGGAGTCTCTTGAGCAAGGATGCTAAGATTGAAGTGAGATTGTTTAGACTTTGTGCGGATAAGTTGGATTTGGTGCTGGGACTAGAGGGTTCCAAAGTGCCCCTTCTACCAGTAGAGGAGTCTGGATGTTGTTGGTGAAAGGCCTGGGTGAAGAGGGTGGAAAAGGTGCAGAAAATAAATTCGCGCCTTAAACTATATATAGCCTTAATCTCGGTAGCGGGATTTTCCTGGCTTGCGTATAGCTTATATGGGTGGGGGCTTCGGTGGGAAGGGCAATGGGCTCTGGTGATTGTTTTCGCCGCTATGGTAGCCATGGGTGTTAAATTTGCATTTCCCTTGGCTCCCAGGGTCAAGATAGAAGTCACAAGCCCGGTCCTGTTTGCATCAATTCTCCTTTTGCCCACCCCGCTTGCTATGCTGGTAGGGTTCATAGGCAAGGGCACAGGAAGCCTGTTCCTACGCCTTCGCTGGTATAACGTGCTCTTTAATATGGCTGAGGTGGTGCTGGGCGTGGGGTTGGCCAGCATGGTCTACTCTCAATTTCTAGCCCCAGGCTCCATCTTGAATGCGCAGGTCTTCCTTCCGGCTAGCTTGGCGGCGTTAGCCCTTTATCTGGAGAACACTGTGGTTGTAGCCTTGGTCTCCTCTATTCAGCAGGGGAAGAATTTCTTTGCTCTTTGGCAGAAGGGCCGGCTGGAGGACTTCCTGCCTGAAGTAGCTCAGTACATTCTGGGCTACACCATGGCCTTGCTGGTGTACGTGGAGCCGGCCGCCGTGGTATTGATGGTGGTGCCTGGGATCGTGGTCTACTTCGCCTTGAGGGATCGAGTGGAGAAGATACGCCTCAGCGAGGAGCTTCGCCGTCAGATGGAGGAGCTTAAGAGGACCCAGGCCCAATTAGTTCAGGCGGCCAAAATGGCCTCCCTTGGCACCCTGGCCGCCGGGGTTGCTCATGAGATAAATAACCCTGTGTTCATCATTGGGGGCAATGCTGAGTTGCTTCTGGAGCAGCCCCATACCCATCTCAAGACGGAGAAGGCGCGTCAAATCCTGACCCGAATCAGTGAGATGGCAGACCGCATAGCCAGGATAGTGGACAACCTCCTTTCCTTCTCCCGCAACCACGAGGATTTGTCTGCCCTGGACCTCAGGGATGTTATAGACCGTTCCCTGGAACTGGTGGGCAAGTCACTGGAGATATCGGGGGTGGTTCTAGCAAGAGAGTACTGCCCTGAGGATCCCAGGACCTGCGGCAAGATGGGCCAGCTACAACAGGTAGTTCTTAACCTTATCACCAATGCCAAAGACGCCATGCCCAATGGCGGGAATTTGACCATAAGAACCGCTGTGATGGACTCCTGGGTTAAAGCCTCCTTCACTGACACTGGAGAGGGCATCTCCATGGAGAACATGGAACATCTCTTTGAGCCTTTCTTTACAACTAAGGGCCCCAAGAAAGGCACTGGGCTGGGACTTTACATCAGCCGGCGCATTATGGAAAACCATGAGGGCAGGATTGAGGTGGAAAGCCAGAAGGGTAAAGGGAGCACCTTTACTCTTTATCTCCCTCTATTAAAGGAGCCTCAGAAGATCAAAGAACTCGCTGGAAGGGTTGTCTAGTCTTTCTTGACCGGTCTTTCGTAGCGGTAACCTATTCCTCTAACATTTGTGATAATATGCGGTGATTGTGGGTCGTCTCCGATCTTTCGCCGAAGATGCGAGATGTACCATTTGATGGGTTCCAGGGATTCGTACTCAGGCCCCCAGACTTTGTCGAGAATCTCCTCCAGGGATACCACCTTTCCTGCATTGTTTATCAGCAGGGAGAGGAGGCGAAACTCTGTGGGGGTTAGCTTTATCTCCTGGCCGCTTACCAGAACCTCGTGTCGAGCGAAGTCCACGGAGAGGATGTCATCGGAGTAAACGGTGCTGACCGTTGTGGAGGGAGTGCGAAAGCGGCGAAGAGCGGCCTCGATCCTGGCCAGGAGTTCTTTGCGGCCGAAGGGCTTGGTAATGTAGTCGTCCGCTCCCAGGGTCAGGCCTTTTACCTTGTCCATCTCCCGTCCGAGGGCGGTGAGGAAAATGACGGGGGCTGCGGACACCTCTCTTATGCGCTGGCAAAGCTCCAGCCCGTCCATCTTGGGCATGAGAATATCCAAGATGGCCAGATCAGGGTGGTGCTGAAAGAAAAGCCTGAGGCCTTCAAAGCCATCATTGGCTTCGTATATGGTGTACCCTTCCCTTTGTAGCCATTCCCGGAGGAGCTGGCATATCTCAGGCTCATCATCAACGACTAGGATGCTGCCTTTACTCGTCGTCACTGGAAAACACCACCCATTTCATACGTTCTATTTACAATATGTCCATTGTGTTCATATAGCTGATGTGTTTATATAGATTGCCAGTGCGTTTATACACTTGGAACGGCA
>JACPPT010000005.1 GCA_016190815.1 Chloroflexota bacterium
AAGGGCAGTTTCCCAAGCTAGACGCAGCTTTAGCAGACCTGAAGGCAAGAGGCAAGTCCACACCTCCCATTTTTCTCACAAACCAAAGGGAGCCAGTTGCTTGTACAGTGGGGACTTTCAAGCCGGTTCTGTTGCTGTCTCCTTCACTCATAGCCGCAATGGATGAGAGAGAGCTCAAAGGAGTTCTAGCGCACGAGATGGCCCATCTGCAAAAAGGCGATAACTGGAAAAGCTGGATCTTGCTAGTGCTGCGTAGCTTCATGTTCTTCAATCCGGTAGCACTGATAGTGTTCAGGAAACTAACCCAGGAAAACGAGAAAGTATGCGACGACCTGGCCGTAAGAGCAACCCGAGAGCCTCTAGCACTGGCCTCTGGAGTCCTCAAGGTGTTTCGGAGTGGTGTCGATGACCCAGACCTTTCCTCAGGTGTGAAGGGGAAGCTGCTTTCATGGGGTGAAAGCCTGGACCACCGAGCTCGCGCTCAGGCAACTGAGGAACGTGTTGCACGTTTGCTACAAACCACCGACTTCAAAGCGGTAGCCTGGGAGGAAATCCGGATAGGACTCGTGGTAATATCTATGTTCGTCCTGCTGTTCTTAGTTATGTAAAGGACATTCAGTTGAGAATGGAAGGCGCTCCCCAGCCAAAGAGAATCGGCTCCCTGCTCAAGGAAATTTCTGGTGTTCTTTTTCCATTTACCCTCGTGCTATTGGGGACAGCAATAGCTCTGTACGTTCTTGGCCAGCTACCTGGGATTATCTTTAAACCCCCGCCACAACAATACCAGAGTGTGGAAGAGGCGGAGGCAGACCTAGAAGTAGACATTTTTGTTCCCGCTTACTCTCCAGAATACCTTGTATGGTTGCCCACTGCCGTAGGAATACAACGCCAGCCAGTTCTGATGACGATTCAGAGCATCTCTTCTCGTCGAGAAGGGGACGGGATGCTTTACATTCGACAGGCGATCTCCAAAGGGACTCTCCCGGAGGTGATATTTACGCTGCGAAAAGTAGAGGTTCAGAGCCCGGTATCTTTTGATGGCAAGACCGCTATCCTCCTGTTTGGAGAGGGTGAAGACGGAAGATGGTATAACGAGGTGCGATGGCGGGACGGAGATCATTATTTGATCCTTACCATGACAGCCAACTACCCGTTAGCAGAGCTATTGAGAATAGCGGGCAGCATGAGATAAGTTGAATAACCTCTGCTCTTAACCCTTCTGCTCCTCAGTGGAACTGTTATTTGTGGACTTTACCCACTATAATATAGTTGAACAGAAAATGAGTTTGCTCTCCTTCAAGGAAGACTGGAAGCTCTTGCTCCAGGCTCAAATTTAATATGTTTACGGCTGCCTTAATCCTGGCGATAGCATACATAGGGATAGCTTTTGAAAGGCTACCTAAAGTAAACATCGATAGACCCTCTGCTGCCTTTAGCGGTGCAGTCCTTATGGTCCTGTTTGGGGTGCTTACCGTCGAAGAGGCAATAAGGGCTATCGACTTCAACACTATAGGTCTTCTCCTGGGGATGATGGTGCTTGTTTCAGCCCTCCAGGTGACAGGCTTCTTCAATCTGCTAGTGATAAAGTCGTTGTCCCTGGCCGGAACACCCCGCCGGTTGCTTTTGTTGGTAATAGTGGCCACCGCTATTTCAAGCGCTTTCTTTGTAAACGATGTCGTAGTTCTTCTCTTTACCCCGATAGTCCTCCAGACGTGTCGTATAAGGAAAGTAAACCCAGTCCCTTATCTAATAGCAGAAGCCATGGCTTCGAATATAGGGAGCACCGCCACCATCGTAGGCAATCCCCAGAATATGCTTATTGGCATCACTTCGGGCATATCCTTTTCTCGCTTCTTCATGTATCTATTTCCAGTGGCTTTCGTATCAACTGTTGCTTTGATATTGGTCATGTATGCTTTCTATAACAAAAGCTTAAAGCAAGGCTTTAACGATCCCCCAGGTCCGACTCTGGAGAACCACGCCTACAACGTCCGAGCCATAATGCGTTTGGTACCGATTCTGGTGCTGGTCGTGATCACCTTCTTCATTAGCCCCTTCCTCAAACTGGGGATACCGTTAATCGCGCTGAGCGGTGCAACTTTGATGTTGATAGCAGGGCAGTTGTTTGTGGGACAAATGAGGCCATCTACTATACTCAAATCAGTAGATTGGACTTTGCTACTCTTTTTCGCAGGTCTATTTGTTATCATCGAGGGTGCACATAAAGCTGGAGTGCTTGATGTGCTCATAAAAAGGATTATCGCAGCCCCAGACCTATCAGGCATTGCCTCTCTATCAGTTATCAGTACTCTCGTATCCCAACTGGTTAGCAACGTCCCCCTGACCATGCTGGTAATACCAGTATTGAAGGACGTGCCCGGAGACACCCTATGGATTGCCCTCGCTGCTGGTTCAACGTTAGGCGGTAACCTGACCATCATCGGTGCGGTGGCAAACATTATTGTTGCCGAGGGGGCTGAAAGGGAGGGCATACAACTCAGGTTCGTTGAGTTCCTAAAGGGTGGTGCGGCGGTAACTGCGGTAACTGTTGCCTTAGCCATCCTGATTTTGAGCGCTGAGTACAAGCTGGGTTGGCTCAGGTAGAGTTTTTGGTCGCTGTCGCGGTATAGCCAAGCAGCCCATCTCTCGCACAGACCTATATTAAACACCAAAAGTCCCAGCCCTAAAACGCTACGGCATTTGATGAAGACCCCTTGACAAATCAATATGCAATTCCTCATACTAACCCCATTCAGACAGCAGCATCTCAACTTGGAATCTAAAGTGTCTTGGCCCTTAGAGAAAGGCGGTCTCTTGTGGAAAAGGAAGCAGATGTCGTTGTAATAGGTGGCGGGATTTCCGGGTGCGCCATTGCCTACAACCTTGCCAAGAGGGGATCGAAGGTGATTCTCCTGGAGAAGGGGGAAATAGCCTCAGAGGCGTCAGGCAGGACAGGGGCAATAGTTCGTCAGCAGGGCAGACAGCCGCCCGAGATACCGCTAATGCTGGCAAGCATCAGGCTATGGGAACACCTAGACGAGGAGCTGAAGACCGAGACGGACTTTGTCCAGGGCGGGAACCTTTATCTGGCCCAGACAGACGAGGAGATGAAAGTCATTGAGGAGACCGTGGAAGAGGGGCACCAACTTGGCCTGGACAACAGGATTCTATCGCCTCAAGAGGTCTCGAAGATCGTTCCAACCATAGGAGCACCCTTCAAAGCAGGGATGTTCAGCCCCAGGGATGGCCACACGGATTCGATAAAGTGCACCAATGCCTTTGCCAACGCCGCAAAGGAACACGGTGCCAAGATATACACCCGCTGCCATGCCGTAGACATAGGGGTGAAGGGGGGGCGGGTGGACTCGGTAACAACCACCCTTGGGGAAATAAAAACCCCTGTGGTGGTGAACGCTGCCGGGGTGTGGGCCGACAGGGTGGCGAAGATGGTAGGGGTTCACATGCCCGTGAAGATAATAAGGGCATGGGGTGCGGAGTCCCAGCCCTACCCTCCCCTTTACAAAGCCTTTGTCAGAGCGCCTCGCTCCGGCTCAAGGCAGACGGTGAGCGGGAACATCCGTTTCATGGGCGGATGGAAGGGTCGATACAACTACGACATCAGCCTGGACATATTCGAGGACCTGGGGATCTGGCTCCCTCGCCTCATAAGATTCAGCACCCATGTCAAGCTGGGGTTCAGTTGGGATGTGCTGCGGAGGGACATAAGAAGGCTTTTTGGTGGCCAGGGTAAACATCTGTCGACCTTCCCGGTGAACTATGAGCCTGCTGTTAACTGGAAGGTTGTGGAGGCAAGAAGGCGAGCTCTTACGGAGCTTATGCCCTCTTTAAAGGACGTGAAAACTATCAAGGCCTGGGCTGGTCTCATAGATATAACGCCAGACTTGCTTCCAGTGCTTGGGAAAGTGGAGCGTCCCGATGGCTTCATAATGGTGGGCGGCTTCAGCGGCCACGGCTATGCTCTTGGCCCCATAACAGGGAAGCTCATCTCCGAGCTCATCCTGGATGGGAAGCCCTCCATCTCCATAGACGCATTCTCCATCTCCCGATTCGGCAAGGGGAAGAAAGTGCCCATGCCTCCAAGATACAGATAAGTATGATGCATATCTAACCGAATATGGCTTGGGACAGATTCTGTCTCCCTCTTGAAAAATTAAGGCGACCTTAAGAAAATCCCTTGACAAACGAGCAAGCGATTCGTTATATTACCCGCATACGTTTACGTCTTTGTGGAAGAACCCCTATAATTTTTTGCTGAAGCAGTTGAGAGACACGGTCAGAATAAGGAGGAGACAATGAAAAGGCAAGTCTTGGTCGTTCTATTCACTGCACTGGTGCTCATTTTGGTGGCATGTGCCCCAAAGCCAACACCCACACCAACTCCCAAGCCTACACCCACAGCCACGCCTGTACCGCTGGCAACCCCGACCCCAACACCTGTAAAAGGTGAAGGCTCGATGGTCTTCTACGGCATGGGATCCCGGGAGAAGTACTGGAGAGAGGTGATAATCGCCCCATTCGAGGCAAAGACGGGCTGCAAGGTTACCTTCACCGGGGGAATCTCCAGCGAAATCATGGCCAAGCTGATGGCCCAGAAGGACAATCCCCAGTATGATGTAACGAACCTGGACTCTGGGCCGGCCAAGCAGGCCGGATCCCTGGGGCTACTTCAAAAATTCGACCCCAATATAGTGACAGAGGCAAAGAACCTTTATCCACCTCCAATATCAGACCCCGATGGGTGGTATATGCCGACCAAGATTGCTGCCGCTGGCATCGTCATCAATACTGAGGCTATGAAGAAATATGGTTTCCCTAAGCCCACCTCGTGGCTGGACATTGGAAACCCAGCATACAAGGGGCGCATTGCAATGAGGGGAATAGATGTTCAGCAGATGCTCGAGACCGTAGCCATCCTGTCCAGACTTTTGGGCAGCAACGAAAGCAATGTGGTGCCCGCCTTCGACTTTCTGGAGTCCAAGGTTAAGCCCAACATTCTAGCTATAGTTGGCGGAGGAGAGTGGGAGAAGCTGATGGTTGAGGGCTCAGCATGGCTCGGGGTAGGTGCTGGAGGGCGCGGAGGTATGCTGGTGATGGAGAACAAGGAGAAGCTTGAACTCATTTATCCCAAGGAAGGCGTTGCCGCTTACACTGGCACTCTGGAGGTGGTAAAAGGCGCCAGGAGCCCTATCTGCGCCCAGCTTTTTATGAACAACTACGCTACCCTCGCGGTCCAGAACAACCTGTGGAGTTACGAGGGAGGAAGTCCAGCACGACCCGATGCAACCATGCCCGAAGAGGGTCAAAAGGCTTTCCTATACGGCAAGGAGCAGGTAATGAGTGCCCTTCGGCTGGACGACGTGGTCATGCAAAAGGACAAGAAGAACTGGTATGACATGTGGAATGCCCGCATAGCTAAATAGAACCTGACGGGTCATAGCAATGATATGTAACGCCATCCTTCCCCCCGGGAAGGATGGCCGGGCTGGTGAATGCTTGAAGCGGAGTTTGGTCAGCGCGGCAGACCTTTAGCTTCGGGTTACTGTGTAGAAGGAAAGCGTTTTTGAGCGAGATAGCGGCTGCCGATAGAGGAGTGGCCGGGCGAAGGGCCCGGAGAAGCCTTGTCCCATTTCTTCTCCTCGTACCTGTGGCAGTGCTCTTCCTGAGCATCTATCTTCCAAGCATTGGGTATGGCTTTGCCCAGAGCTTCTGGAAATTTGCCTGGGACAAGGGGATCATCCGGGAATGGAACATCGAGAACTACACAAGCTTCTTCACCGTCCCTCGCAATCTGGAAATCTTGTGGACAACCTTAAGAGTGAGCACTATCTCTACTGCATTTTCGCTCATAATAGGTTACCCGTTGGCCTATTACATCGCTTTTCGCGGCGGACGTTTCAGGGGATTCCTTATCCTGCTCACCATTGCGCCCCTGCTGGTGACTGTGGTGATAAGGAGCATGGGGTGGCTTATGGTGCTCGGCCCTGGGGGGGTAATAAACGACGCCTTACTTGAGTGGGGCATAGTTCGTGAGCCTGTAAAGATGCTCTTCAACGAAACGGCTGTAATCATAGGCATGACTCACATTCACGTGCCCTACGTAACGATTGGTGTCCTCACATCGCTTCAGATGATGGATCCAGCCCTGATGCTTGCCTCTCGAGGTCTGGGCGCCACGCCTGCCCGGACCTTCTGGCGAATTGTCTTTCCATTGAGCCTTCCGGGTGTCTTTACTGGTGTCATCATCTCATTTCTGCTCAGCATGACATCCTTTGCCACGCCACAGATTATGGGGGGAGGCCGTGTGCAGGTTATAGCAACTAAAATCTACCAGGAGGAACTCTTTCTGCTTAATTTCCCCTTTGGCGGCGCCATCGCCTTCATTCTCCTTGTGATAGTTGCCACCATCACGGTTCTGAGCACCAGGTTTGTGGAGCGAGGGAGATTCAGGGAGGTCTTTCAACACTGATGCAAAGAAAGAAGATGGGCATTCCCTGGCTTGGGATTTTTAATGTGCTTGGCTACGTATTCCTACTACTTCCCATAGTGGCCGTGCTGGTATCCTCTTTTTCAGAGATGAGAAAGCCCGATTTCCCCCCAGCCGGTGGAGTCACCTACAAGTGGTATTTTGACCTAGGCAGATGGCAGTTCATAAGTTCCTTCTGGTACAGTGTTATTCTGGGCCTTTTAGCTACGTTCGCAGCGACTATCCTGGGGACGTTCGCTGCCCTTGCTCTGGTACGCTACAGATTCCCTGGGAGAGATGCTATACAGACCTTTCTTATGACTCCTCTTATTCTACCCCGCATCCTCATAGGCATCAGCCTTCTTCAGTTCTATACCTTGCTTACTATCAGCGCAGGCCTCCCCACCCTTCTTGCCGGGCATGTCATCGTGATCACACCTTACGTCATGCGACTGGTCGCCTCCAGCCTTGCCAGGTTTGACAGAAACCTGGAGCTGGCGGCAAGGAACTTGGGCGCCAATCCCTGGGAGGCCTTCCGCAGGATAACCCTTCCCCTTATAATGCCTGGCGTAGTGGCCGGGGCGGCCTTTGCCTTTATTGTTTCCTTCGACGACGTAACCATGACCATCTTTCTGACCACCCCCCAGATAGTAACCCTTCCCGTACGCATCCTCATGCGTATCGACCTGGGGCTCGACACCGTGGTGATGGCGGCCGGGTCTCTGGGGATCTTCGTCGCGTTTCTGCTAATGGTTTTCTTCGAGAAAACCATTGGAATTGGCAAAATCTTCGGCGTTCAAACAGCAAGGTGATTTAAAAATGGAAAAGATGGAAAAGGAAGCAGACGTTGTTGTAATAGGTGGTGGGATATCCGGGTGCTCTGTAGCCTACAACCTGGCGAGGCGAGGCTCAAAGGTAGTCCTTTTGGAGAAGGGAGAGATAGCCTCAGAGGCCTCAGGAAGAACCGGGGCCAACATACGACAGCAGGGCAGAGACCCAGCCGAGATGCCTCTTGTGAAGGAGAGCGTGAGGCTTTGGGAACACCTCTCGGAGGAGCTTAAGACAAATATAGAGTACGTTCAGGGAGGAAACCTTTACCTGGCAGAGACAGACAAGGAGATGGCGGCGCTGGAGGAGACCATGAAGGAGGGGCATCAGCTCGGCCTGGATAATAGAATTCTGACGCCACAGGAGATTTTGAAGCTGGTGCCAACCATTGGCACCCCCTTCAAGGCTGGACTGTTAAGCCCCAAGGACGGTCACTCGGACTCAATAAAGACGACAAACGCCTTCGCCAATGCCGCAAGGGAACATGGGGCCAAGATATATACCCACTGCCACGCCATAGACATAGGATTAACGGCGGGGAGGGTCAGCTCAGTTATGACCCCCATGGGTGAGATAAAGACACCTGTGGTGGTGAATGCAGCAGGGGTATGGGCCAACCGGGTGGCGGAGATGGTAGGGGTTCACATGCCCGTGAAGATCATACTCAACTGGGAGGCTGAGACTCAGCCATATCCTCCCCTTTACAAGGCCTCTGTCAGGGCACCCCGCTCCAGCTCCAGGCAAACGGCGAGCGGGAACATTCGCTTTTCCGGGGGCTTGCAGGCTCGCTATGGCTATAATATAAGCCTTGACATATTCGAGGATCTAGGGCTGTGGCTCCCACGCTTGATAAAATTTAATTCTTCGATTAAACTTGGCTTCAACTGGGAGTTCCTGTGGCGGGATTTCAGGAGGCTTCTGGGGGGAAAGGGCGGCTATTTAGCAACCTTTCCTGTGAACTATGAGCCTCCGGTCCACCAAGGGGTTATCAAAAAGAGAAAGCAGGGCCTAATAGAGCTTATGCCATCCTTAAAGGATGTGAAGGTTATCAAAACCTGGGGCGGACTAAAAGACATAACACCAGACCTGATTGGAGTGCTGGGCAAGGTGGAACGCCCCGATGGCTTCATAATGATGGCGGGTCTAAACCGCGGCTGGGCACTGGGCCCTGTACTAGGAAAGCTAATATCGGAGCTTATTCTGGATGGGAAACCTTCCATATCTATAGATGCATTCTCCATCTCCCGATTCGGCAAGGGGAAGAAAGTGCCCATGCCTCCCAAGTTCAGATAGAGTAAAATATTCAAACAAACGGCAAGATAATCTTTAGAAAGGCGGTTTCCAATGGAAAAGGATGCAGATGTTGTCGTAATAGGTGGTGGCATATCCGGGTGCGCCATCGCCTATAACCTGGCCAAGCGTGGGTCCAAGGTTGTCCTCGTGGAGAAGGGAGAGATAGCGTCCGAGGCTTCAGGAAGGACTGGTGCCAGCATACGACAGCAAGGGAGAAACCCTAAAGAGATACCCCCCATGCGGGCAAGCGTCGCGCTGTGGGAGGGTCTCGAAAAAGAACTCAGAGGCGAAACAGGCTTCATCCGGAGCGGTAACCTCTACATAGCTCAAAAGCAAGACGAGGTGGCCGTCCTTGAGTCCAACTTTCAAGAGGCAAAAGATGCCGGCCTGGATGCCAGAATGTTGACTGCCAAGGAGGTAAAGGAGCTTGTGCCTCCTCTGGAGAGTCCTGTAGTAGCAGGGCTGCACAGCCCCAACGATGGGTTTTCAGATTGTATCAAGAGCACCTACAGCTTTGCCAACGCCGCTAAGGAGCATGGAGCCAAAATTTATACCCAAACAAGAGCCATAGGCGTAGGTGTGACCGCTGGCAGAGTCAGCTCCGTTATGACGGAGAAGGGAGAGGTAAAAACACCTGTTGTGGTGAACGCTGCTGGAGTCCATGCGCCCAAACTAGCGAAAATGGTGGGGGTTCACATACCCATAAAGATTGTAAGGGCCTTCTCCCAGGAGACCGAACCGTGCCCCCCTGCCTTCAGGGTTGCTTTGAGGGCACCCCAGACCAGCGGGAAGCAGACCAATACCGGGGCTATACGTACCGGCGGTGGGTTCAAATCTCGCTACGACCACGACATCGGTTTTGACGACCTCAAAGACCTTGACATCTGGCTCCCACGGCTCATAAAGTTCAGGCAAAATATCCATCTGAAGTGGGACTGGAGCCACCTGGCCAGACAAATAAAGCGTGCGCTGCCCCTTTACAGAAAAGAATGGCCTGATTTGGACTTCCCTGTGGGTGTTGAGCCTAGAATAAACCACAGTGCCCTAGAGTATCGCAGGCAGGAGCTGATAAAGATCATGCCCTTCGTCTCCAAACTCAAGATCGCCAAAAGGTGGGCTGGGCTTCTGGACCTCTCGCCGGATCTAGTTGCCATCCTGGGCGAGGTAGAGCACCCCAAGGGATTCATTGTAACCTGTGGCTTCAGCGGCCACGGGTGGGCGCTAGGCCCCATAACGGGAAAGCTTATATCGGAGCTCATCCTGGACGGCAAACCCTCCATTTCTCTTCATGCCTTTCGACCGTCCAGATTTGCCGAGGGCGACGTAGACGTCCCGGCCAGATATAGATAGAGTAAATTACAGGAGTAAGAAATGACTGAAAAAACACAGGGTTCCCAGTTCAAACACCTGTTCACCCCTCTCAATATAGGCTCTATGACTGTAAAGAACAGGATAGTCAATACTGCCCACGGCCTACACGCAGCAATAAACCATCTCCCTTCGGAAAGGCATCTTTACTACTACAAAGAGAGGGCGAAGGGCGGTGTTGGCCTCATAGTTATGCATGCGACCTATGTCCATCCATCCTCCAGTTCCTTTAGCGGTGGCGATGTGTGGAATATAGATGACAGCATAATACCCTGGTATGAGCGCCTTTCCAGCGCTGTTCACGAGTTCGGCACCAAGTTTATGGTAGAGCTCAGCCACTCAGGACGCCAGTCAGGTCGCAACGCAGACTATCCTCTCATCAGCGCATCCTCTGCCATAACCAAGGTTCGCCCCACCATGATACCCCGCCAGGCTGACAAAGAGCTTCTGGCTGAGATCGCCGAGGCCTTCGGGAAAGCCTCCAGGCGATGCCAGCAGGGGAGCGTGGATGGAGTGGAGATACACGGCTCCCATGGAAACCTTATCCAGCAGTTCTTCTCCCCCCTGACCAACCAGCGTACGGATGAATACGGCGGGAGCGTGGAGAACCGCATGCGTTTCGCCATCCAGATTCTGGAGCAGGTGAGGAAATACGTGGGGGCTAACTATGTTGTTGGCATGCGCATAAGCGGCAGCGAGCTGGTAGAGGGCGGGCTGACCAGCATGGATATGCAGGAGATAGCATGGAGGCTGGAGCAGACGGGCCTCCTGAACTACCTCAGCGTGAGCATGGGCCACTACTATGATTACCTCACCTACAGCCACGAGATGCCAGACATGAGCTATCGCCCAGGCGCCTTTGTTCACCTGGCTGGAGCCATAAAGAAGGTGGTGAAGCTACCCATCTTCTGCATAGGTCGGATAAACCATCCCATGGTGGCCGAGCAGATCCTGGCTTCAGGCCAAGCGGATATGGTGGGGATGGTGCGTGCCCTCATAGCCGATCCTCATCTCCCCAACAAAGCCAAAGAGGGGAGGCTGGACGACATTCGCTACTGCGTAGGCACGCTGGAGGGCTGCAGGGGCGACGTCCGTGTCCCAGCCAAGCCCATTGGCTGCATCCAGAACCCCATCACAGGGAGAGAAAAGGAGTGGTCGGAGCTACCTCCAGCAAGAACAAGAAAGAGGGTCGTGGTAGTGGGAGGCGGCCCGGCGGGGATGGAGCTGGCAAGAGTGGCAACCCTGAGGGGACACAAGGTAATCCTCTTCGAAAAAGGGAAGCGGCTGGGAGGGCAGGTTATCATAGCTGCCAAAGCCCCAGGCAGGGAGGAGTATGGAGGCATCACTGAGTACCTCAGCCATCAAATAGAAAAGCATGGAGTAGATATAAGGCTTGGTGTGGAGGCAACCGCTGAATCCGTTCTAAAGGAGAAGCCCGATGTCGTTGCGGTTGCAACAGGCGCCACGCTTGACGGTCTTGAAAGACCCTGGGGGAACGCCGTCTCCACCTGGGACGTGCTGGAGGGCAAGGTCGAGGCAGGAAAGAATGTGGTTGTCTTCGATGAGATGGGGGACCAGCAGGCTTTTGGCGCTGCTGAGCTTCTGGCCAAGAACGGTCATAAGGTGGAGGTCGTAACACAGCTCCCTTACGCCGGGATAAACGTCAACGCCCTTAGCTGGAGGATCCAGTATCAACGCATGCTGGAGATGGGGGTGGTCTTCACACCTCTTACGTGGGTGAAAGAAGTCGATGGCAAAAGGGTCACCCTGGTCCATGATTTCACAGGTGCCCGACAGGTCAGGGAAGGAATCGACACAGTTGTTGTTTGCAGTACACCCCGCACCAATGACAGCCTCTACTATGACTTGAAGGGGAAAGTCTCTGAGGTTCATCTCATAGGCGATGCTGCCGCACCCAGAGGTGTGCAACAAGCCATCTACGACGGACACAAGATCGCAAGGCTTATATAATGTTATGTTAAACAGGCGAGCTTAGCACAAACCATTGGGCATCAGGAGCTTTGCACATAAAGCCCCTTGGAAAGATCGTTGTCACCCTGAGCGAAGCGAAGGGTCTGCTCCTTATGCCAATGTGGCGGTAACTCTTGCAATTAGGCACTAGCAATCTAAAGAAGACAACCATTTGTTACAAGTTTGTAAACAAACTATAATAGCGGTTTCTTTTTTAAATGATACTTGACTTTTGAAATATAATTTATGCTATTATACCAAAAACAAGAAAACTCCCCGAGAGGGAAAGGATTTCTGTCCACCGGCACTCAGGATGTTTTCAATATCAACCCAAACTTGTTTTTTGAGGAATCGCATACCATTCAGGCCTTGAGGTTGAAGCGCTGATGCAGAAACGAATCTCAATAATCCTGGTGTACCTTCGCTGGAGCATCCCTCTGTTCGTTTTGGGCCTTCTCCTGGCCCTCCCGACAGTCAGTCTTTTGGCTGCCTCCATCGCTCAATCCACAGATGAGGGAAAAGCCCTGTTTCAAGAAAAGTGCGCATCCTGCCACACTATAGGACAAGGCGACCGATTGGGTCCTGACCTGAAGGGTGTAACCACCAACCGAGAGCGGGACTGGCTGGCCCGCTGGCTCCTGGACCCGAAAAAAATGATCAATGAGAAAGACCCCATCGTCGTAGAACTCCTCAGAAAATACAACAATATACCAATGCCAAACATGGGACTTACAGAGAGTCAAGTGACAGACCTCATATCGTATATGGAGGCTCAGGACAAAGGTATCTCTGTGATAGAAAAAACACAGACGCAGTCCAGCCCCCTGCCCGAAGACGATTCAGCCACTGGCAAGAGTCTCTTTACGGGTGTTATTCCTTTCCAGAACAGCGGCTCGCCGTGCATAGCATGTCATAGCATCGCAGGCATGACTGGTCTGGGAGGTGGCACGCTTGGACCTGACCTGACAAATGCCTACAGCAAGTATGGGGAGGCCGGAACAGCCTCCATCCTGGCTAGCCTTTCGTTCCCAACGATGAGCCCTATTTATGCCAAACGCCCCTTAACGCCTGAGGAGCAAAGCAATTTGAAAGCCTTTCTTCAGTCTGCTGCCATAGCTAAACAGCCTACCCAAACACTCGCCAAGCTGGTTATACTGGCTGTGCTGGGGGCTGCACTGTTGCTGGTGATTTTCCAAGTTCTTTGGAGGCGCCGCCTGAAAGAAGTGAGGCGTCCGTTTGTCAGCCAGGGACCCGAGTCCGGCAAGACAACCGGCCGACCTGGTCAATAACGGAGGTAAGAAGAATGGGGTGGATTCAAGACCTGGTCAACCCTAAAGCTCGACAGTGGGAGGAGTTTTACCGCAACCGATGGCAGCACGACAACGTCATCCGGAGCACCCACGGGGTTAACTGCACCGGCGGGTGTTCCTGGATGGTATTTGTCAAGGACGGCATCGTAACATGGGAAATGCAGGCCACTGATTACCCTCTTCTTGAACCCAACCTGCCTCCCTACGAGCCTCGCGGGTGTCAGCGGGGCATTTCCGCCTCCTGGTATGTGTATAGCCCGATCCGTGTGAAGTATCCATATGTGCGAGGCCCTCTCATGGACCTGTGGCGAGAGGCCAGGGCAAAGCATGCCACCCCTATAGAGGCGTGGAGCTCTATTGTGAAAGATAACCAGAAAAGGAGCCGCTACCAGCGTGCTAGAGGCAAGGGAGGCTTTCGACGCTCCACATGGGATGAGGCCCTGGAGATCATCGCCGCCTCCTGCCTGTACACTGCCAAAAAGTGGGGGCCAGACCGAGTCTTCGGCTTCTCTCCCATACCTGCAATGTCATACATGTCTTATGCCGCAGGCTCACGCTTTCTCCAACTCTTTGGCGGAGTGAACCTAAGCTTTTACGACTGGTATGCCGATCTACCCAATGCCTTCCCTGAGGTCTGGGGTGACCAGACAGATGTGTGCGAAAGCGCCGACTGGTATAACTCCAAATACATCGTTTCTATGGGCGCCAACCTCAACATGACCAGGACTCCAGACGTCCACTTTGTTTCTGAGGCCCGTCATGAGGGAGCCAAGTTCGTTGTAATCTCCCCAGACTTCAGCCAGGTAGCTAAATACTCAGACTGGTGGATCCCCGTCAAGGCAGGACAGGATACAGCCCTCTGGATGGCGGTAAATCATGTCATTCTCAAGGAATTTTACGTAGACCGTCAGGTTCCTTACTTCATAGACTACCTCAAGCGTTATACCGATTCACCCTTCCTTGTTGAGCTCACTCCTAGCAAGGAAGGCTACCAGGTGGGGCAGTTCCTCCGTGCGGAGAAGATTTCCCGCTATCAGGGCGTGGAGAACGGTAAATGGAAGCTTCTTGTACATGACGCAAAGAGCAGCCAACCACGCATGCCCAAGGGTACTGTCGGCTTCCGATGGGGACAGGAAAAAGGCAAGTGGAACCTGAAAATGGAGGATGGACTGGACAACAGCTCCATTGACCCGACGCTGACCTTCCTAGGGCAGCAAGATGAGGTTGTTATGGTGCCGTTTCGTGAGTTCGCCCAAGGCAAGACTTTATTAAGGGGTGTGCCTGTCAAGTACGTAGAAACCAGCAAGGGCAGGGTGCCTGTGGCAACCGTTTTCGATCTTCTCATGGCACACTTCGGCGTTGGGCGCGGATTGCCAGGTGAGTACCCAAAGGACTACGAAGATACGTCCTCCTACACCCCGTCCTGGCAAGAGCAGTACACAGGCATAGGTCGAGAAACGGTTATTCGCTTTGCCAGAGAGTTTGCCGGCAACGCCGAAGTCACTCAGGGACGTTCTATGGTCATCATAGGCGCGGGCATAAACCACTGGTATTATAACAACCTATCGTATCGTGCTCCTATCACCGCCCTTATTCTTTGCGGTTGCTGCGGGCGCAACGGTGGAGGAATGAACCACTATGTAGGGCAGGAAAAGCTCACCCTCATCGCTCCATGGACAAGCCTGGCCTTTGCCCTGGACTGGGTAAAGCCACCTCGCCGCCAGCAGACGCCAACATGGCACTATGTCAACACCGACCAGTGGAGATATGAAGGTGATTTCACGGAGTACGCCTCTGTTCCTCCTGGGGCCAACTGGGCGAAGGGACATGCTATCGACCTGGAGGCCAAGGCGGTGCGCATGGGCTGGATGCCCTTCTATCCCCAGTTCAATGAAAACCCTATAGGGCTGGTGAACCAGGCCAGGGCGTCCGGGGCTAAAACCGACCAGGAAATCATTAGCTGGATGGTAGAGCAACTTAAAGCCAAGAACGTGCGATTCGCTGTGGATGACCCTGACGCAGCCGAGAACTGGCCACGTGTGTGGTTCATCTGGCGTGGCAATGCCATAATGTCCAGCGCCAAGGGGCACGAGTTCTTCCTTCGCCACTATCTCGGAACCCATGACAACGCCATTGCCGAGGAGCGGGCAAAGGAGCATGTAAAAACAGTCACCTTCAGAGAACCAGCCCCTCGTGGAAAGATGGACCTGGTGGTGGATATAAACTTCCGCATGGACACCTCGGCACTGTACTCCGATATCGTCTTACCCACCGCCATGTGGTACGAGAAAAACGACTTGAA
>JACPPT010000033.1 GCA_016190815.1 Chloroflexota bacterium
CTGGCTCACCTTCTACAACCACTCTAGGCCCCACTCCGCCTTGGGCTGGCTCTCTCCCATCCAGAAACTCCAGTCCTTCCCTCTCTACCAGAGTGTTACCCATGTTTGACAACAATACAGTTAAGGAGCCTGTCTAGGAACCTCACCCCCAACCCCCGCAGGGCATTCTTCCCGAAGGGGAAGGACCAACATGCCTGCCCGCGACAATCGGGTTAGGAAACCCGACCTACAGATTCAATCGCTATTTTGAGGAGCAACGATGCTTCAAGCGGTATTCCCATCCTCGGAATACACCAAGCGTAAAGGATATCTCACCCTTTGAGCTGGTCCTCAGCTTGATTCAAAAGCTTTATGTGCTATACTTAGAAAAATGAAAAAAGACTTGGTTTCCATAACGGACCTGACCTCTGAGGAGGTTTGGCTCCTCATAAGGAACGCTCTCGAGATGAAAAGGGGAGGCAAGACGCCTGATCTCAAAGGGCAAACCCTGGCCCTCCTTTTTGAGAAACCCTCCCTTAGAACCAGGGTCAGTTTCGACGTAGCAATGTATCAACTGGGTGGCCATACTATCTATCTATCGCCTGCTGAGGTGGGATTGGGAAGCAGGGAGAACATCCAGGATGTGGCCACGGTTTTGAGCAGGTACGTAGACTGCATCGTCAGTCGCACCTTCGCTCACTCCAAAGTAGAAGGTCTTGCAACATACGCCACGGTCCCTGTTATAAACGGCCTCTCAGACTCAGAGCACCCCTGCCAAGCCCTTGGAGACCTTCTCACTATCTATGAGAAAAAGGGTAAGCTTCAGGGGTTAAGCTTAGCCTTCGTGGGCGATGGGAACAACGTGGCTTCAAGCCTTGCTCTGGTGGCTGCCCTTGTGGGTATGGAATTCACCTTAGCCTGCCCTAAGGGCTACGAGCTTCCGGAGAAGGTCTTGACTCTCGCACAGAGCTTTGCATCCAAGAGTCGAGGCCGGGTAGCTTGCACCCATGACCCTTTAGATGCAGTGAAGACCGCCGATGTGGTCTATACAGACGTCTGGATAAGTATGGGGCAGGAGGAACAGAGAGAGCGTCGCCTCAAAGATTTCGCAGCCTTCCAAGTTGGTGGAAAGCTTCTCGACCTTGCCAAAAGGGATGTCGTTTTCATGCACCCCCTCCCTGCCCACCACGGAGAAGAGATAGAGCAAGGACTCTTGGATCATCCCAAATCGGTGGTCTTTGACCAGGCCGAGAACCGACTTCATATTCAGAAGGCCATCCTCGTACGGCTCCTTAGCAATATACCCAGGCCTAAAATACCGATGTGATGCCTATTCTCACAGTCCCTTTTGTCAAGGCGAGGGGCAGCATTGAAGCACCCAATAGTTGCCATTGTAGGCAGACCCAATGTAGGCAAGTCAACTCTCTTCAACCGCATTGCTGGGAAGAGAGTTGCAGTGGTGGCTGACCTTCCGGGAACCACCCGTGACTGGCTATCTGCCGAAGTTTCATGGGGAAAAGGAAGCTTCACACTACTTGATACTGGAGGGCTCGAGCTTCACCCGGAGTCGACCATAAAGCGAAAGGTCAAAGCACAAGTGGAAAGGGCCATACAGGAGGCCGACCTGTTCGTCTTTATGGTGGACGTTGCAGATGGCCTTGTGCCAGGAGATATAGATGTAGCTGATGCGCTCCGCCGCACGGGAAAGCCTGTAGTCCTGGCCGTCAATAAAGCAGATACTTTGGGGCGAAATGAGTTGGCTACAGAGTTCTACAGGCTGGGCTTTGGCGAACCTGTGACTATAAGCGCCTACCACGGACGGGGCACTGAAGACCTTATGGACCATATATTATCCCTGTTGCCTCCGTCTCCATCTGGAGAAAAGGAAATGGCGATGAGGGTAGCAGTGGTGGGCCGCCCCAACGTAGGCAAGTCCACCCTGCTCAATACCATACTGGGTGAAGAAAGAGTCATCGTTGACGAGACGCCAGGAACTACTAGAGATGCCATAGATACAGCACTAACTTTCGAAGACGAGCCTGTGGTGCTAATAGACACCGCTGGAATAAGACGCCCTGGAAGGCTCAAGGGTGGCGCAGAGCACTACAGCGTTCTGAGAGCCTTTGAGGCCATCGACCGCGCCGACGTGGCAGTCCTTGTGATGGATGCCACGGAGCTTGTGGCCGCCCAGGACACCCATATTGCAGGCTACGTTCGAGACTCCTGGAAAGGGTTGGTCCTGGTGATAAACAAGTGGGACCTGGCAAAGGACTCAGCCCCTGACGAGGAGGAAACTACCGAGTTCGTGCGCCGGAGGCTTAAGTTTATGCCACATGTTCCAGTTTTGTTCATCTCAGCAAAACATGGATGGGGTGTTGATAGGGTTTTGCCTTTGGCGAAAGATGTCTACAGAGAGAGGTACAAACGTGTTCCTGCCGCAGAACTAAACAAGGTAATCTCCATTGCCTCCGCATCTCACCCAGCACCCAGCGCCGGAGGCAAGCACCTCGTCATATTCCGCGTTGAGCAAATCGATGTCAATCCCCCTACATTTGCATTTTCCGTCAATAACCCCAAGCTCGTTCACTTTTCCTATCAGCGCTATCTGGAGAATAGAATAAGAGAGGCCTTTGGCTTTCAAGGCACGCCCATTCGTCTCCTATTCAAAAGGGGAAGACTATAATGCTGTGGATACCGGTTATAGCGTTATCATATCTCCTTGGCTCCTTGCCTGTCGGGGTTTTGCTGGGAAAAGCATCTCGGGGCATAGATTTAAGAGAATATGGAAGCGGCAAGACAGGCGCCACCAATGTCTTGCGCACTCTTGGATGGAAAGCCGCGGTATTGGTATTCGTCGCAGACCTCCTTAAGGGCGTGCTGGCTGTCATACTGGCTCGCCTGCTCTTACAAAGCAAAACGTGGGAGATAGCCGCTGCCCTAAGCGCCGTTGTGGGACACAACTGGTCTATTTTCATAGGTTTTAAGGGTGGGAGGGGGGTTACAACCTCCCTCGGGGGTCTGCTGACCATGTCTCCTTTCGCCGGGGGCATTGGCCTTGCATCGGGCCTGGCAGTCATTGGCCTTTTCAAGTATGTCTCTTTGGGCTCTATTCTGGGAGCGCTCTTCGCTCTTATTTCCTTGTTTGTTCTATGGGCCCTGGGACAAGAGACCCGGGATTATCTTGTATATACGTTCCTGGTTACTATATTGATTTGGGTTCAACACCGAGATAACATTAAGAGACTTTTATCAGGCACTGAACGCAAGCTGGGTCAAGGGGCGAACAAAAGGTCTGGAGAGAACAATTCTTGAGGTGAGGTTGTGTCAAAGGCTACAGTCATAGGCACCACGAGCTGGGGTACAACCCTGGGCATAGTCCTTGCCAGACAAGGACTGAATGTAGCCTTGTGGGCCCGCACAGGAGAGGAGGCCCGAATCCTTAACGTTGCCAGAGAGAATACAGCGTTCCTGCCTGGCTTTCTCTTCCCACCCAGCATGGCGGCCACTGCCGATGTCGAAGAAGCCCTTAAAGGGACAGTCCTCGTCATCCTTGCAGTGCCCTCGAGAACCATGCGGCAGAATCTGGGCATAGCAAGAGAGCACCTCACACGCTCTACGCTCATAATGAGCGCCTCGAAGGGTCTGGAGGCAGACACCTCGTTGCGAATGAGCCAGGTCATGGCTGATGAGTTGCCTCGAAAACTGCACGGCAACATTTGTGTGCTATCAGGCCCAAATCTTGCAAAGGAGATAGCCAAAGGACAGCTTGCCACCACTACAGTAGCTTCAGAAGAAGAGGCGGTGGCAAAACGCGCTCAAGAGATGATGACGTCTAACGTTTTCCGGGTCTACACCAACACTGACGTTATTGGGGTGGAACTGGGAGGAGCCCTCAAACACATCATAGCCTTAGGAGCAGGAATGGCCGACGGGCTGGGGCAGGGGAATAATGCCAAGGCCGCCTTTATCACCCGGGGCCTTGCTGAGATAACCCGCTTGGGCATGGCAGCCGGTGCTCAGCCCCTGACCTTCGCAGGGCTTGCCTGTCTGGGTGACCTCATTGCCACCTGCTCCAGTCCCCTGAGTCGCAATCGATACGTGGGCGAGCAGCTTGCAAAGGGCAGAGCACTGAAGGAGATCGTTTCGTCTATGCACGCTATAGCAGAGGGGCTGGATACAACAATGGCAGCACGCAAGATGGCGAAGAAGCTTGGGGTGGAGATGCCCATCACAGAGCTAACCTATCGTGTGCTCTTTGAAGGGCTCCCTCCTCGACAGGCCGTCATCGAGCTGATGGAGCGACCACCCCAGCCTGAAATTACGCCCGCGGGAGGATAGAAAGGCTCCCAATGCCTGAGGCCACCCTTGCGGTAATATTCTTCACGTCCTTCCTCGTGGGCTTTTCCGGGGCTATGGCCCCAGGCCCCCTCCTGACCCTGGACATCCGGGAGACAACCAGAAGAGGATTCTTGGCTGGCCCCCTGATCGTCCTGGGCCACGCCATTCTGGAGCTGGCACTCGTCATCATAATAGTTAAAGGATTTGGCACGCTTCTGCAAAAGGGACTTACCACCGCCCTCGTTGGCCTCCTGGGTGGCATCTTCCTCCTCTGGCTGGGCTGGAGAATGATCTCCCGCCCCATCCGTCAACCTCAGGCCGAAAAAGAGCAGTCCAATGCACCCAGGGGTATAGCTGGCATAGTTGTGGCTGGTGCATTGGTCAGCCTCTCCAACCCTTACTTCCTCCTGTGGTGGGCCGGCGTCGGAGCAAGCTACCTGGTCTGGTCGTTGAAGTTCGGAGCATTGGGTCTCTCTTCTTTTTACAGCGGCCATATCTTGGCCGACCTCTCCTGGTACAGCGCGGTTTCTCTAGGGGTGGCCAGCGGGCGAAGAATTATGAGCGACGCTATTTACAGAGGCATCTCCATTGCCTGCGGGGTGTTTCTTCTGGGGTTGGGAGGGTATTTCCTATACTCTGGCATCAGTTTCTTAAAATAAACCGGCTAGACAGCAAGTCTGTGTACTTCACTCATATCATCTAGACCCTTCGCTATACTCAGGGTGACGGAATGCTCAAACGTCATTCCGCACAAAGCCAAGAACCTGAGGGGAGCAATGTCATTTTGAGCGAAGCGAAGAATCTCAATGATTTAGCAGACTTACATGATGAGTCTCCGACTTGTCCTTCCAGTTGCCACTCGCCAACATTCTAGCCCAGGTCGCCGACTTCGTATAGAATGGCAGCGGCCGCTGCCAGGCCAGCCGTCTCCGCTCGAAGAATTCTCTTACCCAGGCTTACAGGCAGGATGTCAAGGCCCTTCGCATATGCTATCTCACCTGGCGAGAATCCACCCTCGGGCCCGATGAGGAGGTTAATGGCCAGGGGCTGGTCTGCTGTTTTTCCCGTAAGCCAGCTCTGAAGGACTGCTTTCAGGCCCCGGGAGCTTTCCTCCTCCCATGGTATTAGCGAGAATCCCTGAGCCTTCTGGCACGCCTCCCGGAAGGAAACGGTTGGGCTAAGAATAGGAAGCCTTCCCCTACGGGACTGCTCTGCCGCCTCCTGGATTATCCTTCCCCATCGGGCCTCCTTCTTATTCCGACCCATCGCCACCGAGCGCTCACAAAGCATCGGCACAAAGGCCGTGACCCCAAGCTCAGTGCCCTTTTGCAGAACAAACTCGAATTTTGCCCCTTTCATCATTCCCTGATAGAGAGTGATTTGAATGCGAGGTTCCCCTGTGGCTGGCCTTTTCCCCACAACCTCCCCCTCCACACGCTCCAGCCCCAGACGTATGAGCTTGACCTCGAACTCCCAGCCGCTGTTGTCCAGGATAACGATTCTATCCCCTGCCTTGAGGCGTAGCACCCGTCCTATCTGATGAGATAGCTCGTCATTTATAATTACACTTTCCCCCCTCATCCACTCAGGAGGAACAAAGAAGCGATGCATCTTTCCGCTACTTCCTCATAGCTAATAGAGTCCGCCAGTCGCCGTCTTGCAAAACCTCCATAACTGCCGCCCCGGATTCATTAAGTGTCTGGACAACCCCTTCAAGGCGCTCGGCAATAATTCCGCCGGCGATCAGGACGCCGCTAGGAGCAAGAGCACGAACTAGAGGCTGAGCCAGCTCAGAGATAACCTTCGCCGTTATATTGGCAAGGATGAGGTCGAACCTTTCAGGAATGTCTTTATGGCTGCCCAGAGTACCCATCTTGACCACAACAATGGTCTTAACTCCATTTGCCTTGATATTGGCCTTCGCTGCCTTGACCGCAATCTCATCAGTATCTAAAGCAACGACCTGAGATGCCCCAAGCTTTGCCGCAGCAATGGCCAGAATCCCAGAGCCTGTGCCCAGGTCAAGCACTTTCATTCCTGGCTTCAGACGCTTCTCCAATTCCTCAAGACACATACGTGTTGTAGGATGAAGCCCCGTCCCAAAGGCCATTCCTGGGTCGAGCTCTATTACAACCTCGCTTTCCTGAGGGGAATAGCTACGCCAGGTGGGTTTCACAACGAGGCGCGAGCCCAGGCGGTGAACATCGAAGTGAGACTTCCACGCATTTGCCCAATCCTCCTCGTTTATCTCCCGCTCTTCAACCGAAGGCATCGGGCGTATGAGGGACAAAAGCTTTATGGCGTGGGCTATCTGGGATTTTCTCCGCGGCAAAGACCTGTTAGCAGGAAGGTAGGTCTTGAGGGTAACAGGTTTCTCCCGCTCTACGGTGTACGCCTCGCCGTCGGGTGATACGCTAACACACTCTTCCATGACCACGCCGCCGTGCCCAAAGCGGTGGAAAACCTCGGCCACGGCCTCTGCGCTTTCGCTGTCAACCCTTATGCTTAGCTCAAGCCACCTCAAAATCCTACCCAATGATGTCCTTGAATTTATGGAAGAAGCCCTCTTTATCCTGGCCTCCGTTGTCCTCGGAGTTGCTCGGCAGAGTCTTCGCCAGCTCTTGTAAGAGCTTCCGCTGACGCTCGTCTAGAGATGTAGGTGTAACCACCCGAACCATCACTAACTGGTCACCTCTACCCGAGCCGTTCAAACGGTGTGCCCCCTTGCCCTTGAGTCGGAAAATCCTGCCCGTTTGGGTTCCCGCGGGAATCTTGAGAGCATGTAACCCATCCACCGTTGGAACCTTTACCTCATCCCCCAGAGCGGCTTGCACGAAGTTTATGGGGAACTCATAGAGAATTGCGTCCCCCTCTCGTTTGAAGAACTTGTGTTCCTTAATAGCAATGGAAATGTATAGATTGCCATTTGGCCCTCCCCAAATACCTGGCTCGCCCTCTCCCGTAAGTCGTATCTGAGAGCCACCCTCAATCCCAGCGGGTATCTGAACAGCGATTTTGTGCTTCTTCTTTTCCCTCCCTGTGCCACCGCACTGAGCACAGGGGTTAGCGATGATCTTGCCTTCCCCACCACAGCGCCCGCAAGCGCTTATGTTGACGAACTGACCAAAGATGCTCCGCTGGACACGGCGGACCTCTCCAGCACCATTGCATGTTGGACATTTGGATGGAGAGGTCCCGAGTTCGCAACCCGTTCCCTGGCATAGGGAACAACTCTCCATCCTCGCTACATCGAAATGCTTTTCACACCCGAACACGGCTTCTTCAAAAGAGATGGTCAGGTTATGGCGAAGGTCCGCTCCCGGCTGAGGGGCACGTCGAGTTCTGGTAGCGGTCCCTCCGAAGAAGGCATCGAAAATATCGCCAAAACCGCCAAAACCGCCAAAACCCTCAAAGCCACGGCCGAAGTATCCCTCAGCCCCCTCATGTCCAAAGCGGTCATAGGCAGTTCTCTTCTCAGGATCAGAGAGCACCTCGTAGGCCTCGTTTATCTCCTTGAACTTTTCTTCGGCCCCGTGGTCCTTATTCCGATCAGGATGGTATTGGAAGGCCAGTTTTCTGAAGGCCTTTTTAATGTCCTCTTCTGATGCGTTGCGGGGCACCCCAAGGACCTCATAGTATTCGCGCTTTTCCGCCATAAGCCACCTTGCTAACCATGCATCGTATTTTGAAACATATCCAAACCTTTATTATAAACTGCCTTTATGACTACCACAAGTACAAAAATTTAAGGGTTTCGTTCAGTTTTGGTTGACTGGAGAATAACGGACGTCATTGCGAGGCATGAGATTGCTTCGTCGCATTGCTCCTCGCAATGACAGACAATTTCAACCAAAAGAGAACGTTACCAATTTGCAACTGGCATTTCAAAAAGGTCTTTACATCTGGATAACCTATGCCTTATAATTAACCTCTAGACTGAGGAGGTCGATTGGAGGCCGAATCTCAGTTTTTTTGCTCCAACGAGAGAATAAAGAATGATGCCCCAGAAGAAAATTTTACTCACACAAGACGGCTTGGACAAGCTGACGGCTGAGCTTGAACATCTGCGTACGGTTCGACGATCTGAGGTAGCTGAACGCATCCACAAGGCCAAGGAGTTGGGTGGCACGGCCAACAACGCTGAATACGATGACGCCAAGAATGAACAGGCCTTTGTGGAGGGGCGCATTCTCACCCTTGAGAATATGATTAAGAATGCCACCATAATCCCCAACGAATCACCTCGGACAGGCACGGTGACAGTAGGTTCGAAGGTCACCGTTCTTGGCCCGGAAGACAAGCTGGAGCAATATACCATAGTGGGCAGCGCCGAGGCCAACCCAAGCATGGGGAGGATTTCCAATGAGTCCCCGGTTGGACAGGCCCTTCTGGGAAAGAGGGTCGGCGATGCGGTTGAAGTAGCAGCTCCCGCTGGGGTGCTAAGACTCACCATAGTCGACGTAAAGTAGGAAAAGAGTCCTTAATATGTCAGATAGGGGAGAGGGGCTAGCACAGCAGCGTCTCGCAAAACTCGAAAGGCTCAGGGATAGAGGCATTGAACCCTATCCACCTCGCTACCGCCGAACCCACACTAACCAGGAGGCGGTAGCCCTTTTTACTGAGCAGGCAAAAGAAGAAGCCAACATCGGAGAGGTAAGTGTAGCCGGACGCATTACTTCCTCCAGAGATATGGGCAAGGCAACGTTCCTCGACCTTCGAGACGGCTCTGGCAAGATTCAATTATACCTGCGCTCAGACCAGGTATCGAAAGAAATCTACGATCTCCTCAAAGACATCGACCTGGGCGATTTCATTGGAGCCAGAGGGAAGCTCTTCCGCACACGAACAGGCGAGGTAACAGTACATGTGCATGAAATCGTCCTTTTAGCCAAGTCTCTGAGGCCTCCCCCAGAGAAGTGGCATGGCCTGATAGATGTGGAAAAGCGATACCGCCAGCGCTATCTGGACCTCATCTCCAGCGAGGAAGTAAGAAACATATTCAGAGTGCGCTCCAGGGTTATCGCCGCCATACGCCATTTCCTCGACGAGAGGGATTTCATGGAGGTGGAAACGCCCATACTCCTACCCGTTGCTGCCGGCGCCATGGCCAAACCCTTCATCACCCACCACGAGGCCCTCGACCAGGACCTCTACTTGCGCATCGCCACCGAGTTGCATCTCAAGCGTCTCATCATCGGCGGTATTGACAAGGTTTACGAAATCGGGCGAGTCTTTCGTAACGAGGGCATCTCCACCAAGCACAACCCGGAGTTCACCACCCTGGAAAGCTATGAAGCCTACGCCGACTACAACGACGTTATGACTATGGTGGAGAATATGGTTGCACACATAGCCCACGAGGTTGCAGGCACCCTTAAGATGCCCCTAGGGGAGGATGTCATAGATTTCACACCACCCTGGCGACGAGCCTACCTGAGGGATGAAATCAAAGCTAAAAGCGGAATAGATTTTGAAGACTACCAGGATGCCGATTCCCTCAAACGAGCTATGCAGGACAAGGGGATAGAGGTGGAACCCAACGCCAGCCGGGGAAGGCTCATCGACAAGCTGCTTTCCACCTTCGTAGAGCCTACCCTGATTCAGCCCACCTTCCTTATGGATTACCCCGTGGATATGTCTCCCCTGGCCAAGCGCAAGGCCGATAATCCAAGGTTTGTAGAGCGATTCGAGGGCTTTGCAGGGGGCATGGAGATCGCCAATGCCTTCACAGAGCTTAATGACCCCCTGGATCAGCAAGAGCGTTTTATGGAGCAGGAGCGATTGCGCTCCCAACTGGGAGATGAAGAGACCGAGCGCATGGATGAGGACTTCCTCGTGGCCCTGGAGCACGGAATGCCACCCACAGGGGGATTGGGAATGGGAGTAGATAGGCTCGTCATGCTTTTGACAAACCAGAAGTCCATTCGTGAGGTCATCCTTTTCCCTCAGCTCCGCAGCAGGTAGGCTGAGCCATGCTCAACATTGAACTCATTCGCCGAAACCCCGACTTTGTGAAAGAGTCTCTGGCCAAGCGCCATGACAGCGCTCCCGTAGATGAAGTGCTGGCCATGGACGAGCACCGCCGCAAGCTGCTCTACGAGGCCGAGAGCCTGCGCGCCCGAAGAAACGAGGTAAGCAAAAGACTGGCCACGATGAAAGACAAGCCGCAGGATGTCATCGCAGAGATGCGCGAAGCGGGAGACCGGATAAAGACCCTCGAAGAAGAGATGAAGAGTCTGGAGAAGTCCCTTCAAGAGCTTCTCCTTCAGATCCCGAACATTCCTGACCCATCAGTCCCCGTGGGAGATGGAATGGAGGATAACATCGTGGTTCGCACCGGGGACGAGCCAAAGAAACTGGACTTTACACCAAGACCTCACTGGGAGTTGGGTGAAAGGCTGGGCATAATAGACTTCGAGCGGGGAATAAAGCTCTCCGGCTCTCGCTTTTACATCCTCAAAGGGAAGGGCGCTCGCCTTCAGCGGGCCGTCATCGCTTTTATGTTGGACCTCCATGTTAAAGAGCACGCCTATACAGAAGTATACCCTCCCTTCATGGTAAAGCGGGAGTGCATGGTGGGAAGCGGCAATCTTCCAAAGTTCGGCGAGAACCTCTACCACGATGCAGAGGATGACTTCTGGTTCATTCCCACCGCTGAGGTCCCCCTGACAAATCTACACCGGGACGAGATACTGGGTGCCGATGTCCTGCCTCTCAAATATGTGGCATACACACCCTGTTTTCGTAGAGAGAAGATGTCGGCTGGCAAGGATGTTCGGGGAATAAAGCGAGGCCACCAGTTCGACAAGGTGGAGCTATACAAATTCGTTACACCCGAAAAGTCCAACGAGGAGCTGGACAAGCTCGTTCGCGACGCCGAAGAGGTGGCGCGGGCGCTGAAGATCCCCTACCGGATAATTCAGGTCTGCACCGCCGAACTGGGCTTTCCCTCCGCCAAGTCCTATGACCTGGAGATGTGGGCACCAGGCTGTGGCGAGTGGCTGGAGGTAAGTTCATGCAGCAACTGCACCGATTTTCAGGCAAGGAGGGCAAACATTCGCTATAGACCCGGCGTTGGCGCCAAGGTCGAGTTCGTCCACACCCTCAACGGGTCAGGCCTCGCCCTTCCCAGAGTAGTCATTGCCATTCTGGAAAACTACCAGCGTTCTGACGGAAGCATAGCTGTGCCAGAGGCCCTTCACCCATATACCGGATTCGAGGTAATCAACTGATGCGTCTTCTAGCCATAGACATAGGAACCGGAACCCAAGACATCCTCCTCTTTGACACCTCTCTGGAAGTGGAGAACTGCCCGAAGATGGTCATGCCTTCCCCCACCAGCATCGTAGCCAGGAAAATAGAGGATGCCACAAAGAAAGGAAGGGATGTCTTCCTCTTCGGCTTCCTCATGGGAGGAGGCCCTTGTGGATGGGCCGCCCAGCGCCACATTGAAAAGGGACTCAAGGTCTACGCCACACCCCAGGCTGCCCGCACCTTCAACGACGACCTTTCAGAAGTGGAGAGGATGGGCGTAACCATTGTTGGCCAGGACGAGGGCAGACGCCTGAGGGGAGTGGAGTGCATAGCCCTTAAAGACCTGGACCTTCTGGCCGTATGCACAGCGCTCAAGGCCTTCGGGGGAGAACCCGACTACGACGCATTGGCGGTGGCCGTCCTCGACCATGGAGAAGCCCCTCCAGACTATAGCGACCGCCTCTTTCGCTTCGACCACTTCCGCCGGGTTCTGGAACAGAGAAACGAGCTTTCCGCCTTCTTCTACACCCCGAATGAGATACCCCCCTACCTCACACGAATGAAAGCGGTTATTGAGAGCGCAGGCGAAGACCTGCCCTTTCTTCTTGCGGATACATGTGTTGCGGCCGCTGTGGGCATAATGGAGGACAGAAAGACCAGGGGCCGCAAGAACCTGCTTCTCATCAACCTGGGCAACATGCACACCCTGGCGTTTTGCCTTGCCGGTGGAAAGATAGAGGCCTTCTTCGAACACCACACCGGCGGGCTGAACACTCAGAAGCTCGACTCCCTGCTCAGCCGCTTCATAGAAGGCTCCCTGAGCCACAATGAGGTCTTCCAGGATATGGGGCACGGCGTTCTCTATGCAGGCAAACCCAAGCCCAAGCCATTTGTTGCTGCCACAGGCCCTCAGCGCCACATGATGGCAATATCTGTTTTCAAGCCCTATTTTGCATCTCCACACGGAGACATGATGCTTACAGGGTGCTTCGGCCTGGTTCGTGCCTTCGCACAGCGCTACGAAAAGTGGCGAGAGGAAATAGAAAACGCCCTGGACAAATAGTGGGAGTTACAAGGGGGCTAGCCCCCTTGACGGGGACATGGGGTGTCCCCAGACTCAACTTTTACCCCCTTCCAGAAAAGGCTGAGTCCTGAGTCTACGAAGGAAAGGGGGTAAGGGGGATGGTTCGGAATTGTTAAACCGCCTCGGTAACTGGTTTATTGCCTCGACCCTCTCTGTGCTGTATCATAGTGCATCTGGGAGGGGTGGCCGAGCGGTTCATGGCGGCGGTCTTGAAAACCGCTCTCCGGGCAACTGGAGCGTGGGTTCGAATCCCACCCCCTCCGCTTGGAAAAAGGGGAGGAAATGGC
>JACPPT010000006.1 GCA_016190815.1 Chloroflexota bacterium
ACGACCATGTGGACCTGGCCATTGCTGCGGATGCAGACGGCGTACATATGGGGCAAAAAGACCTCCCTATAGTTGAGGTTAGAAAGCTGCTGCCTCCTGACATGATAGCAGGCGTTTCCACAGCCCTCGTCCCTGAGGCCCTCAACGCCGAGGCCAGCGGTGCCGATTACATAGCGGTTGGCTCCATCTTTCCCACTACATCCAAGGAGACCACACGTCCTGCTGGCCTGGAAACCCTGAGAAAGGTGAAGTCCGCTGTTTCTGTTCCTGTGGTTGCCATCGGCGGCATCAATGAAAACAACGTGCTCGAGGTAGTGAAGGCAGGAGCTGACGCCGTCGCTGTGATAAGCGCCGTTGTAGGTGCTGAGGATGTAGAAGGAAAAGCCAGGCTTCTCGTTTCAAAGATGAAAGGGGAATAACATGCCTAAGAAGCCCGCCAGAGAAAGCTCTTCTGGTCTGGACGCCCTTGCAGATAAGATACGGAAACGCCTGGATACCAAGCACAGGGCCAGGGAAAAAGCCCTTCCCATTTCCAGAGAGGTCATACGCTTTTGCGCCAACGCCATTCGGGCCATTCATAGAAGGGAGTTCGAGCAGGCTGAGGAGCTTACCAAGTCGGCCAGAAGCTCCCTCGACAATGTGAAAGAAGCACTGAAGAGCGATCTGGACATCTTCTACGCCGGCTTTGTAGATGATGCTCAAAAGGAGTACGCGGAGGCCTCTATAACAAGGGCTTTGGTGCTAGGCGAACCTCTACCAGACCCCGACAAGCTAGGAGTAGGATATGCTCCTTACCTCAATGGTCTTGGGGAGGCAGTCGGTGAAATGCGCCGCTACCTTCTTGACTGCCTGAGAAGAGGAGAGGTAGCTCGCTGCGAAGAACTTCTTGCAATCATGGATGACCTCTACGGCATACTGGTAACCATGGATTATCCTGATGCCCTGACGGGTGGGCTAAGGCGGACCACAGACGTGGTACGGGGGATTATGGAGAAAACCAGAGGCGACCTGACACTAGCTTTGAGACAGGGCGACCTTGAAAAAAGGCTGCGGGACCTCTCAAGGAAGCTCGCAATAAAGTCTTCTCAATGCTGAAAAGGGCTGGCATTGAAGATTACCTGTAACCAAGCTTTTTTCTCTCTCGAAAACAGCGATTGACCCCCGTAGGGCATCCTTCCCGACGGGGAAGGACCAACCTGCCCGCCCTCGATGATCGGGGTAGGAAACCCGACCTAAGCTTTTTGCTCTCCTTTCTGTTGACTTGTTAGCTCAGACCTGCTAAGATTCGAAATTTGGCAGCCAGTTGCAATACAGCAGCCATCTATTTTTATCTTGGGAGGAGAGGAGTTAGCTAGATGTCACTTATGTGGATAGTCCCCTTTGCTGGGATTGCGGCGGTATTATTCGTCCTACTTCTTGCCAGGGATGTACTGAGGAGAGACCCAGGCACGCCAGCTATGCAAGAGATTGCAGGCATGATTCTAGAAGGGGCCATGGCCTTTTTGAAACGCCAGTATCGAACCATCGCCATCTTGGCCATAATCGTTGCCATAGGAATAGGCTTCCTTTTGGGGTTCCTCAAACAAGACCCGGGCCTGGGTTGGAGAACTTCAGTGGCTTTCCTCCTGGGAGCCTTCTGTTCTGCCCTGTCCGGCTTCATCGGAATGTACATCTCCGTAAAATCGAATCTGCGCACGGCCAGTGCAGCCCAACGTAGCCTTCGAGAGGCCATCACGGTCTCCATAAGAGGTGGGGCTGTCTCAGGCTTCCTGATTGTTGCGTTGAGTCTCCTTGGTGTTACCACCATTTACTATGCCTATGGTGGCGCTGCAAGCCCGGATCGAGCGCCTTTCTTAATCGTGGGCTTTGGATTCGGCGCAAGCTTTGTCGCCCTCTTCGCCCAGCTCGGCGGGGGCATTTATACCAAGGCAGCGGATATGGGGGCAGACCTGGTTGGAAAAGTTGAAGCAGGCATACCAGAGGATGACCCTCGGAACGCCGCGGTCATTGCAGACCTGGTAGGCGATAACGTTGGAGACTGCGCCGGACGCGGAGCAGACCTGTTCGAGTCCACCGCAGCCGAAAACATAGGCGCAATGATTCTGGGCGTGGCCATTTACATAGCCACAAAGAACCCCGCCTGGATAGTATTCCCATTGGTAGTTCGCGCTTTCGGCTTGATAGCAACCATGGTTGGTATTATGTTTGTCCGGGGCCGCGAGAATGAGAACCCCATGGATGCGTTGAACCGGGGCTATTATGTGGCCGTTGGCCTTGCCATAGTGGGAATGCTTATTGCCGTCGTAGTATTGCTCAAAAGTCTGTGGTTCTTCTGGGCAGGCGTTGTAGGTACCCTGACCAGCGTGGCCTTTGTTTACATCACTCAATATTATACTGAGAACCGATGGAGACCCGTTAAGGACATAGCCAATGCCTCCAGAACAGGCCCTGCTACAAATATCGTGGCTGGCACGGCGGTGGGCTATGAAACGACTTTCTCCACGGCAGTGGTTGTCTCTCTGGCGCTCCTGGCTTCCTACTGGCTAGGCTCCCAAGCTGTTCTGCCCGATGGCACGCCCATACCCGATGGAGGTCTTTTCGGGACAGCAGTGGCAACCATGGGTATGCTGATGACAGCCGCCTATATCCTCTCCTTGGACACCTTCGGCCCTATAACGGACAACGCCAACGGCATTATTGAGATGGCCAAAGCCTCTTCCAGCGCTCGCCATATCACCGATGCCCTGGATGCGGTGGGGAACACCACCAAAGCCCTGACCAAGGGATACGCCATGGCGTCTGCCGCTCTTTCCGCCTTCCTCCTCTTCAGCGCCTATATGAAGGAGGTAGCAGATACCACTGGCAAACCCTTCACCATAGTCAACATCTCCAAAGTCGAGGTTTTCGTAGGCGCGCTTCTGGCTGTTATGCTGGTCTTCCTCTTCAGCTCCCTCGCCATGAGGGCGGTTGGGCGCACGGCCAGCAAAGTAATAGAGGAGGTGCGACGTCAGTTCAAAGCAGACCCTGGGATTATGGCAGGGACCTCCAGGCCAGACTTCGCACGCTGTGTGGATATAACAGCCAGGGCTGGTCTTAGAGAGATGATAGCCCCAGGGCTTCTCCCCGTTATTGGGCCTGTAGTTGTCGGGGTTCTGCTCAAGGCTGAAGCTGTAGCTGCTTTCCTTATGGTGGGCACCATCGCTGGAATAATCCTTGCCACCTTTATGAACAACGCCGGAGGCGCATGGGACAACGCCAAGAAGTTCATCGAGTCAGGCGGACTCAAAGACGATGAGGGGAAACCGATAATGAAGGGCACCCCTACCCACGCCGCTGCGGTAGTGGGTGACACCGTGGGCGACCCCTTCAAGGATACCGCCGGGCCTTCCCTCCATGTGCTGGTCAAACTTCTGAGCACAATAACGCTGGTTCTTGCCCCGTTATTTATTTAGAAGACGAAGCAATTAGATAGTAGAGCGCAGGAAGGTGTTCTGCCTCTTCTCCTGACCAATGGTGGAATGAGGGCCATGCCCAGGTAGAATAACGGTCTCCTCTGGTAAGATCAGAAGTTTGCTCTTTATGCTGTTCATGAGATGGGCCCAGCTTCCGCCTGGAAGGTCGGTTCTTCCAACGCCCATATTGAAGAGGGTATCGCCTGTAAAGACCACCCCGTGCCCGTAGAGACAAACTGCCCCAGGAGTATGGCCCGGAGTCTCTATAACTGTGAAACGGAGAGTCCCGATTTCCAGGACATCTCCGCCTTTCAGGAATGTGTCCGGCTTTGGAGCCTCTATAAAATCAGGAATCACGCTGCTGCCATAGAGGGCACTCCCTTTCATCACCGCGATTTCCTTTTCATGAATGGCAAAAATTGCCTTCGTCCTTTCCTTTACAGTCGCCACCGCTCCAATGTGATCCACATGACCGTGCGTGTTGATCAGCAGCTTTACTTTAACCCCCAGCTCGTCGACAAGCTTCAGAATGCGCCCGGCTTCAGCACCCGCATCGACAACAGCCGCCTCTTTTGTTGTTTCACATCCCACCACGTATGTGTTCTCAGAAAAAGGCCCAACGGGCAGCACTTTCAAAATCATCTATATACCTCCAATACACAGTATTTTAAATAATACAATGGTTGTCAACAAACAGGTCCTGTCCAAGAAGCAACGATTGGCCTGTAAGTAGCCATGACACAGACTGGGGACACCCCCTCTAGCTCCCCCTCTTAGGCGTAAGAGGGGGAGAAAAAAGAAGAAAACTTGGGGCACATCCCCAAACTCCTGCCATAAGGGGAGTTCCCCTTCTGGACTTCTCCCCCAAAAAGTAAATAAGGCTCCCCCTCCCTCTTCAGCAGAGGAGAGGAAGAAAGCTCAAGGGGGACACCCCCTGGAACCCCCGGAAGGGAACTAGGGTTCCCTTCACCCTCCCGTAAAAGACACGGCTGGAGGGATGTTAAGAGGGTGTGGTATCACCACATCAAGAGGTCAGACCAAAAGAATCACCCATTGGGTGAAGCTAGCAGTATGCGAATCGCCGTTTTGGGGTATCCAAACTTTGGTTGCAGGCTTATGGATGGAGTGTTATCATTGTCTAAATTTGGACTTTGCAGAAGAAGCAATCTATAGTGGAGGGGATATTTTGACAGACGAGTCGAAAAACAAGGTTGACATGAATGAAATCGTTTCCCTTTGCAAACGCAGAGGGATAATCTTTCCCTCCAGCGAGATATATGGCGGTCTGGGCAGCACCTGGGACTATGGCCCCCTGGGAGTGGAGCTTAAGCGCAACGTAAAGGACGCCTGGTGGAAGGCTGTGGTCCAGGAGCGGGAGGACATGGTAGGGCTGGACGCAGCCATCTTGATGCACCCGAAAACGTGGGAAGCCAGCGGCCACCTGGAGAGCTTCACCGACCCCCTGGTGGAGTGCAGGTTCTGCAACCAACGTTTTAGAGCAGACCAGATCTGGAGGGTCGAGTTTGTAGGGCAGGATGGAAAACCAGTTCACCGAACTACACTCGGAACGAGCCAAAAAGAAGTGATAGAATCATTTCGTGAGGAAGCGCGGCGGCATCAGCCGAATGGACTATTCTCTGTAAAAGGCCTTACTGAACTCACTGAAGAAGACTATCGCACTCTTCGCTGCCCTTCTTGCGATTCTGTCGACAGTCTGACAAAGTCTCGTATGTTCAACCTGATGTTCAAGACCTTTATGGGCCCCGTGGAGGATGAGGCTTCCCAGATTTACCTCCGTCCTGAGACCGCCCAGGGCATATTCGTTAACTTTGAAAACGTGCTCAATAGCTCCCGAAGGAAGATGCCGTTCGGCATAGCACAAATAGGCAAGTCCTTCCGAAACGAGATAACCCCAGGCAACTTCACCTTTAGAAGCCGGGAGTTTGAGCAGATGGAGATCGAGTACTTCGTCAAGCCCGGCACCGACGAGGAGCAGCTTAAGTCCTGGGTAGAGGAGCGATTCCAATGGTACATAAATCTGGGGATAAAGAGGGAAAACCTGCGCATCAGGCCTCACGGGAAAGAAGAGCTTGCCCACTACGCCAAGGCCTGCTATGACATCGAGTACTCATTCCCCATGGGCTGGTCTGAGCTGGAGGGAATTGCCAACCGAAGCGATTACGACCTGAAACAGCACACACAGTATAGCGGCAGAGACCTGAGCTACTTCGATGAGGAGACAGGCGAGCGCTATGTGCCATACGTAATTGAGCCATCGGGGGGCGTTGACCGAGCCATCCTTGCTTTCCTCGTTGATGCATATTATCAGGAAGAGGTGCGCGGTGAGACCCGGGTGATCCTGCGCCTGCACAAGGCCCTGGCACCTGTAAAGGTAGCCGTCCTGCCGTTGAGTCGGAACGAAAAGCTCCTGCCCATGTCCCAGGAGGTCTACAAAAGTCTGAAGAGACACTGGATGGTGAGCTACGATGATGCCCAGAGCATTGGCAGAAGATACAGAAGACAGGATGAGATAGGCACCCCCTTGTGTGTAACAATAGACTTCCAGTCCCTGGAGGACAAAGCGGTTACCATAAGGGATAGGGACAGTATGGAGCAGATAAGGGTGAGGGTGGAGGAACTTAAAGACGTTCTGCATCAAAAGCTGAGTGAGGAATAACCTGGTCAGATTCATTCACTTTTCAGACCTGCACATCGGGGTAGAAAACTACGGGCCTGTGAATCCAGAGAGCGGTTTTTCCTTCCGCCTGGAGGACTTCCTCGGGGTCTTTGACGAACTTGTGGATTTCGCTCTGGGGAACGACGTGGAGCTCGTCCTTTTCTGTGGAGATGCCTATAAAGGGAGAGAGCCCAGCCCAACACACCAGAGGGAGTTTGCCAAGAGGGTAGCAAGGCTTGCCCACAATGGCGTCAAAGTCTTTCTACTGGCGGGCAACCACGATATCCCTAACGCCAGAAACTACGCATCTGCGATAGAGATTTTTCAGACCCTCTCCACACCGAATGTGATCATTGCAGACAGGCCGGAAATATACCGAATTAAAACTAAAGAAGCCGTTTTACAGGTGGCAGCACTCCCCTGGCTTAAACGCAGCGGCCTTCTAAGTCGAGAGGAATACAAGGGTGTAACCTTCGAGGAGATGAACAGGGCCCTTGAGGAGACCCTCGCCAATAGTCTCATCACACATATAGAGAAACTAGATAGAGGTCTTCCCTCATTGCTTGCGGCCCATGTCACTGTCTCAACTGCCAAACTTGGCTCCGAGCGGAGCATGATGGTAGGCCAGGACCCCGTGCTCCTTCTGAGCAACCTGATGAACCCCGCCTTTGACTACGTTGCCCTGGGGCACATCCACAAAGCCCAGGTGCTCTGCCAGAAGCCTCCTGTGGTCTACCCGGGAAGCCTGGAGCGGGTTGATTTCAGCGAAGAGGCTGACGATAAGGGGTTCTTCGTTGTAGATATGGACCCCAGAGGAAGCCCCGGCGAGAGGGTCATAGAATACCGCTTCCACAAGGTAAAAGCTCGCCCCTTCGTAACAATTGATGTGGAGATCCCCGAAGGAGAAGACAACCCCACTGCGTTTGCGCTTAAGAGCATATCACAGAAGGACCTGTCCCAAGCCGTTGTCAGGGTAAACATAAAGGTTCCAGCTTCTATTGAAGGTCTTATTCGGGAGACTGAAGTCCGAAGAGCCATTCTTGAGAGAGGCGCCTTTTTCGTTGCCTGTGTGGCAAAAGAGATACAGACTCGCTCACAGCGGAGCGCCCGCCTGGGAGATCTTCCCGCGGAGAAGTTGACCCCTATAGAAACACTGAAACTATATCTGGAGCTAAAGAAGGTTCCTCATGAAAGGATTCCGCTTATCCTGGAATACGGAAGGAAATTAGTATCGGGTTCCCTGGCTCAGAGGGAATGAGAAAGGAGACTTCATGCCAGAGTTATTTTGGGATGTCCAGAAAGTTGCAAAGGAAAAGACACCTTCCCCCAAAGAACCTATAACATGGACCTACATGCATCAGGGTAAATATGCAACGTTAAATATTGTGCAGGCTCTGACGGAGATAAAGCCCCACATACACAAAGACCACGATGAGGTCGTATACATATTCTCCGGCAAAGGGAAATTCACCATAGGGGATATAACCCATGATATAGGACCCGGCACCGTATATTTTGTGCCAGCGGGGGTTGTGCATGGTGGAAAGATAGAGAACGGTGTCGCTGTATCGACATATGCCCCTTTCTTCGATTTCAAAAAGCCCGACAGAGTATGGGTCTCGGAGCAGAAATAAGCAGGCCTATTTCGGTTTTGTCCATAAAGCCTATTAGCAAGACCGCTGCCACTCTGAGCCCTTCGGCCCCAAGCGGGCCTCGAGGACAAGCTCCGCGAAGGGTCTGCCCTTATGACTTTTTGTGCAAGGCGGCCTATTTCAGAGAGGAAAGGATGGCTTCAGCGCCCTTCACCAAGTCCTGTACTACCTTATCGGCGCCGACTACGTCTGTTATTAGCCCTGCGTCCTCCCCACAATATAAGGGCCCATCCTCCAGCTTCCCATCAAGTAAAACAGCGCGGGCCCTTTCTGCCGACATGAGATCGATTACACCATCCCGAGCAGCCCCTTCTGACTCCAAAGAGAGAACTTTGGCAACAAACTTGCCCTTCAACACACGGCTATGTGTTAGGCTGCGGGTCAGTACAGTGGTGCCCGTATCTATCGCCTTTGCTATGGCTTCTTTGACATTCCTGTGAGCTATGCACTCAGTTGTTGTAATAAAACGAGTCCCGATCTGAATCCCATCAGCACCCAGGGCCAGGGCTGCTGCGAACCCTCTTCCATCGGCAATGCCCCCGGCGGCAATAACAGGTATTTCAACTGCATCCACAATTTGTGGAACCAGCACAAAGGTCGTCAGTTCGTCAAAACCGGTGTTCCCGCCGGCCTCATATCCTTCAGCTATGACGGCGTCCACTCCTGTTGCTTCTGCACGCTTGGCATGCCTAACCGAGGCCACCACATGCAACACCTTGACATTTGCGTTCTTGAGGTAGCTGGTGTAGAGTGCCGGATTGCCCGCGGATGTTATGGCCACTCGAATTCCACCCTCAACAGCCGCGTACATAAGCTTCTGGATATTGGGTAGATTGAGGTTAAAGGTAACACCAAAGGGTTTCTCAGTGAGGCGCTTTACCCTTTTCATCTGTTCTCGCAAGTTCTTTACTTCATCCCCACGCGCAGACATGCCGGCATTGGGAATGATAACCCCAAGGGCACCAGCGTTGGAAACGGCTGCTGCCAGCTCCGCACTGGATATCCATGCCATCCCCGCCTGGATGATGGGATATTCTATGCCCAGAAGCTGACAAACTCTTGTCCGTTTCATTGTGGACTCTCCTTTCCAAACTACCATAGCTGGGTTTGGCTTTAGATTCTATTGACAAAGGAGCCGTCTGTCAATGCTGCGTGTCTTAATTCCCCTGCAAATCGTCAAGGTGCGGGCTGCTTCTCCAGGCCAACCTCTTCACCCTGCCTGCTTTTATGAGGTTTTCGAGAAGTGTCTCCAGGGGAACCCCCCTCTTGGGGCATATAAGACCAGGTGCTATTTCAATCAGCGGGATAAGGACAAAGGCCCGCTCATCTATCCTGGGGTGTGGGATGACAAGCTGCGGCGTCTCCATAACCAGGTCCCCATAAAAGACGATATCTATGTCTATGATTCTGGACGCGTTGGGAAAGCTAGG
Organism: Chloroflexota bacterium; assembly: GCA_016190815.1. Lineage (GTDB taxonomy): Bacteria > Chloroflexota > Dehalococcoidia > JACPPT01 > JACPPT01 > JACPPT01. The sequence goes on from JACPPT010000006.1 coordinate 9,212, forward strand.
CTTTCTGCCCATGGAGAGTTCAATTTCCTTGGCAAACGCCAATAGCGAAAATGGCTCTAATTGAGTGATGGCACGGCAGCAGGCATTTAAGAACCATGGTTGCTCTTTATAACCAACAGGTTCCGTCTCATAGGGAGAGGAGAGCTTCTCCACTTGAATTTTATCCGCAAGCCTTTCCACCGCCATCAAAAGGTTCAGTTCTCTATCCCCTAGATTAGAGCCAAGGCAGAGGTACACCGTTGCAGGTCCTGACAACTCATGCTCCTGACTTGAACCTTCGAACAATGGCATCAGCCATTCTGTAAACCCTTACCATCTCCTTGACGTCATGCACCCGAACTATGTCCGCGCCTTTCGCTATGGCTATAGCAACGGTCGCAGCCGTCCCTTCCAAGCGCTCATCGACGGGGAGAGCGAGGGTTAGGCCAATCATTGTCTCCACTAAAACCTGCTTCCCCCCCATCCCAATTCAGCCACAGTCTCTTAAATTTTAACACATAGCAAAGATGGGGGGCATAACCAGGGGTAACTCCTCTTGGAAACACCCAACGTCATCATCTACCTCGCCTTGCGCTCATGGAGATAATCTGTTAGGATGTAACAGGTTAAAAACTTCACAACCTGCCACTTAAGGAATGTCAAAAGAAAATAGGCTTGAAAAGCTCAAAAAACTGAGAGAGGCTTCCAGGCTGGGAGGTGGTGAGGAGCGAATAAAACAGCAGCACACCCGAGGGAAGCTCACTTCCAGGGAGAGAATCGCTCAGCTTCTGGACGAAGGCACTTTTGAGGAAGTGGATGCCTTCGTGACTCATAGAGCTACCGAGTTTGGCCTCGCTGAAAGGAAATTCCCCGGGGATGCGGTGGTTACTGGCTATGGACAGATCAATGGAAGGCTGGTCTACATTTTTTCCCAAGATTTTACCGTGTTTGGGGGATCCCTTTCGGAGGTGGTCTCTGAAAAGATATGCAAGATTATGGACCTTGCAATGAAGAATGGAGCACCAGTAATAGGGATAAATGATTCGGGCGGGGCTCGAATCCAAGAGGGGGTCGTGAGCCTGGCCGGATACGGCAATATATTTTTGCGCAACACCATTGCATCCGGCGTAGTCCCTCAGATTTCCATAATTGCAGGACCCTGCGCCGGTGGCGCTGTGTACTCCCCAGCCCTCACCGACTTCATATTCATGGTTGAGGGCACTGGCCAGATGTATATAACCGGCCCCGATGTTATAAAGGCCGTCACGGGGGAAGATGTCACCCATGAGCAGCTAGGTGGTGCGCTGGCCCATGCCACAAAGAGCGGAGTAGCCCACTTTTCCATGGAAAGCGAAGCCATCTGTCTCCAGGCGGTCCGCCGCCTCCTGGCTTTCCTACCTCAGAACAACACTGAGGACCCGCCGTCGATAGAGCCAACAGACGATCCAAATCGAAGAGAGGAGCGCCTTCTAGATATAGTGCCGGAAGACCCGAACCTGCCATACAATATGAAGGAGGTTATCTCTCTTATAGTGGACAACAGCGATTTTATGGAGGTTCATCAGGGATACGCCCAGAACATAATTGTGGGATTTGCCAGACTTGACGGCCGCTCTGTAGGCATTGTAGCCCAGCAACCCACTCACCTTTCGGGCGTAATCGACATAGACTCCTCTCTTAAAGCAGCGCGTTTCGTCCGCTTCTGTGATGCCTTCAATATCCCTCTTGTAACCTTTGCCGATGTGCCAGGGTTTATGCCAGGAACACAGCAGGAATATGGAGGGATAATAAAGCACGGTGCCAAGCTCATATATGCCTATTCGGAGGCGACGGTTCCAAAGGTCAGCGTCATCACTCGAAAGGCCTACGGCGGCGCATACGATGTTATGAGTAGCAAACACCTCCGCGGCGACATAAACTACGCTTGGCCAACAGCGGAGATCGCTGTAATGGGACCTGAGGGTGCCGTCAATATAATCTTCAGGGACAAAATAGCCAGATCGTCAAACCCCGAGGAAACACGCAAGAAGCTCATCGAGGACTACAGGAACACCTTTGCAAATCCATACATTGCTGCCTCCAGGGGATATATCGATGATGTAATAGACCCCAGGGAGACTCGCCCCAAGCTCATCAGAGCCCTGGCCATGCTCCAAAACAAACGAGATACCGACCCACCCAAAAAACACGGGAATATTCCGTTATGAAGAACATGGGAAATAAAGCACTGGCGGCTACTACAGCCGCCGTCGCTGCCTATATAGAGGAAAGCGAGGAGATAGTGGCCATCGTGGCCGCCGTAAATTCTTGCCTGGAGGAAGAGGTACTTGCCTCTCGGAAGGGTGCGCCTCCTGAGTATGCCCGGCGGCTTCCGGCACGTTTGGGTGCCATAAGGATAAGGCAACTTAACCCCTAGCCCCAAAAGTGATGGCAACATAATGGAGGCGCAGATGAAAGCCAGGAAAAGCCTGAAAGACAAACCCCTGAAAATAACCGACACCACATTTCGAGATGGACACCAGTCCATCCTGGCCACTAGAATGCGCACACCCGATATGGAGCCCATCGCCTCTGAAATGGACAAGGCCGGATTCTACTCTATGGAGGTGTGGGGTGGAGCTACCTTCGATGTGTGCACCAGGTTCCTCAATGAAGACCCTTGGGAAAGAGTTAGAACCCTGAAACGCCTAATGCCCAATACACCATTGCAAATGCTTCTCAGAGGGCAGAACCTTACAGGATATCGCAACTACGCCGATGATGTGGTAAGGGCCTTCGTCCACTATGCCGCCGAGGTGGGGATAGACATATTCAGGGTTTTCGACTGTCTCAATGACGAGCGAAACATGGAGGTGGCCTTCAAGGCCATAAAGGAGTGCGGCAAGCACGTTCAGGGTACTATCTGTTATTCCCTTACAGAGAGCAAGCTGGGAGGCCCTGTTTACAACCTGGATTACTTTGTAAAGAAGGCCCTAACCCTGCAGGATATGGGTGCAGATAGTATCTGCGTGAAGGACATGGCCGGTCTCATTGCCCCCTATGATGCCTACGAACTCATAGGCACTCTCAAAGAAAAGCTGAAGCTACCAGTCCAACTGCACACCCACTACACCAGTGGAATGGGCTCTATGAGTGCCCTGATGGCTGCCGAAGCGGGTGTGGATATTATCGATACCTCTCTCACCCCCCTCGCCCTGCGCACCAGCCAGCCCGCTGTGGAGCCCATTGTCGTAGCTCTACAGCGCACGCCCAGAGACACAGGCCTGAACCTGGAGCACCTTCTCAAACTTAGTCAGTACATCGAGTCCATTTGGCCTAAATACAGAGACTTACTTGACACCACGAGGATATCAGTAATAGATACCATGGTGCTGAGCCATCAAATCCCAGGTGGCATGGCCAGCAATTTTGTTGCGCAGCTTGCGGAAGCGGGTGCCCTGGACAAGTTGCAAGAGGTGTACCGGGAACTGCCGCAGACAAGAAGAGACCTGGGGTATCCACCGCTGGTAACCCCATCAAGCCAGATAGTTGGAATTCAAGCGGTGAGCAATGTCCTCTTCGGCAGATACAAAAATATCTCTGCTCAGGTAAAAGACTACGTCTATGGGCTTTACGGTCATCCACCAGCACCCATAGACCCGGAGGTTATCAAGGTAGCCCTCAAGGACTACCAGCGCGGTCACGAGCCCATAACCTGCAGGCCCGCCGATATTTTGGAGCCTGAGATGGAGAAGGCAAAGGAGGCCACAAAGGGCATAGCTAAAAATATGGGCGACATCCTTATCTACGCCCTCTACCCTGTTACAGGTATGCGCTTCCTTAAGTGGAAATACGGCCTGGAGAAGCCACCTGACGATGTTAAACCCAAGACAATGGAGGATGTAAAGAGGGAGAACGAGCTTATAACCAAGGCTAAGAAGGGGCTACTGGTAGAAAAAGAAGGGAAAGAGGTAAAGGAGATACGAGTCCCAGGTACCAGAGCTCGCAGCTTCAATGTTTACGTAGGAGATGAGTACTTCAGAGTGGATGTGGAACCCATCCAGCCATCGGGGGCGTCAGGCACCCCTGCGACAGCTCCAGCTTCTGTGCAGACAGTGCTGCCAAGGCCTTCCCTTGTTGATGGGAAGATTGTATCCTCTTCAGAGGTTCCACCCCAAGATAAAGGCACACCTGTCATAGCTCCCATGCCTGGCATCGTCCTTCGCTACGAGGCACAGGTAGGTCAAAAGGTCAAGGCTGGAGACAAGTTCGTTATCTTCGAAGCGATGAAAATGGAGACCGTGATCTCAGCGCCAATAGACGGCATCGTAAAATCCATAAACTTTGCCCCCGGAACAAAGGTAAATAAAAACGAGGTCCTCGCTGTTATTGTGAGCTAATGTTCTATGAAAAATCCGGGGGAAATTAAAAAGAACAAGGTAAGACTTAAATAAAGATTTAAGGAGGTATTTCGGATGGCCCACAAGGTTACACTAATCCCTGGCGATGGGACGGGCCCGGAGGTAAGCGAATCAGCCAGGAGGGTGCTGGAAGCAACCGGGGTGCAGTTTGATTGGGATATCCAGCAGGCCGGGACGGATGTGATGGAGAAACTTGGTACCGTCCTCCCTGAAGAGACTCTCAAATCTATAAAGCGAAACAAGGTGGCTATCAAGGGCCCCATCACGACACCGGTTGGAGGGGGATTCAGGAGCGTCAATGTTGCGCTACGAATGGCCCTGGACCTTTATGCCTGTGTCAGGCCCTGCAAAACATATAAGGGTGTCCGCTCCAGATACGATAAGGTGGACATAGTCATCGTTCGGGAGAACACCGAAGACCTATACGCTGGCATAGAGTTCGAGAAGGGGGCGCCCGAAACAAAGAGGTTCATCAAATATGTCTCTAAACTCTCAGGCCAGAAGATAAGGGAGGACTCCGGGATAAGCATCAAGCCCATTTCGGTAACGGGCACCAAGAGGATAGTCAAATTCGCATTTGAATACGCAAGGAAAAATGACCGAAAAAAGGTTACGGCTGTACACAAAGCCAACATAATGAAATTCTCAGACGGCCTTTTCCTGTCAGTAGCGAGAGAAGTGGCCAAGGAATATCCTGGCATATTGTTCGAGGACAGGATAGTGGACAACCTCTGCCAGCAGGTAGTGGCAAGACCAGAGGAGTACGATGTCCTCGTTCTCCCAAACCTCTACGGCGATATAATCTCGGATCTGTGCGCAGGGCTTATAGGAGGCCTCGGAGTGGCACCCGGCGCCAACATAGGAGATGGCTGCGCTGTTTTCGAGCCCACCCATGGCAGTGCACCCAAATACACTGGTATGAACAGGGCCAACCCCACAGCCACCATCCTCTCGGGTATGTTAATGCTCCGCTACCTCGGTGAGAAAGAGGCGGCGAACCGCCTTGAGAAGGCCGTTGCCGCGGTCATCGCTGAAGGCAAACACGTCACCTACGACATGAAGCCTACGCGAGACGATCCTACGGCGGTAGGCACCTCTCAGATGGCGGATGCCATAATCGCAAAACTAAAGGAGGTGTAGCCATGCGTGGAAAGGTCAGCGTCATCGGGGCTGGAAATGTCGGAGCCTCTGTAGTCCAGAGGCTCGGAGAAAAGGGCTACATGGATGTAGTGCTGCTGGACATCCTGGAGGGGGTACCTCAAGGAAAAGGACTGGACATGCTTCAAGCCTGTCCAATCCTCGGCTGCGATAGCACCATCAAGGGAACCAATGACTACGCAGATACAGCAAATTCAGACGTCATCGTCATAACGGCCGGAGTTCCTCGAAAGCCGGGAATGAGCCGAGATGACCTTCTCTTGACGAATATGAATATCGTCAGAGGGGTAACAGAAAACGTTGTCAAGTACTCCCCGAACTGCGTTATAATTGTGGTGAGCAACCCATTGGACGCCATGGCTCAGCTTGCCCTGCACGTAAGCAAGTTTCCCAGAAACAGGGTGATCGGCATGGCTGGAGTCCTGGATACTGCCAGGTTCAGGACCTTTTTGGCCCAGGAACTCCAGGTCTCAGTGGAGGACGTGCAGGCTTATGTCCTCGGGGGACACGGTGATACCATGGTTCCATTGGTGCGCTACACGACCGTAGGCGGCATTCCCATTTCGGACCTTCTGCCAAAGGAGACCATCGATCGTATTGTTCAGCGTACAAGGCAGGGCGGCGGTGAGATCGTTGCCCTACTCAAAACCGGGAGCGCCTACTACGCCCCCTCGGCTGCTTCAGTCCAGATAGTGGAATCCATCCTCCTGGACAAGAAGCGCATCCTGCCATGTGCTGCATATCTCCAAGGCGAATATGGAATAAAAGGGCTTTTCGTAGGTGTGCCTGTGAAGCTGGGGAAAAACGGCATCGAAAAGATAATAGAAATAAAACTTGCGCCAGAAGAAGAAGCCGCTCTCAAGAAATCCGCTGCCTCCGTCAAAGAACTGGTAGACGTTATGAAACTGGGGGTCTGAATAACATGAGGGATATAAAGGCACCGGATATTGCAGAGACAGTGACTCGCCTCTGCAAAGAGGCCAACTACTATCTGCCTAAAGACGTGCTGGATGCCCTGCGACAGGCCAGAGAGAAGGAGGAGGCGCCAGCGGCAAAGCAGGTTCTTGATACCGTTATGAAGAACGCAGAGATAGCTTCCAAAGAGCAGATGCCCCTCTGCCAGGATACAGGCACCACCGTGATTTTCCTGGAGATAGGTCAAAATGTTCACATAGTGGGGGACCTTCACAAGGCCCTGGAGGAAGGGGTCAGGCAGGGTTACACCCAGGGCCTGCTGCGAGCCTCTATGGTGCGGCAACCTCTCTCCAAGAGAGTGAACACCAAGGATAATACCCCTCCAGTCGTTCACACAGAAATAGTGCCGGGCGATAAACTGAAGATCGTGGTGTTGCCCAAAGGAGGCGGCTGCGAAAACATGAGCAGAATGGCCATTCTCATGCCCGCCGAAGGCCGCAAGGGGGTTATTGATTTCGTGGTTAAGGCTGTGGAGGACGCTGGAGGCAACCCCTGCCCGCCGGTCATTCTGGGCGTGGGGATAGGTGGAACGTCAGAGCACGTTATGTATCTGGCCAAAAAGGCTATCCTGCGCAAGGTGGGAGAGCCAAACCCTGACCCAGAGGTGGCCGAACTGGAAAGGGAGCTTCTGGAGCGCGTCAACGCAACGGGCATAGGGCCTCAGGCGTGGGGCGGGAGAGCCACTGCTCTGGCTGTGCACGTGGAGACCTATCCCACACATATAACCGCTCTACCAGTCGCGGTCAACTTCCAGTGCCACAGCGCCAGGCAAAGAGAAGCTGTTCTTTGAGGAGGAAAGAAGAGATGGATATTAGTCCTCCGCTAACTGAGGAAGTCCTTGAAAAGCTGAAAGCTGGCGACCAGATAACCATCACAGGAGTCATTTACACGGCCCGGGATGCAGCCCATAAGCGCCTCTTCGAGGCTCTGGAAAAAGGTGAAAAGCTTCCCATCGACATCCGGGGGCAAATCCTTTACTACGTAGGCCCTACTCCTCCAAAGCCGGGACAGGCCATTGGCTCAGCAGGCCCAACCACTTCCGTCCGAATGGACGTTTACACACCCCGTCTTCTGGCCGCAGGACTCAAGGGAACCATTGGCAAGGGGGCAAGGAGGCCTCCTGTCCGAGAGGCTATGGTCAAGTATAAGGCTGTGTACCTGGGAGCCATCGGCGGGGCCGGCGCCCTGCTCTCCAAACATGTTAAGAGAGCAGAGGTAGTAGCCTATGAGGAACTGGGCACCGAGGCTATAAGGCGTCTGGAGGTCGAAAAATTCCCAGTGATCGTGGTGAACGACATCTACGGCAAGGATGTTTACGAAGAGGGGAAGAAGAAGTATCGGCAGGAGACACCGCTGAAGGCTTAGGCAAGACTGCGTTGAAAGAAGAGAAGGCACAAGCCCCTTGGTCAGCCCAGGGGGCTTGTGCCTTCTTACAGAGGATGGAGGATAATCCGTAATGGGTGAGCTGGCTGCGCTGGGCTCGGCCCTCGTCTGGGCAGCTAACGGCGTTCTGGTCAAGTCCATGACAAGAGTGTTCAGCGCTCTGCCATTCAATGCTCTGAGGTGTCTTTTTACCGCCCTGCTCTTCTGGGCAATACTTCTGGCGACAGGTAGAACCGCCACACTCCTGGAGACTCCACTCTGGACAGTTATTGGACTCCTGTTCTCAGCCACCATAGGCATAGGGATTGGAGATACCGTTTACCTGGTAGGCCTGACAAGTGTAGAGGCATCCAGGGCATACCCCATATCCCTTAGCTCTTATCCCGTCATCACTATGGTTATAGCAGCCCTCTTTCTGGGCGAGTCCATCACCTTGCCAACGATATTGGGAGCCTTTGCTGTTATTCTTGGTGTTTATCTCGTGGCTTCCTCCCAGCAGAGAGGCAAGGGGCTAGATAAGGCCCCAAAAGGACAATTTAGAGGGCTTTTTCTCATATTTGTAGCAGCTTTCTGCTGGGCTGTCTCCATTTCCATTCTCAAGGTTGTATTGGGAAAGACCGATGTCCTGATAGTAAACGCCATACGTCTTTCCTGGGTTGTTATTTTGCTTCTGGGACTGTCGGCAAGGGAAATGAAGAAGATGGGCACGTGGCATGCAAAGAAGTTGGACCTGGGTCTAGGAGCCTTAACCGGCGTTCTGGACTACGTTGTTGGCGGGCTGCTCTTCCTGGTAGCCATTCAAATGGCCGGCGCCGCCAAAACCTCAATCCTCTTCAGCACGTCGCCTTTATTCCTGCTCCCTATCTCGGCCATTTTTCTTAAAGAAAGAATTGGCCCAAAACACATCCTGGGAGTGGTTTCAAGCATAGCTGGGATAGCGCTGCTTATGTATAAGTAACTATGTGGCCACTTTTGCTATGACGCCCCGAGCAGAGACGATGTGGCGCTGGAGCCCCAAGGCCTTCGGCTCAAACCCCATGGCCAAACCGATGAGCTGCGGCAGGTGCAGAACAGGAAGGTCTATCTTTGCTCCCTTTTGCGCCGAGGCTTTGGGCTGATAGCCATCCAGATTCAAATGGCAGAGGGGACACGGAGTTACCATGCAGTCTGCGCCCTTGCTCTTTGCCTCTATGGTATGGTCTCCCACCATGGCCACCGAGTTCCTTTCGTTGATGGTCAGGATGGGGAAGCCACAACATTTGGTCTTTCCCGTGTAATCCACAGACTCGCCGCCGAGGATGGACACAACCTGCTCTATATAGGTCATTCTTGCGGGGTGCTCGTCATAGCCCAGGACACTGCTCGGGCGCAGGATGTAGCATCCATAAAAAGGGGCCACCTTTAATCCCTTAAGGGGTCTAGACACCAGCGTCTTGAGCTTCTCCAAGCCCATATCCTCCACCAGAATCCATAGAAGGTGTTTTATGAGGGTTCCGCCTTTGTATTCAAACCCCTCCCCTGCAAGGTTGCTGTTCACCTTTGCCAGGTAGCTCTTGTCAGACTGTAGCTTATGATTTGTCTGGGTCATTACACCCTGACAGGTGCTGCAAATGGTCATGATGGGCAGTCCTAAACGCTCAGCCATAGCGAAAGTCCTGGCGTTGAGAGTATCAGCCAGCTCTGGATTCTTCTCGTTAAGGACACCCGCCCCTGTGCAGGCAGCCTCTTTCAGTTCCACCAGTTCCAGCCCCAGTTTCTGCGCCACAGCCGTAGTGGAGGTGTAAAGCTCCGGGCAGCCGCCTTTGGAAACACAGCCTGGATAGAAAGCGTATTTCACTTCCTCACCTCCAGCTTCTCGAATATCCTCTTTACACTGTCCGCACCTGGCCTGGGCCTATGTATTATGGGTGGCACCTTCCCTTTTACCAGAGCTCTAAAGCCCACGGGGATATACCCTATCAAGGCTTTGATGTTGAAGAGGCCAGCGGATTCTATAGGCACACGCAATTCGTCCAGCCAGCCGCTATGCTTTACGGAACGTGCTATGCTCTCGCTGTGACGAGAGCCGATATTATTGGTGAACCCAACCTCCATTGCCTTGGCGCGAAGGGCCAGAATTCTCTCCATGGGTGCTACATTCTTGGGGCATTGCTGAACGCACTCGAAACAGCGAGTGCAATCCCATATGCCCGATCTCTTACTCAGCTCCCTGAGTCTCTCCTCGCTTACGCCATCTCTTGGATCAGCAACGAACCTGTAGGCTTTGGCAAGAGCCGCTGGGGCCAGGAAGCTCTTATCCACTGTAAGAACGGTGCAATCGGATACACAGCACCCACACATTATGCAGTTCATTACACCTGCGAGCTCCAGCATAGCCGAGTTGGGCACAACATATTCCCTTTGCGGCGGTGGGCCCTCTGGGATGAGCCATGGTGTTACAGCTTGCACCTTACTCCAGAAAGGCTTCATCTCCACAACCAGGTCCTTGATAACAGGCATATTGCCCATAGGCTCGACGACTATCTCCCCAGTCTTGGATGCAAAGTTCTGGATTCTGCTCTTACACGCCAGATGGGCATGGCCATTTATATGCATGGCGCAGGAACCGCAAATGGCGCTGCGACACGAGCAGCGCAAAGCGAGAGAGCCATCTACCTCATCCCGAACTTGAAGGAGAGCATCCAGGACAGTGAAATAATCTGGGACATCCAGAGTGTACTGATCATAATAGGGTGGCTTTCCGGCTTCGGGGTCGAACCTTCTTACCTTGAAGCTTACTTGCATCAGTAAGTCCTCCTCTCGGGTTGCCAGCGGGTGATGGTCACCGGCCTGTATTCCAGCCTCGGGCCGTCAGCGGTGCAAAAGGCAAGGGTGTGTTTCAGCCAGTTGTTATCGTCCCGTTGTGGGAAATCCATCCGGGAGTGAGCACCTCGGCTCTCCTGCCTGGCCAGAGCGCCCGTAGATATAACCTCGGCCAGGTCCAACATAAAGCCTAGCTCTATTGCAGCCAAAAGATTTGTGTTGAATACTCTTCCCTTGTGCTGAATATGGACTCCCTTGTAGCGCTCCTTCAGTTCTTTGATTTTATCCACAGCTTTGGCGAGGTTTTCCCTTGTTCGAAAGATACCCACATTGGCTTTCATTGTGGTTCCCATCTCAAGTCTCAGCTTAGCCGCGGTCTCCCCCCGGTCTTCCCTGGCAAAAAGGGATTTTATGCGCTTCTCTTCCTCGGCCACAGCGCTCTCAGAGACTGCTGTTGCCGGAACATCGTTCACATAGTCGGCTGCGCCTGCCCCTGCTCTTCTGCCAAAGACCACCGTCTCCAGAAGTGAGTTGCCGCCCAGTCTATTGGCTCCGTGAACACTTACACATGCACACTCGCCTGCCGCAAAAAGCCCGGGCAGAGGCGCCTTGCCTTGTGCGTCAGTCTTGACCCCACCCATCTGGTAGTGCATGCCCGGCCTGACTGGTATCGGCTCTTTTAGCGCATCTATGTCAGCGTAGTCCAAGGCCAGTTCACGAATCTGCCCTAGCTTTTGCATTATCAATTCTTTCCCCAGATGCCTTAGATCCAGGAGAATACACTCATCAACACCACGACCTTCATCTATCTCCGTCTGCTCACCCCTGGAGACGACGTCTCGCGCAGCCAGCTCCATCCTCTGGGGAGCATAGCGTCCCATGAACCTCTCCCCCTTGGCATTCACGAGGTAGCCACCCTCTCCCCTGGCACCCTCCGTTATCAGAACGCCGCTGGTCTTAAGAGTTGTGGGATGAAACTGCACGAACTCCATATCCATGAGAGGCGAGCCTGCCCTGTAGGCCAGACTCATGCCGTCTCCGGTGCATATCAGCCCGTTGGTAGTGGGGTGATACACCCTCCCCAGCCCTCCTGTGGCCATGATAACAGCCTTTGACCTGATGGCTTCGAGCTTGCCTGTGAGCATATCCATGGCAACGACCCCACAGCAAACTCCGTTTTCTACAATTAGAGAAAGGCAGAACCACTCCTCGTAGACCTGCACCCCCATCTTCAAAAGCTGCTCATACATCACGTGAAGAATGACCTGGCCCGTTATATCGGAAACAAAGCAGGTCCGTGCGAATCCAGCACCTCCGAAGGGCCTCTGAGCCAGCTTCCCGTCCTCCCTCCTGTTAAAGGCAACCCCCATATTCTCAAGTTCGATGATGTCAGCAGGTGCTTCTCTGCACAGGGTTTCTACGGCGTCCTGGTCTCCCAGGTAGTCGCTGCCCTTAACGGTGTCAAAGGAATGATTCTCCCAGGAGTCATTCTCCCCCAGAGCAGCGTTTATGCCTCCCTGCGCGGCAGCGGAGTGGCTTCTTACCGGGTGGACCTTGGATATGATGGCTACATCAACATTTTTCTTCTTTGCTTCGTAGGCCGCCCGCATACCTGCCAAGCCTGCGCCTATAATCAGGACATCATGCTGCAACATTCTGCACCATCCTTAGCCCTGGATTTGCATTTCCCTATGAGGCAATATTAACCACGAAACACCATCGAGGAAGTGTATCACATATGAACACAATCTACAAGCTTTTTTATGACATCGTTTACAAACCCCGTTCGCCCTGAGCTTTGTCGAAGGGCCGTTCATGGTTCGACAAGCTCACCACGAACGACTAGAACAGTTGTTAAACGCTCTCTTTTGTGACGGTTTCATTTGCGAGGGTCTCTTTCCGTCAATACCATCAAGAGGCCGGCTATGCTCTTGGAATCTTGAATCTCCCCTTGCCGAATCATCTCAGATATCCTGCTCAAAGGGACGCGAACCACCTCTATCTTTTCATCGATATCCGCTTCAAGAGAGCTTGGTATTAACTGGGTCGCCAAATATAGGTGCATAAGCTCAGTGCTATACCCTGGACTTATATAGAAGGCGCCGATTCTCTCTATTTTTTGCGCAGTATGCCCTGTCTCCTCTTGAAGCTCCCTTATTACAGTTTCCTCAGGTTTTTCTCCAGGCTCAACACCCCCTGCGGGCACTTCCAGAAGGACACGCTCTGCCGGTTTACGGTACTGTCTCACTAGAAGAACGTTCCCCTGGGAGTCCACCGGGATTATAGAGACCGACTCGCTGTGCTCAACTATCTCTCGCTGGGTAGTTCGGCCGTCAGGCAGCTCAACAGTGTCTATTCTAAGTCCTACGACGTGTCCCTTGTAGATGCGTCGGATCCTAAGTGTCGGCTCTTTAGACAATTCTTTTTCAGACGCCAACTCAGCTAGTCCATATGCCGAATCATAGCGATTTCATCGCAGTCAGGGAACTTCGGGCAGCGGGCACACTCCCCGAAGACCTTCCTGGGCAGTGTCATTATGTCAACTGTTTGAAACCCGAAGCGCTCGAAGAAACCCGGCCTGTAGGTAAGACAGAACACTAAAGGTATTCCCAGGGCTTTTGCTTCCTTAAGGCACGCTTCCACTATTTTAGAGCCGACGCCCTGGGACTGGCGTTCCTCTGACACCGCTACAGATTTAACCTCTGCCAAGTCAGACCACAATATATGAAGAGCCCCACACCCCAGAACATCCCCCCCATCTCTGACTACAAAGTAGTCTCTCAGGTTTTCGTATATGTCTGTGATGGGGCGATGCAGCATCTCCCCCTTATCCGCATAATGGTTTACCATCTCATGGATTTTGGGGGCATCCGCAACACTGGCCTTTTCTGCCTTGAGATCCTTCCCTACTTTCATTGTTCCAAGCTACTCCCTGTAAGCTAGCCTTTTTGTTAAGGTGGTGAAGAAGTGAGAGGCCGGATTGGCCCTCAGGAATCTGGCACAATGAGGCCCCAGCATTACTCTGACAATGGCACCGCTCTGAAGCTCCAGATCTATCTGGCCGTCCACGCTGATCATCGCTTGATGACCGGTTCTCACCCTCAACTCCACCTCTGTCGTTGACGGAAGAATCAGTGCATTCCCCATACTCAGATGGGGTGATATGGGTTTTATGAGCAGGTCTTTGGACTGTGGATACAGGATGGGGCCACCCGCCGCCAAAGAATACCCAGTGCTCCCTGTAGCGGTGGCAACAATAATTCCGTCTGCCCTATAAGTGGTGAGAAGCCCTCCATCTATGTAGGTCTCTACGTGTACAACTCTGGAGATGGCGCTCCGCCCAACGACAACGTCGTTTAAGGCGTCGAACACCTTTGAGCCGGGACCAACAGACACGCCTTCACCGGGCGAGACAATCTCCACCCTTAGCATAACACGCTCTTCCACCCAGCCCCTGCTTTCAAGGAAGAGGGGCAGCTTCTTCAGAGCATCCTCAGCCCCTAACTCCGTCATAAAGCCCAGGTGCCCCATATTTATTCCCAGTATGGGTATCGACCAAGGGACTGCCACCCGGGCGACCCTCAGAATGGTGCCATCCCCCCCCACGCTAAGAAGCAGGTCTGTCCCGTCCATCTGTGCCCGAGCCTTATCCGCTTCCCAAGCAGAACAGACCCAAACCGAACCCTCGCCACTACCCAAGAGCCTTGCCAACTCGTCAGCTAGAGCCTTGGCCCTGGATAGCCTGGGCTGATATAGTATGCCAAATCTTTTCACTTACCCTTCCCTTTTCTTTCCATTTTATCAAAAGCCAGGAAGAGAAATCGTGATGAATTCTTCTATGTGGAAGTAATGAATCACCTTGCGAAGTCTAGCATCGCCAATCTGCATTGTCAATGAAAAGAGAACAACTGTAGCAGAGGAGGTCTTTCAGGGAACGGGCAGTACACTCACCGCAATGTTGGCAAGGCGCATAAGGGGTCCAGGTAAAATGCCCAGGAGGAAAACTCCAGCAACGCTTATCAAAAGGGCGCTGCGAAGGGCCATGGTGGAGGGCACAGCCTCCTCAGAGGCAGCCGGCCTCAAATACATCACTCTCACCACATTAATATAGTAATAGGCAGAGATGACGCTGTTGACGACTCCGATTATGGCCAGCCAGACCAGGCCATTCTGAACTGCGGCGTTAAATATGTATATTTTTGCGACAAAGCCCGCCGTTGGCGGTATGCCCACCAGGGAAATCAGGCAGAAGGCCAGGGCAAAGGCCAGGGCTGGAGTCCGCCGGGCCATTCCTGCGTAGTCAGCTATTAGGTCGCTCCCTGTCTTGTTGGATATGGCAATGACAGCTATAAAGGCTCCCAGATTTGTCATTGCGTAGGCACCAAGATAGAAAAGAACACCGCTCGGCCCAAGGAATTCCCCCCCTATACCCAGGGCCGACACAGATGCCAGGCCAGCCATGAGATAGCCTGCATGGGCAATCGTGCTGTAGCCCAGCATCCTCTTGATGTTTGACTGAGCTATGGCCACGATGTTTCCTATAGTCATAGAAACGGCGCTGAGCACTGCAAAGAGCATACCCCAGTCCAGGTCCATACCCCCGAAGGCTATGTAGAAGACTCTGAGAATAACGGCAAAGCCCGCTGCCTTGCTCGCCACCGAGAGATAGGCAGTGATGGGCGTGGGCGCTCCCTCATAGACATCAGGCACCCACATCTGGAATGGCACAGTGGAAATCTTGAACCCGAAGCCTGCAACTATCAGTGTTAGCCCCAACAGCAATGCCGGCTCGTCCAGAAGACGCTTCAAGGGCACAAGCCCTGCGGCAATGTCTCTGAGACTTGTGCTCCCTGTCAGACCGAATACCAGAGCCATCCCATACAGCATTACGGCAGAACTTATGGCGCTCAGCAGAAGGAACTTGAGGCTGGCCTCGCTGGACCTGGCGTCTCTCAAGAAACAGACCAGGGCACAAAGGGAAAGGGCGTTTAGCTCAAGAGCTATGTAAATGGTGATCAGCTCTCCACTGGCTGCCATGAGCATCATTCCAACTGCAGCAAGGAGCACCAGCGCATAATATTCTCCCTGCATCCTCGGGAATTTTGACACGTAATCCTGAGAGGCCAAAATCACAAGGGCAGCCACAACTATAAATAAGAGCTTGAAGAAAAGGCTGAACTCATCCACTATTAGGAAACCATTGAAGGCCGTGGTTCGCACTCCCCAGAGAGCCAGAGTCAAGGCTGTGGGTACGAATAACCCCAGCAGGCTTACAGTGGCAAGCCATCCCTTTCTTTGCACGAATAAATCCAGAATAATGACAGCAAAAGCCAGGATAGAAAGGCTTATCTCCGGGGAAAGATAGTACAGGTCTACCGTTCTCATACCTCTATATAACCCCCGCAAGCTTCAGAAGTCTTTGAGTATCCTCGTGAAGTTCTCCCCATATCAGTGGCAGGTCCTTTTTGGCTACCCACCGTGCCTCGCCAACATCGCTTCCTGGTCTGAGCTCCCCGCCTATGGGTCTTGCCAAAAAATCCACGTAGACAACATGCAGGGTTGTCCTGCCGTTGGACTTGACTATCCTTGCAAAGGGTATCAAAGGCCTGATGATATTTACCTTCAGATGCGTTTCCTCGCTGACCTCTCGTTTGACGGCCTCCTCTATTTCCTCACCCATTTTTAGCTTCCCACCTGGACATATCCACTTCCCCTGCCAGAACCCTCTCCGCTGCGGTAGATGTTTTACCAAGAGGATTCTTCCCATTTCATCCTCGATGACAGCCCCCACAGCAATAGTTACTCCCCTTGAGTCCATGCCTCAGCCCAGCCTCCCTATGATGGGCGCGATGCCTGCGGAGAAAACATCCAAAAGGAGCCTGGGGTAGATGCCTACCACCATTATAGCCGCCACCAGGGCTAGCATCGGTACGGTTTCCACGGCAGTGGCGTCTCCAATCTTGGCAAAGCGCTCCTTTTCAGGCCCGAACATAATCCGCTGAAGCATCCAGAGCATATAGCCTGCGGTCAAGACAATGCCGATAACGCCTAGAATCGTTGCGACACGCCACACGGAGAAAGTGCCCAGGAAGACTGTAAGCTCGGCAACAAAACCGCTGGTGGTGGGCAGGCCAAGGGAGGCCAGCCCGGCAATGGTGAATACTACAGCCATAAGTGGCATGCGAGAAGCCAACCCCCCAAGGTCAGGAATGTGGCGGGTGTGAGCCTTATCGTAGATGAGACCTGCCATCAAGAATAAGAGACCGGTTATGGTTCCATGGGTGAACATCTGAAGAGAGGCCCCTGTCAGGCCTATTTTGCCCATGGAAGAGATTCCCAAGAGCACATAGCCCATGTGGCTTACGCTGCTGTACGCTATCATCCGCTTCATGTCCTGCTGCTTCATCGTTACCACAGCGCCGTATAGAATGTTTATCACAGCCAGAGATGCAAAGAGCCAGGAATAGCTGCTCGCTACCTCAGGGAACATATTGACTGAAACCCTTATCATAGCGTAGCCCCCCATCTTCAGAAGCACACCGGCCAGCATTATGCTCACCGCTGTGGGTGCATCGGTGTGGGCGTCAGGGAGCCATGTATGCAGGGGCCAAACAGGCAGTTTTACAGCATATGCGAAGAAAAGGAGAAAGAAGACGGCCTGGGAGGTAAGCAGGGCTGGTTGCGCTCCGCTTTCCGCTAGCTGCAACATATCAAAGGTGCGAGCCGGTGAAGAGAAGTAGAGCACGAGTATGCCCACCAGCATCAGCGCGCTGCCAGTGATGGTGTATATAAGAAACTTCATCGCAGAATATTCTTTTCGGCCGCTTCCCCAGATGGAGATCAGAAGATACATGGGTATTAGCTCCACCTCCCAGAAGAGGAAGAAAAGAAAGAAGTCCAGAGCCGTGAAAACCCCCATGACTCCCGTCTCCAGCACCAGTAGCCAGATGAAGTACTCTTTAACCCTTAGCTGAATGTTCCATGAGGCCAGCACAGCACAGAAGCCAAGGAGGGCAGTCAGAAGCACCAGGGGCAAGCTAAGGCCATCAACATCCAGATAGTACTGAATGCCCATCGTAGGAATCCAGGAATATTTCTCTATGAATGGGGAGGGTGACTGCGATGGGTCAACCTGGGCAAAGACATAGATGGAAAGAGCAAAGACAACGAAGGTGAGAAAAGCCGCTGTAAACCTTATCTTTCGCGGCTCTCTGAGGAAGAGAGCTATGATCACAGCCCCCAGAGCTGGTAAAAAGACTATGGTTGAGAGCAAAGTTCCTCCTTAACCATATATCATCTTCCAAATATGATAAAGGCCGCCAGAATCAGAAGAATGCCAAGGGATATCCCGATGCCGTACACCTGAACCTGCCCGGTTTGAACCCTGGACACAGGCCTGCCCACGTTTCGTCCTAACCAGGCCATCCCGTCCACCACGTTATCGATGATGTTTCGGTCGAACCAGTCCAGGGCAAAGGAAAGGTTTCTGTAAAGTCCCCGGGTAACGATGAGGTCCTCATACAGCTCGTCAAAGTAATATTTCCTGTAGACGAGGGTATATATGGGGCCAAATAGCTTCCCCACCCTCTCTGCAGATAGCCATCTGGCGCTGTAAATAGCATAGGCTAAAAATATTCCCAGAGCCGCCACCAGGCTGGAGGTCCCAGCCAGATTGACGTCGAATCCCGCCGCCTCTCCACCCAAGAAATCCGCCAGCCAGTGAGGCGGCAGGCCAAACGACCAAGGCAAGTTTACCACACCCGATATGACGGACAACACGCCAAGGACTAACATGGGAACCACCATAACTGGAGGAGACTCGTGGAGAGCATGGCTATGAGCGCTATGCTGAGTGACATGCTCGGCCGACGCCCCGCCTCTGTACTTTCCTCCAAAGGCCATGAACATCATCCTGAAAACGTAGAATGCCGTCATAAACACTCCCACCAAAGCTAGCCAGAAGAGGGCCTGATTTTTGTGCAAGGTCTCTAAGAGAATCTCGTCTTTGCTCCAGAACCCAGAGAAAGGCGGAATACCAGCCAGGCTCAAGGAAGCCACTGTGAGAGTGGCGAAGGTCCAGGGCATGTACCGGCGGAGTCCCCCCATAAAGCGCATATCAAAGGTGCCCGTGGTATGATTGGCGCTGCCTGCCCCCAAAAAGAGGAGCGCTTTGAAGAAAGCATGGTTGAAAAGGTGGAAAATACCCGCCGCATAGGCGCCAACACCCAGCCCCAGCATCATATAGCCAAGCTGGCTAATGGTGGAGTAGGCCATAACTCGCTTCATGTCGTACACCACAAGGCCCATGGTGGCTGCAAAGACCGCTGTTACTCCGCCAATTACAGATACCGTCGTCATAGCCTGGGGTGAGGCCTCAAAAACAGGAAACATGCGCGCAACCAGAAACACACCCGCTGCGACCATGGTGGCGGCATGTATTAAGGCGCTGACGGGCGTGGGGCCCTCCATGGCATCGGGCAACCATGTATGCAGGGGAAACTGGGCCGACTTGCCCATTGCACCAGCGAAAACGCCCAGGGCAAGCAGGGTGATGGCAGTGCCTCCTAGCGTGCCAGCTACAGCCAGAGAATGAAGTCTTTCAATATCGAAGGTGGGCGGGTCTGTCTGGAAAACCACAAAAAGAATGGCCAGGAGAAACCCCAGGTCGCCAAAGCGGGTGACGATGAATGCTTTTTTTGCCGCCGCGGCGGCCGCGGGGCGATGGTACCAGAAGCCTATAAGAAGATATGAACAAAGTCCCACCATCTCCCAGAAAACGTAGAGCATGATGAGGTTATCAGCCATCACCAGACCCAGCATCGAGCCTGTGAACAGGGACATGAAGGCAAAGTAGCGATGATAGCCAGGGTCACCATGCATATAGCCCTGGGAGTATATCTGAACCATAAGGCTCACAAGGGTAACCACTATGAGCATTACCGCAGTCAGAGAGTCAACAATGAGACCTACTCTTATCGTCAGGTTCCCCACCATTGCCCATTCGTGGTCGGGGAGAGAAAGTCTATGCCCGGGGGCATTTATGACCTCGGAGAGCACCCAGAAGGAGAGAAGGAGAGAACCAGCTATGGAAAGAACTGCCAAGTAGCCGCTGAGCCTGGGCTTATCGTTCAGGAAAGGCCTTAGTAGAAAGGATATGACAAGAAAAGATATTATTGGAAGAAAGAAAATAGACCAGATGGCGAGCTCGGGCATTTCTTAGACCTTTCTCAGAATCTCTTCCGCCACGTGCTCCCTCCCCTTCGGTACATAAACTATAAATGGCACGCTCTCACCCCAGGAACGGATGTCCCCCTCTGGCAAAATGCGAGCGGGTAGCCCCTCTCCCTCGAGAAGGTCCTTCCACATCTCCGCCAGCATTAAATTAGGAACCCGCTTGAACTCCACCCACATGCCGTCACCATTTCATCAAATCTATCTTTCCCACGTCCACGGTCTCCCTTGCCCGGTAAATGGCCATAATTATGGCCAGGCCAAGGGCAACCTCAGCAGCGGCAACAGTTATTATGAAAATAGCAAATATCTGCCCCGTAAGCAGGGTTGGCGTTACGTAGCGAGAGAAGGCCACCATGGCTATGTTCACGGCATTGAACATGATCTCTATTGACATGAGAATGGTAACGATGTTCCTTTTCGCAAGGGCACCTACCATCCCTATGCAAAACAGGAGTCCAGAGAGTATCAAGTAGTGCTCTAGTCCGACCATCTCCTCCTTATTTCTCCTTAACCAAGACTATGGCTCCGACAATGGCCGCAAGAAGAAGCACAGAGGCCAGCTCGAAGGGAAGGACATACTTGTTGAATATGAAATCGGCCAGAGGGCCTGTGGTTGCCTCTAAAGGCGCCTCTTTGGCCTGGGGCCAATGAGTGTTAAGCGCCACGTAAACTATTGCCGCTAGAAGAATGGCAGAAAGAAAAGACACAGCACCCAGAAGGCGGTTGGAGGGGTTGCCACTCTGCACATTTCGGGTGAGCATTATAGCGAAGATTATCAGGATAGCTATAGCACCAGCGTAAATAAGCACCTGAACCGCTGCAAGGAAATCGGCTCTCAGGGTAACGAAAAGGCCAGCAACAGCAAGAAAGGTCAGGACCAAGAAAAGTGCGGCGCGGAAGACATCCCTGAGAAGGATGACCGCAAGAGCGGACATCACGCTTGTTGCCGCAAGGATCCAGAAGGCTATAGACGCACCTAATTCCATTTACTCCTCTGTCTTGGGAGCCTGTGGGGCAGGTTTCTCACCCCCCGCCCATCTGCCTTGCCACATTCGTCCAGCGCGTTCTGGAGTTAGAGACGTATCCTCTTCATACTTTACATCCAGCAGATGTGGTCTCATAAAGGCGCTGGGCTGCTTTTTGGCCTTCTTTAGTTGGTCAACGTTGATCACCAGTTTCTGTCGGGTATAAGATGCCATCTCGTAGTGGGTTCCCATAAAGAGGGCATCATATGGGCAGGCCTCTACGCAAAGCCCGCAAAACATACACCTGGCAATCTCGATATCAAAAACATCTACATAGTAGTCGAAGCCCTCGGCAGGGTTGCCCACAGGATGCGTCACTATTTTGATTATGCCCAGCGGACAGTATTTGGCGCAAGTGGCACATCCAGTGCATCTCTCCTCATACCAGACGAACTCCTGGCCCCGATAGCGAGGGTAGACTTTCAGGCGTTCCTCAGGATACTGGACTGTGAATGTCCTCCTGAAAAGGTGCTTTATGGTTACAAGCATTCCCTTGGCGATTCCAATTCCGTACACAGCTAACCCCTCCCCACCAAAGCTTGAGGGACAACGTGTCTGGTTGCCCCTGGAAATCTGAACAGTACCTGCATGACCACCAAAAGGCCCAGGGCTACACCTAGATTGACCACCACGAGCCAGGCAGGAAACCCCTCAGGCCAGAGCAGGACCTCCAGCGCTGTTATAAATATATTTATCAAGGCCAGAGGAAAGAGGAACTTCCAGGCAAAGCCCATAATCTGGTCTATCCTGACCCTGGGCAACGTGGCCCGTATCCATATTAAAACAGCGAAAACAAGGAGCACCTTAGCAACAAACCATACATACTGCGGCAATATGGGGCCTTTCCATCCACCAAGGAAAAGGGTAGTGATGACAGCAGAATAAGCCAGCCCTGCTATATACTCAACAAGGTAGAACATCCCGAACTTCATTCCGCTGTATTCAATATGATACCCTGTAACAAGCTCTGACTCAGCCTCCAGAAGGTCAAAAGGACTCCTGTTGAGCTCTGCAGAGACAGCCACGATGAAAACCAGGAATCCAAGGGGCTGGAGAAGAATAAACGGAATGCTCTGCTTGTCCACGATCTCTCTCATGGAGAGAGATCCCACGACAAGCACCACCCCAACGATGGAAAGCACCAAGGGCACCTCATAGCTGATGAGCTGAGCAACAGAGCGCATGGCGCCAATTAGAGAGTATTTGTTGTTGGAAGCCCAGCCTGCCATAAAAACAAATATAGTGCTCGTTGCTGTAAGAGCCACTATGTACAGTATTCCTATGTTCAAATCCGTCAGATAAATCTCCTCACCAAACGGTACAACAGCGAAAACAAGCAGAACGGGGATAGCAAAAAGAACCGGGGCCAGATTGTAAACCCACCTGTCTACGTTGGCAGGTATTATGTCTTCCTTTGTCAACAGTTTTATGCCATCCGCTATCACCTGAAGCGTTCCCTGCCATCCAACCCTGTTGGGCCCCAAGCGATGCTGGAAACGACCCAGAAGCCGCCGTTCCATGTATATAAGAACCATCACTAATATGAGCGGGACGTTTATCAGGAGAAAAGCAGAGAGTACACCCATAACAATATATACACCGGCGCTCTCAATGGAAGGAGGCAGAATGCTCCTGAGCCATCCCTCGATTGCCGCGTGCAGTTTTGGGAACAAGTCATATACCCAGTCCATCAGCGATCGACCTCACCCATATTAACATCCAGGCTTCCAAATATGACTATCATATCTGCCAGCTTCCATCCCAAAACCATGTCCCTAAGAACAGTCAGGTTTATAAAGGATGGAGAGCGTATCTTGCAGCGATAAGGCGCAATGGAGTTGTCACTAACAACGTAAAAGCCAAGCTCACCCTTAGGCGCCTCCACATGGGCGTAAGCATCGCCTATCGGTGGGCGCACCAGCATGGGAACGCTAGCCCGAACTGGACCCTTTGGAATCTGCTCCATGGCCTGGTTCAGGATACGCACGCTCTGGCGCATCTCCTCAAGCCTGACCAGAAACCGGTCATAGGTATCCCCCACCTTCCCCAATGGCAGATCGAACTCAAATCTATCATAAATTTCATACGGGTCTGCCCTGCGCAGGTCCCACGGCACTCCGCTTCCTCTGAGGTTTGGCCCGCTCACCGAGCCGTTTATTGCCTTATCTGGCTGAAGAATGCCCACATTTTTCGTCCTAGCAAGGAGGATCTCGTTCTCTCGCAGCAGCGCCTCATACTCATCTATATACCCGGGCATCTCCTTGAGAAATCTGGTCATTGCCGGGTAAAACTCAGGTGGCAGGTCCTCGGCCACGCCACCTATGCGCATATAGCTAAAGGTGATCCTCGCACCACAGACCATTTCAAAAAGGTCCATGATCTTCTCGCGCTCCCTGAACATATACATCAAGGGAGTGGCAAAGGCGCCGAGGTCGTTCAGGAGAAAGCCCAAGCCCATCAGGTGGCTTGCTATCCTCACAAGCTCGGCCATTATGACTCTTATGTATTGCGCTCGCTCTGGAGGATTTATCCCACAGAGCTTCTCCACCGCGAGCACATAGGCCAGGTTGTTCGACATAGAGGCTACATAGTCCAGCCTGTCCGTCAGGGTTATGACCTGGGTGTATGTGCGCTCCTCAGCCAGTTTCTCCGAGCCTCGATGCAAATAGCCAAAGACCGGCTCCATATCCACAATAACCTCACCATCGAAGGTCACCCTCATACGGAAGACCCCGTGAGTGCTGGGGTGCTGTGGCCCGAAATTTACTGTTATTGGTTCAGTTCGGAACGCCATAGCTTAAAGGTAATCCTTGCGCAAAGGATGGCCCTGAAATCCCTCCCAGAGCATTATCCTCTTGAGATTGGGATGCCCAACGAAGGCTATCCCCATGAGGTCGCATACCTCCCTTTCCTGGAGGTCTGCACCCTGCCAGACAGAGACCACGGAGGGCACCGAGGGTTTCTCTCTGTCATAGACCCGCGTTTTAAGGATGACGCTGTGGTTGTGCTTTAAGGAGGTGAGATGATAAACAACCTCCAGGTGATCTATGTAGTCAACACCTGTAATAGCCACCAGGAAGTCGAACTCCAGGCCAGGCTCTCTTTTAAGGAAACGGCAAATCTCCAGCACCGCCTCCGGTTTCACGAGAACCGCTGGGTCCTTTCCAGAAACAACACCCAGAGTCGTTCCCGGAATACGTGCCTCGATTTGCGCTGAAATGTCCCTAGCTTCCAAGAGCCTTGTCATTTATTCGTGCCTTTTCCCTAGCGATGGAGTCCCTCTTTATCTTGTCGTGGAGTTGCATAATCCCGTAGAGAAGGGCCTCTGGTCTTGGAGGACAGCCCGGCACGTAAACATCCACAGGTACAATTCGGTTCACGCCGGGCACCACGCTGTAGACCTCGTAATAGGGCCCTCCGCTGGTAGCACACACCCCCATCGATATGACCCACTTTGGCTCAGGCATTTGGTCGTAAATTCGCCGAATGGCTGGCGCCATCTTCCAGGTTACCGTGCCTGCCACTATCATAAGGTCAGCCTGTCTGGGCGAGGGTCTGAAGGCCTCCATGCCGAAGCGAGCAATGTCGAATCGGGACATTGCGGTGGCTATCATCTCGAAGGCGCAACATGCCAGGCCAAAGGTGAGAGGCCAGACAGAGGAACGCCTTCCCCAGTTGAGAAGGGCGTCCACCGAAGTAACCATGACGTTGCGTCTGAGTCCCTCAGGCACAACGATGGCAGGGTCTTCATCAGGAAAAGGCTCCTTGGATGCCTCTTTCAGGGCGTTGATCTCTTCGCCCTCCGTTCTATCCAACTCGGAGGTCGTCAAATAAAGGGGAAGCCTTTCGGCCTTGTCTTTCTCTTCAGTCAAATCTAGCTCCACTCTAGGGCTTTCTTCTTCCAGGCGTAAACGAAAGCCACGAGAAGGATGAGGATGAACACCAGCATCTCAATGAAGCCAAACAGCTTGAGCTGCTTGAAATAGACTGCCCAGGGGTAGAGAAAAACCGTCTCTATATCGAACACAACGAAGAGGAGGGCGTACAGGTAATAGCGGAAATTGAACTGAATCCAAGAGCCACCGATGGTCTGCATACCACACTCGTACGTGGTGTATTTTACGGGGTTGGGCTTTCGGGGGCGCACTCTAACAAAGGTCAATGCCCAGGAAAGAAGCAGCATGCCCGCAGGGATGGCGATTGCGAAGAGGAGAAAGATGCCTATGTATCCAAAGTCCTTAAGCAATCTACCTCGCTCCTCCAGTGAAAGTCAAAAAAGTATAGCACAAAAAATTGGCAGAGGCAAGTGAAATATACCACAATTCTATTTGACAGAGCGTAGATGCCGTCTAATATCCTCTTGAACCCCTTTATTAAACCCCAATCCGTGAGTCTAGATTCAGAAGAGCACCTGATGGGTGTAATCCCAGATTCGCGGATTCCCTATCCCCTGTTCAACAGCAGGAGAAGGGGAAATGTGTTTTTAAGAGGGCAGGGGGCAAAGCCCCCTTCCCTCTTTCTATTCTCTCCCCCCTCTCCTTGCCAAGGAGAGGGGGGAGGGGGTGAGGTCTTCAATGCCAAAGGAATGTGAAGGGGAAAACTCTCATAACCCCATGCTAGTGATATGTCCTGCATCCTCGCCATGACACCCCTCTTCGTCAGATAATCCACGGATTAAGGCTAACGTACCCGCTTGACTTTGTACCATGCCGGTGGAAGACTATTGGCTGTTGCTGATCGACATTCACACCCATACTTGGCCCCTCTCCAGTGATAGCCTTCTAACGCCGGAAGAACTGATCGCCCGTGCCAAGGCCTCAGGTCTGGATGGCATATGTCTAACTGACCATGACCAGTTCTGGGACAAAAATGCCCTGGCCGCCCTCACCGCCAAATATGATTTTCTGGTTCTGCCTGGGGTTGAACTGACTACAGAGGAGGGGCACCTCTTGGTTTTCGGTCTTGAAAAATACGTCTTTGGAATGCACAAAGCCTCTTTTGTAAGAGAAGTCGTTGACGCAGTCGGGGGAGCTATAGTTGTAGCTCACCCCTATAGAAAAGAGCTTGCTGAGACTGACAGCGCTTCACCTGAGGGCTTTCGCCAGGCCATGTCCCGAGCCTGTGCTAGCCCTATCTATCAGATGGCCGAGGCCGTGGAGGTTCTCAATGGGAGAGGCTCAGCCAAAGAGAACGCCTTCTCCCTTGAGGTCTGCCAGAACCTAAAAAAGAAAGGCACTGCGTCAAGCGACGCCCACGCCCCGTCTGACCTGGGTATTTGTGCCACATATTTTGAAAGGAAAATACAGAGCCTACAGGAACTCATACAGGAATTAAAAGCCGGAAGGTTTTATCCCTTCGACCTTAGAAGCAAAATACCATCTCTCTAGCCGCTCTTTCTCTTCCTGGTCCCCCTTCTCGTGGGAACGGTTGGAGCCTTTGAGGCCTGAGGCTCCCGAGGCAACTGTGCTATCTGCGTTGCTTCGCGCTCGGCGATTATGTGCTCAGCTTTGAAATAATGTTCCACGTCTTTGCCTCGTGGGCGTCCTTCATTCTCCCAGATAAAGTATGCAACCTTCTTTGTCTCCTCTTCTTTATTCATCGCAGCTCTCCTTTGCTACTGTTCAGCTACATAATTTAGCAACCAAAATGTCGAGGGCAAGCTCGTCTCTAAGCTGTCCCGTTTTCATCGACAGGTCTGCCTCAAGGAGCTGGGCATAGGTCTTTCTCAGGCGCTCCATAGAGTATTCTCCTGCCCTGGCAAGGGTCTTCTTTAAAACGAAGCTCTGGGTCAGTCCCAGCCTCCCTGATATGTCCTGGGAGGATGCCTTCCTGTAAACCATCTCCTTGCACTGAATAAGCATCCGAAACTGGCGTGTAAGCATGGCCAAAATATAAGGAGCAACCGCACCTTCGTCCATCAGTTTATGAAGGATGCGCGTAGCCTTAGGAAGATTGCGAGCTGCCGCTGCGTCCACCAGGGCAAATATGTTCCCCTCTTGAGCGTCAGCCACAAGAAGCTCCACATCCTTTTCCTCAATGCGCCTCCCCTGAACGTAGAGGCACAGCTTTTCTATCTCGTTGTTCATGGCCCAGAGATTCCCGCCCACAAGGTTGGCCAGCGTCTGCGTTGCCTGGGTTGATATAGAGCACCCTTTTGCACCCATCCTCGACCTGATCCACCCGATCAATTCCACCCCTTTGAGGACGGGAAATTCCTGCACGTTGGCCAGAGGATATAGCTCCCGAAGAAGGGGGTTAGCCTTGTTCAGTCGCCCCCCTACAAGCACCAGCACCGTGGTAGAAGGCATACGCTGCACATAGTCTTTGAGAGCGCGCCACTCCTCAAGCCCCTTTTTTCGGGATACAGTGCGCGCCGCTGGAAGATGCTCCTCCCTCTTCTCCTCCCAGCGCTCCAGAAGCCCTTGAACAATGACAAGTCTCTTTTCAGAGAGAAACGGCGCTGTATCGCAAACAGAGATTAGTTGGGCAGGTACAAGCTCACGCCCATCTAGCAACAGTGTGTTGGAATCTAGCATCTCCCTTGACCCCAGGCTGTCCTTGATGCCGTCCAGGGCCACCTTCAGGGAGAATTCGTCCTCTCCGTAAAGAATATAAAACATCTCAACTCTTACATCATAAATTTTATCACAGTCCTAACCCCAACACATTGTTGACACTTGAAGATTCAAGACTTAGAATCGCCTTGGGGGTGAGCGGTGGAGATAGGAATAATTGGATTACCTAAAAGCGGCAAAACCACCATATTCAATGCCCTCACCAGAGGTAAGGCTGAAACCCAAGCACACCTCTCGGCAGCGGAAAAGCCCAACATAGGTATAGCCAAGGTACCGGACCCACGCCTCAAAACCCTCGAAGATATTTTCAAACCCAAGAAGACCATTCCAGCCGAGGTCAAATACGTAGACATACCCGGGGCACCGGGCAGTTTAGGTAAAGGGGAAGGCATCGGTGGAAAGTTTCTCATAACCCTCAGCACGGCAGATGCCCTCCTCCACGTTGTCAGGGCTTTCGAGGACCCCAGAGTCCCCCACATAGAGGGCAACGTAGACCCACACAGAGATATGGCCACGATGAACCTCGAGCTTGCCTTTGCTGACCTGGCACTTCTGGAGAAACGTCTGCTTCGCCTAAGTGAGTCCCTCAAGGGTGCTAAGGCCTTAGAAAAGGATGCGATCCATAAAGAACAGGCGCTTCTTGCCAGGATAAAGGAAAACCTGGAGCAAGAAAAACCAGTGAGAGAGCAAGATTTCACGGAAGATGAGAGCAAGCTTATCCAGAACTATCAGTTCCTCACCGCCAAGCCTCTGTTGCCGGTGCTGAACATTGGAGAGGAGAATGTCGAGAGAATCCCCTCCCTGGATGCTGAATTTGCTTCTCGCTACTCTCGACCTCATGTAAAAACAGCAGTCCTCTGTGGCAAGCTGGAGATGGAGTTGACAGAGCTGCCAGATGCTGAGGCTCAGGAGTTTCGTACGTCTATGGGACTGAAGGAATCAGGCCTCAATCTCATGATTCGCCTATCCTATGATCTCCTCGGGCTTATCTCCTTCTTCACTGTGGTTTCAGGAGAGGCAAGAGCCTGGACCATTCGCCGAGGGGAACCAGCACAGAAGGCGGCTGGTAAAGTTCACAGCGATATGGAAAGGGGGTTCATAAGGGCAGAGGTCGTGGGTTATAACGACCTGGTTAAATGCGGGAGCATTGCCGAGGCGCGCCGCCACGGCCTTCTGAGGCCAGAGGGCAAGGGCTACATCGTCCAGGATGGCGACATAATTACGTTTCTCTTCAACGTATAAGGCAGTATTATGATACAATTGGGCATTAGTTAGAGCTTAAAAGCTACCGACACTCAAGGAAAGGGGGTAATTATAGAAATGCTTGAGGACTTGTTGGGAGGATTTGATAGTTGGGCTCCCCTGGCGCTGAGAATAGCAGTGGGTGTGATATTCATAGCCCACGGCTGGCCCAAGCTGAAAGCGCCCAAACAAACAGCCCAGTTCGTCGGAAGCATAGGGCTGCGCCCAGCCCTCTTCTGGGCAATGGTAGTTGGGCTGGTGGAGTTCCTTGGAGGACTCGGGCTTGTTGTGGGACTTCTTACCCGCTGGGCTGCACTTTTCCTCGCCATTAACATGATAGGAGCCATAGTAACAGTCAAGTGGAAGAAGGGGCTTGTGAACGGCTATGAACTAGACCTGGCGCTCCTTGCAGCCAGTATTGCCCTTATGCTCACCGGAGGCGGTAGCTTTTCCGTGGACGCGAACATCCTGAGCGACATCAAGTTCTAGCCCTGTCCTGGGGAAGAAACCTAGCTTTGCACATAAAGCCCCTTAGAAAGGCTGTTGTCACCCTGAGCCCTTCGGCCCCGAGTGGGCCTCGAGAGCCTGCCCTGAATATAATGAAGGGGCAGGCTCCGCAAGGGTCTGCTTCTTAGCTAGATTCTTCGCTGCGCTCAGAATGACTTTTTGTGCAAGGCGGAAGAAACCTCACAAACACCTCATTGCCCAGGAGTCGGCCTCTCTGGGTGAGGTATAGGTATCCGTTTGCCTGTGCCAGGAGCCCCAGAACCTTGAATTCCCCTATCTGCGTTTCGTAGATGGATGTGACCTCTTTCCCAAAGCGCTGGGCAAAAGCTGCCAGTTCCACGCCTCTAACAAGCCTCAGGCCGAGAATCATCGTCTCCGCCATCTCCAGCGATTCATCTATATTTTCCGAATCCCTTACTGGGCCAAGCTTTCGAATAGTTTCCGCAGAAAGAGCACCCTGTATACCCTGGGTAGCTTCCCGTGCCAGATCGCCTGTTTTTTCAATATATGTCCTGGGTCTCAGAACGTTGGAGAAACGAAAGCGACCCAAAAAGGAGTGGGCACCTGCACCCAGACCGAGATAGGGTCTGTTCAGCCAGTATGTCATATTGTGAAGGCACTCCTTTTGAGGTTTTGCCCAGTTTGAGATTTCGTAGTGGGTGTAGCCGGCCTTTCCCAGCATTTCCTCAGCCATTACGTACATGTCAGCCGCCAGGTCCTGATCAGGCTCCGCCACAGAGCCAGAGCGCACCTCTTTCCACATGGGGGTGTCTTCTTCAATCTGAAGGGCATACAGAGACAAATGCTCCGTCTCCAGAACCAGGGACTGCTTCAGGGTTGCCTCCCACTCGCCGAGGGTCTGGCCTGGCAAACCGTAGATCAAGTCCAAATTTGTGTTGATAAAGCCGGCCCTTCTGGCAAGGCGGCAGGCATCTATCGCTTCTTGTGAGGTGTGTCGGCGACCGAGGGCCTTTAAATGGCCGTCATTGAAAATCTGGACACCGATGCTCAGCCGATTCACACCCAGGGAAAGCAATCCCCTTAGAAACCCAAAGCTCAGGTCGCCGGGGTTGGACTCGATGGTTATCTCAGCATCTGGCGAGACGTTCATGAACCTACGGCATTGTCCCAGCACACGCCCGACATCGCCAAGAGACAAAAGGGATGGCGTTCCACCGCCAAAGAAGATGGTCCTGACATCGGCCCGGCCTTTCAGGGCTTGGCCCCAGAGACCTATCTCCTCCTCCAAAGCATCTACGTATTGGGGAATCAACCCCTCAAGGCCTGCGTAGGTATTGAAGTGGCAATAGTTGCACCTGGAGGCACAGAACGGGATATGCAAATAAAGGCCCAGGTTTTCTCTAAAGGTCATCTCAGGGAAAGAATATCACCAACGGAAGCTCTCCTCAATGGCCCACGCAAGAGATCGTTTATAGACCCGTTCGCCCTGAGCTTTGTCGAAGGGCCGTTCATGGTTCGACAAGCTCACCACGAACGGCTAGACAGTTTTTAAACGCTCTCTATGCAAGCCTCAGCTACAAGATACCCCGGAAATGGATTGCGTGCGTAGCTGGCATTATGTTATATTTGAACCACCGAGGTATTATGTTCGTTATAGGCACAGCAGGACACGTAGACCACGGCAAATCAGCTCTGGTCAAGGCCTTAACAGGAATTGACCCCGACAGGCTCGCTGAGGAAAAGGAGCGGGGCATGACCATTGACCTGGGCTTTGCCTGGCTTACCCTCCCCAGCAAAAGACAGGTCAGCATCGTAGATGTCCCTGGGCATGAGCGTTTCATCAGGAATATGCTTGCCGGCGCCGGAGGGGTGGACTTAGCCCTATTCGTGGTGGCAGCCGATGAAGGGGTTATGCCACAGACAAAAGAGCACCTGTCCATTCTCGACATTCTGCACGTGAAGGGAGGGATTGTCGCTCTCACAAAAAAGGACCTTGTAGACAATGATTGGCTCTCCTTGGTGACATCAGACGTAAAAGCCCTCCTTGAAGGAACTACTCTTGAGAAGGCTCCCATTGTGCCCGTTTCCTCCGTTACAGGAGAGGGCCTCGCTCAGCTTCTGGAAGTCATCGATGGAGAGCTGGATTCCACACAGCCCAGGCATGATTTAGGCAGACCTCGTCTACCCATAGACCGGGTCTTCACCCTGGCAGGTTTCGGAACGGTTGTTACAGGCACTCTTGTGGACGGTCACCTTTCCCTGGGGCAAGAGGTAGAGATAGTACCCCAGGGAATACGCTCACGGATAAGGGGGCTGCAAACCCACAGACAAAAAATTGGAGAGGCCGTGCCTGGCTCCAGGGTTGCGGCAAACATTGCGGGCGTAGCACCCGAGGAAATCCAGAGGGGCAACATCCTGACCCTGCCTGGTCTGCTCAAGCCCACCATTGCTATAGACGTTGTGCTCAGGCTTATCAAGGACTCCCCTTCAACTCTAAGTCACAACGCCATGGTCACCTTCCACGCAGGCACACAGGAGACCCCTGCCAGAATACGCCTTCTGGACAGAGGTGAGCTTGGCCCCGGAGAAAGCGCCTGGGCCCAGATACGCACGGAGCAGCCCGTCTGCGTTGTCAAGGGGGACTTTTTTGTCATCCGCTCGACCAAAGGAACCATCGGCGGGGGTGAGGTGGTGGAGACCCATGCAAAGCGCCACAAACGCTTTCATGCTCAAACCCTGGAGCGCCTCGCGGTGCTAGAGAAGGGCACCCCGGAGGAGATTCTTCTGAAAGCCCTGGAGACCTCTGAACCCTGCGAAATGAATGCCCTTGTAAAAAGAGTCACCTTCCCCGAAGGAGAGATACGCTCAATAGTGGTTGACCTGGCCTCCAAAGGCTCCGTCATCCCGCTGGGTGGAAAGACCCTGGAAAGAGGCACGCTACTTTACTCTTTCAGGGGATGGACAAGACTGGTGGAAAAAGCCTGTTCCGCACTGGAAAGCTACCACCTCCAGCACCCATTAAGGCGAGGTGCACCCAAAGAAGAGCTGAGGAGCCGGCTGGGCCTCCACCCTCAGACTTTCAGTCTGGTTGTCCAGCGCATGGGTGAAAAAGGGATACTCGCTGAGGAGGGAGCTACAGTTCGTCTCCCCTCTCATGAAATCAAGCTAAGCAGGGAACAACAGAAGGCCGTGGAGGAGTTTATACACGCACTGGAGAAAAATCCTTACTCGCCCCCCACAGACATACCCCTGGACCCGGAGCTTTTGAGCCTCCTCGTAGACCAGCGGAGAGTGGTTAAGGTTGGTGATGATGTGGTGTTCTCCGCAGGAGCTTACGATAAAATGGTGAAGCTCGTTGTGGAGCATATAAGAGCCAAAGGGAAAATCACTGTCGCTGAGGTGCGCGACCTCCTAGGGACAAGCCGAAAATACGCTCTGGCCTTGATGGAGCACCTGGACCAGCAAAGAATAACCCGAAGGGTCGGGGATGAAAGGGTGCTGAGATGAAAAGTGAAAACGCAGGAGCAACCAGTGAAGAAATGCCCTACAAGCTAAGCAACAAGGTGCACGCCTGGATAATCCTGGGCATGATGGTGGTGGGCGCCGCCTTCTACTACCACAACTTTATTCCCGGCTTCCACCAAGTTGTCGAGCAGTTACCCATAATCAGATACCGCGATTTCCTGCGTGTCTTGAATCTTGTCCCAATAATCTATGTCACCTATATCTTTGGATTCAGAGGAGGCCTTTTAATCACTGTCATCACTACACTTTCTGTCCTGCCAGATGCCGTTCTAGAAGCCCTAGAGGGGCTTGGCGAGCATGCTATCGCTGAAGTCCTGGGAGTTGCAGCCCTCGGACTGGGTATAACCTGGCTGGTGGACAGGCTTCAAACCAGTCGCAAACGACTGGAGGAAACGCAGCAGGAGTTGGAAACAGCGCTGGAGAATCTTCGTCACCACGCTCACCAGCTTGAGGCTGAGAAAAGACGCCTGGAGGCGATTCATATAGTCAACTACACCGTAACCCAGTATTTGGAAACAGAAAAGGTCCTGAACTATGCCCTGGATAAGACGCTTGAGACAACAGGCCTTGAGCTTGGAGCCATCTTTTTGCTGGAGGATAAAACAAGGCTTGCCCTGAAGGCACACAGGGGCTTTTCACCCCAGCTTGCCGCCGAAATGCAACTAGTATCCCTTGGCCAGAGCTTCTCGCGCGGGGTTGTTCAGTCTGGGGAGCCTCTGGTTATTCCAGATTACACAGCCGCAGAAGGGGGCATCCCCATTTTAAAAAAGGAAGGCGTGAGATTTACCTCCATAGTGCCAATAAGGGCCGCGGGTACGATCATCGGCGTCTTCTGTGTTGGCACAAGAAGCACACAAAAACTAGAGCCGCAAGATGTATCCATGATGGAGACCATAGCCCTGGATATTGGAACTACCGTAAAGAACAGTCTCCTCTATGCTCAGCTTCAAGAGCATGAGGAGGAGCACAGGACACTCATTGAGGAGGCAGGAGATGCCATATTCATCCTGGAGCCTTCCACCGGCCATGTCCTGGACGCCAATTCCAAAGCTGCAGAATTGACAGGCTACGAAAAGGCAGAGCTCTGTGAAAAGACCATACTGGAACTTGCCCACCCTGAAGGGCGTGAAAAGGCCAGCCTTGCCTTTGAAGAGGCCGTCCAGAAAGGGCACGGGGTTTTCCCAGACATACCTGGGCTGCGAAAAAACGGCAGCCGCGTCGATGTGGAGGTGGTAGCCAGGACTATCTCGCTACGGGGGCGGACGGTGATTATGGCCATCGTCAGGGATATAAGCCTCCGTAAGCAGATGGAGGACACCATCCATCGTCTGGCAG
Organism: Chloroflexota bacterium; assembly: GCA_016190815.1. GTDB lineage: Bacteria > Chloroflexota > Dehalococcoidia > JACPPT01 > JACPPT01 > JACPPT01. The sequence continues at coordinate 43,313 of JACPPT010000006.1, forward strand.
AGAATGAAAGGATTGCAAAAGAAACTGCCCTGAACCTGGTGCGGCACACCAACGAGGAGAAGAACAGGCTACAGGATACGATCCTTGAAAAGCTTACGGATATGGTTTCTTATTGGGAAGCACGCATGCCCGCTACAGTTGGACATTCGGAAAAGGTGCGCCGCTACGCCAAATCCATCGCCAGAAGCATGAACCTCTCTGAGAATGAGATTGCTGTCATAGAAAGGGCGGCCCGCCTCCACGCGCTGGGGCTTTACGCCCTCCAGGATCCCTCTTTTCACCTCACCTCACCCATGTCCTGGCCTCCATCCCCTGCCGATGAGCGCAACATCAAGCTCGTCCTTGAGCGAACCCTGGACGTCATAGATCCCCTGGGCTTTCTAGGCAAAGAGGCTGCGATAATCCGTGCTATGGTCGAGACCTATGATGGCCGCGGCCTTCCTGAGAGGCTCAGAGGCGAAAACATCCCCCTGGGGGCACGCATTTTCGCCATCGCCCACGCCTTTGATATACTCACAAGAGAAGGCCTTGCGAAAAGGGTGCTAAGCCCCTCTGAGGCGCTGATGGAAATGGGGAAGCATGCAGGAACCCTTTTCGACCCCAAAGTGCTGGATGCCCTGGAGGTGACATACGAATCAGCTCAAGCTGAAATCGACGAGGGAATATGAGCCTTGACCTCTCCAAGATAATCAGCCAGGTCGAAGGGCTGGCAGCCAAACTCCAAAGGGATGCATCCCTCCGGGAGGAGCGATTGGCTCTGGCCATCAGAACGCTGAGCTCTACCGACCTCGAAAGTCTCAGGGCCAAGGCCAAAGCGAGCGAGGGAAAAGTCACCTGGCTTGTTGCGGGATTGGGGGATGGCCTCGACCTGCACTTTTCGCCTCAAGAGCTGCCAACAAACTACAGTGTCGTTGCAACCGACGGCTCCCACATTGATGTAGATAGGCACATGCCGCCCCCCTGCTATGTAATCAACATCGGGGGTGTAGTGTTAAGGTACGGGGAATCTCCAGCCTGCCATCTCTTGAGCGAGCCGACCCTCTATGCTCAGGAAAATGACCTTTTTCTCAAAGACCCCAGAAGCAACCACACACAGGCCATCGAAGGCGCTCTTCTGGGGATCAAGCGCACAGTCAAAGAGTGCGAGATGCTGGGGGAGTTGCTCAAAGAAGCACCCCATGATTTACCAACCCTGGCCCTCCTGGACGGCTCCCTGATTCTCTGGGGTTTGAGCGGGAAAGAATACCAGGATTTTGTGAAGCAAGAGTTTTTGGAAAAAGGCTTGCTCAAGGCAATGGAGGCCATTAAGGAAACAGACCATGCACACGGGCTTGCCCTCGCCAGCTACATAAGCTTCCCCCGCAACACAGACGTGGTCAACTGTCTCAGGCTTTCCCTTTGCCCGTACGAGCCGGTTGCCGACTGCGACCGCTTCTGTGGTGAGAAGGCCCATGGGCAGAGAGAATGCGACGGCGTCTCCGGGCTTACCGATAGAGACATCCTCCAGGAGATTCTAAAGGCGGGCGAACGCTCTGCTGTCTTTGCAAACCAGTCTTCGATAGTCCGCGAGCACTACGGAGACAATTGGATTCACTTTTTCTATCTCAACGTGGGCGATGAACTGGCCAGGGTAGAGTTCCCAGGGTGGGTGGAGGAAAGACCCGAATTGGTGGAACTCCTGCACAGCCTCACGCTGGAGCAGTGCCACAAGGGGCAGGGATATCCGGTTAGCCTGATGGAGGCACACGAGAAAGCAGTCATAAGCACGCAGGACCGTGCTCTATTCACCCAAATGCTGGAGCATGCCCTTGCGGGCAGGCGCATTCCTGCGGTAACATCAGCCAAGAGCAACTCCAAACGGATTAGATGGACGTAGAGAAGGTATGCAAGTCTAAAGGGAACCCGGAGGGATTCGCCCTCTGGCAGGAGGTGAAGCATAAGAGTCGGAGAGGTCATAGAAGCCAGCACGCTGGAGTTTCTGGCCCAGTGCTATGAACTTCACTCCGCACCTCCCCTGGGCGCCCTTGTGAAGACGGGCGAAGGGGAACTGGACATCCTAGCCATCGTGCACAACGCCTCTACCAGAAGCATAGACCCGACGCGAAGGCCGATTGCCCGCGGCGAAGGGGAACTGTCAGAAGAAGATGTTTTTGCCAGGAACCCCCAGCTTGAGAAGCTCCTGCGTACTGAGTTTCAGGCCCTGGTGGTGGGCTATGTGAGGGACGGCGCTCATCGCTTTTACCTGCCCCCGAGGCCAGCACGACTTCATGCCTTTGTCTACCTTTGCGAGCCAGAAGAGATCCAGGAGTTCAGCCGCTCCCTGGACTTCCTGAGCATCCTTACCACCTCCAGGATTGCTTCAGGAGACGAGCTTGTGAGCGCCTGCTTACGGCTGGCAAGCGAAGCCCAGCCAGATAAAGAGGCTTTTCTGGTGACGGCGGGAAAGGAGCTTTCCCTTCTCCTGGGCCGAGAGCCTCAGAGGCTGAATGCCATTCTGCGGAGACTCAGGACATGAGCGAGGAAATACTGAACGCTTATGAGCAGGGCAAGCGCCTTGGCATTGTAGTCGAAGGCTCCCTCTCTCAAGGCGTTGAAGTAAAGCTGGACCCCGAGATCTCCGTGGAGGATATGGCGGTTGGAAGGTATGTAACAATAGACGGGAAGAATCGGCGGTTCTTCGGTATACTAACTGACGTTTCTCTCGGTGCCATTGACAGGAGTCTTTCCATCACACCACCGGATGTCTCCGACCCATTTATAGCCAAGGTGGTCTCCGGCACAAGCGTCTATGGGAAGCTACACGTTCTCCCTATGCTTGCCGTTGCGGGCATTCTGGGCATAGATGAAAAACCTCAGCCCGCCAAGACGGTTCCACCTCACTTCTCCACAGTGCGCACCGCCTCAGACGAGGACATCGCATTGATCTTTGGGCGTGAGGATGAACACCACTTCTATGTGGGCAACCCTCTGGACATGGAGACCAAGGTGTGCCTGAATCTGGCAGAATTAGTAAAGCGCTCCAACGGCGTCTTCGGCAAGAGCGGCACAGGCAAGACCTTCCTCACCCGCATCCTTCTCGTAGGAATGCTCCAGAAGAACGCGGCAACCAACCTCATCTTCGATATGCACAACGAATACGGATGGGAGGGCACAAAGGAAGGTGGAGGCAAGGTCAAGGGCCTGAAGCAGCATTTCTCCTCCCAGGTAGCTGTGTTCACCCTAGACGAAGAAAGCTCCCGGCGCAGAGGAGTCAGCACAGACTTTGTGGTGGAGATAGGCTACGACGAGATTGAGCCTGAAGATATAGAGATTCTCAGGGACACCCTGAAGCTCACGGAGAGGGCAGCACAGGCGGCATACAGGTTTCGCAGGAGGCTGGGAGGTAGCTGGCTTGAGAAGTTTGTGAATGAAGAGTCCAGAGACGAAATAAACGCCTTAGCTAAAGAGTGGGACGAGCACGAGGCGACCATCGCTAACCTGCACCGCGGGCTGGAGGGTTTGATGAGGCTCCCCTTCTTCAAGCCCAAAGCCCGCGAGGACTCGGTGAGGAGAATACTGGAATACCTGGACAGGGGCCTGAACGTGGTCCTGGAGTTTGGGCGCTACGGGGACAACATAGCCGCCTATGTGCTTGTGGCAAACCTCCTGAGCCGGCGCATCCATCAGAGGTACCGAGAACGTACCGAGCGCTCCCTGGGAGAAGGCGCTCAGAAGCCTCATCCCCTGGTCATCACCATTGAGGAGGCACACAAGTTCCTCAACCCCGCGGTGGCCAGTCAGACAATCTTCGGGACCATCGCCAGGGAGATGCGAAAATACAACGTAACCCTTCTAATAATAGACCAGCGCCCCAGCGGCATAGACGAGGAGGTAATGTCTCAGCTTGGTACCAAAATCACCTGCCTTCTGGAGAACGAGAAGGACATCGATGCTGTTCTCGCTGGGGTTTCGGGGCGGAGCGAGCTGCGCTCAGTCCTGGCAAAGCTTGAGCCGCAGCAGCAGGCCCTCATATTCGGCCATGCCGTCCCCATGCCCGTGGTTATAAGAACCAGAGAATACGGCTCGGCGGAGTCATATAGAGAGTTAGGCCGAGGGGAGAAGAGGGGCGTCACAAAAGACAAAGACCTCTGGGAATAGTAGAATAGGACTAAGGGTATTTTCGGTGACGGCTAAAATACATCCTCAAAGGAGGAGCGATGAAACTCATCGAGTATATGGACAGGTATGAATATGAGCAGGTTGCCTTCTACACTGACAGGGGGGCGGGGCTGAAGTCCATAATAGCCATCCATGACACAACATTGGGCCCAGCACTGGGGGGTATTCGTATGTGGCCATATAACTCGGAGGAAGATGCCCTGATGGATGTGCTGCGGTTAGCCAGGGCTATGACTTACAAGTCCTCAGCGGCAGGTCTTCCCCTTGGAGGAGGCAAGGCTGTAATAATTGGAGACCCGCGCAAAGATAAAAGCGAAGCGCTGTTCCGCTCCTTCGGGCGATTTGTGGAATCCCTTGGAGGAAGGTACATAACCACTGAGGACGTAGGGAGCGCGCCCCAGGATATGGAATGGATTTCCTGGGAGACAACCCATGTGACGGGCCTCCCTGTGAACCAGGGGGGGAGCGGTGACCCGTCAATAGTCACAGCCTATGGAGTCTACCAGGGAATGAAGGCGTGCGCAAAAGAGGTGTTTGGCTCCGATTCCCTTGAGGGAAGAAGAATAGCTCTCCAGGGCTTTGGAAAGGTCTCTTCCTACCTGGCTCCCTACCTGAAAAAGGAGAAGGCCAGGATCATTGCCACCGACATAAATGAGGCGGCGTTAGAAAGGGCTAAAAAGGAGATCGGTGCAACTGCGGTGGAGCCAGACCGAATCTATGATGTGGAGTGCGACATTTTCTCGCCCAATGCCCTCGGCGGCGTACTCAACGATAAGACCATTCCCAGAATAAAAGCGCCCATTGTAGCAGGCCCCGCCAATAACCAGCTACTGGAGGATAGGCACGGGGAAGAGCTACAGCGACGAGGCATTCTCTACGCTCCCGACTACATCATCAACGCAGGTGGCGTCATAAACATCTCCTTTGAGCTCACCATGTATGATCAGGACGCAGCAATGGAGAAGACAGGACGCATCTACAATACCCTTGAGCAGATATTCGCCATTTCCAAAGCCGAGGGTATCTCAACAGCCAAGGCAGCCGACAGGCTTGCCGAGGAGCGTATTCAGCACGCCAGACGAGTCAGGCACATATACTTATAGAGCTAAAGTGAAACCTTGTATTAAGAGCATCCTTGTTTGCATAGCCCTGCTTGGACTTCTGGGGCTTTCGGCATGCTCTGTCCCTAAAAAGGAAAACCAGCTAAAGTCGCCAACGCCGTCATATACACCTCTGCCCTCACCCCTGAGCGACATTGTCTACGACGCCGACACCCCCGAACAGATGCTAGAAGAGGGGAAGCAGGTCTTTCAGAACTCGTGTGGAAGATGTCATAAACTACCTGTTGTCCGGCAGATAAAGGCGTTTCCCTCAGACGGCGCTATGGTGGTGGGAACCCTCCAGATGGCTGAGTTGGCAAAGGTCCCCCAGGAGGACTTGGAAAAGCTCATCCGGTACCTCCTGGCACTGCGCCACGACAGGAGCCCGTGACCGGGCACCGAATTCTACTCGTGCGTAGCGGCTTTCCCCTGACACCTGGGACATGTCACTGAGGCAAGGTTACAGGGCTCCACGTGAATATTGACGACACACTTAGGCAACCTTGACTTGATCTCGTCCTCCAGCTTTTCGGTCAAGTTATGAGATTCCCCAACGCTCATGGTCTTGCACAATAAGAGGTGCAAGTCTACCTGACGCTCCCTGCCGGATTTGCGGGTACGAAGCTCGTGAAACTCCACTATGTCATCCTTATAGCGGGCAATCGCTCTTCTTATGATGTCCAACTCCTCCTCAGGTAGCCTGACATCCATCAGGTCGACAAAGGATTTCCCCACGAGTTTAAAAGCGGTTCTTGTAATCATAACAGCAACAGCCAGGGCTATTATGGGGTCTAATATATGAATGCCCGTAACCTGCACAACGATCAAGCCAACGAAGACCCCCAGAGAGGTGTAAACATCTGCGGTGAGATGTCTGGCGTCCGCCTCCAGAGCCAGAGAATCCTCTCTTCTGGCGACCTTAAGCAAGTGCCTAGATACAAGGATGTTGGCTACAAAGGACACCCCCATAACGGCTATTCCCGGATAGGTAGAGATCAATACGGTGCCTTTCATAATCCTGTTCACAGCCTCATAAACTATGAAAGCAACACCTACAAGTATGAGCAAGGCCTCCACAAAGCCACTTATGCCTTCCGCCTTGCCATGTCCAAAGGGGTGAGACTCGTCAGCCGGCCTAACCGCTATCCTCAGGCTAAAGAAGGCGATGAAGGATGCCAGAAGGTCTGTCCCACTATGGAGAGCCTCAGAGATAACGCTCACGCTTCCTATGGCGAGGCCCACTCCCAGCTTGAGGACGACCAGAACGGAGTTGGATATTATAGAGAGACCTGCGGCTCCTGTGCTGGTCTTAAACATTCTTCCCCTGGAATAAAGGTCTTCAGGCGCTTATCAAAGATATGCCAGGAATAAAAGTGACCACAGAGCTAAGCGCCAGTTCCACCCCTACTTGGTGCAAAGCGCAAACGCACTTGCTTGAAAAAGCTCCCTATTTCATTTCTTTCCCAGACCACAAGAAGCTGGCTCGCTATGGCTATGGAGCTATATGTTCCGGTTATTATCCCTATAGTCATAGCCAGAACAAAGTTGCGGATGCTGGCGCCGCCAAACAGTAGAAGCGCAAGGAGGGTGAAAAGCACTGTCAGGCTGGTGTTGAGGGAGCGTCCCAAAGTCTGAAGGATACTGGCGTTTATTGTGGCCGCCAGGCTCTGGCCAGCAGCGCCTTTCAAAATGTTCTCCCTGATGCGATCAAACACCACGATTGTATCGTGGACGCTAAAGCCAATTATGGTGAGGGCGGCTGTAACAAACATCACGTTCACCTCCAGATTCATAACCCTTCCGAGAAGGGAGAAGAGACCCAAGACAACAAGAACATCGTGAACAAGAGTTATAACAGCGCAGACACCCCACCTGAAGGGCTTGGGCATTTTCCTGAACGCCCAGGTTATGTAAAGAAGAATGCCCACAGACGCCGCTATGACCGCGAAAATAGAGTTCCGCACCGTCTCGGCCGCAACTGCGGGGTGAACAAAGTCGGCGTTGAAGCTTCCCAAGGCCCCAAAGCGCTCCTCAAGGGCAGACTTTATCTCGAAGTCCTCAGAGGGCCTTATTACTTTGCCCTCGCTGTCTTTCTCCTCCTCCTTTAAAGCCCTTGTCGTCACAAAAAAGGATTTCTCGCCATAGCCCCGAATGACGGCATCTCCATGTCCCAAAGAGGTAAACACCTCCTCTAGGGCGACTTTGTCCACCTTTCCAGAGAATTCAATGGTTATGGCGGAGCCTCCTGTAAAATCCAGCCCCCATCTAAGGCCAGGTGGGAACATAGGCGAGGCTACGCTCGGGATGGGGATAAGAAGAGAGAGCACGCCTGGAATAATTATCAGCGCTGACACTAGGAAGTACCAGTATTTCTTACCTACAAAATTTATCATGCGTTGATTCTCCTAAAGTACAGTGAACAGGTTTAGCTTCTTTGCCAGAGGCGTTCCCCCTATGGCCCGCAACATAGACCTGCTTACAAAGAGAGCGGTGAACATACTCAGAGCTACGCCGATGAAGAGGGTGATGGCAAATCCCATTATGGAGCTTTCAGCAAGCCTATCGCCAAACCAGTAAAGTATGATGCAGGTTATGAAAGTTGATACGTTGCTGTCCCTAATGGAAGGCCATGCTCTGTCGAACCCTGCTTCAATAGCTGCTCCGAGCGTCCTTCCGGTCCGCAGCTCCTCCTTTGTCCGCTCGAAGATGAGAATGTTGGCATCCACCGCCATACCGACAGAAAGGATGAACGCAGCCAGTCCAGCCAGCGTCAAAGTAACAGGAATCAATTTGAATATGGCAAGCACCAGCACCGCATACATAATCAGGGCGAGATTTGCGATGACGCCGGGCAGCTTGTAGTAGACTATCATGAAGAAAAGAACAAGACCCAGGCCGATTATCCCCGCTATGTAGCTCTTCCGCAGATGCTCTGAACCCAGGGTCGGGTCTATACGGTCTTCCTCGAATTTCTCCAAGGGTACAGGCAGGGCACCGGCGTTAAGCTGTATAGAAACAAGTTGTGCCTCATTAAGAGTCAGACCTTCGATTACTCCGCTCCCCTCAATCTCACCCTTCACCTGAGGGGCCAGCACAAGTTTATTGTCCAAAAAGATAGCAAGCCTGTTTAAAGGATATTGTCTTGTTACCAGCCGGCCTGTGATTTGCTTGAAGATCTTGCCGCCTTCTTCGTTCAGGGTGAAATCCACCACTGGCTCACTTGTAGTCTGACTGACCACTGTGGTTGCAGACTTCAGATACCCCCCGGTGAGATGAACCTCTTTCCCACTGGTGTCGACCCCCACAGCCGGCGTCCACATATCATTTCCTTGCTCATCCTTCTTCTGGTTGCCGTTCTCATCCAAGAGGGGCTCCCTGTAGTCTAGCTGTGCTGTCTCTCCGATAAGCCGCCTTGCTGTAGCTATGTCCGTGATTCCAGGAAGCTCCACAAGGATCTGGTTTGCCCCCTTCTGCTGGATAACTGGCTCCGTTACGCCAAAGGCATTTACCCTTCGCTCTATAACGTTCACAACCCCCTTCATCTGCTCGGCGGTTACATTGGGGTCTTTAGCTCTGTATACCATGTGAACGCCACCTTTGAGGTCAAGCCCCATGGTCAACCCATTGCGTTCAAAGGTGAAGCTGCCCAGGCTGAAGCTTATGTCCTGGGTTAGAACAAACCACGCCGAAATAGCAACCAGTATAACAATGCCTGTGAGAATTTGGATGTTTCTTCTTCGCATCTTATCCTTCCCAAAAAATTCAGGATTCTGTACCTGCCTTTAGACTTCTTTCCACCAAAGCCAGCGCTTCTTCCCTGGTCCCGACTTCTCCAGATGCCTGCGCCTCCCTGACAACTTCCAGAAGCCGGCCTACGGCTTTCCCTGGCTTCATTCCAAAGATATTTATCAGGTCATGGCCATCAATAAGTTTAGACGTTGGCCTCAATTTCATCAACCCCTGCTCTTTCAGATGAATGGAAAGGGTGTAAGAAAGCCTCTCTGTATGCTCGCGCCAATCCCCTATCTCTAAGGAAGGGCCCCTTGCTGCAAGGTAGTCAGCCAGATTCAAATAGAGGAGGTCTATGCCCACACCTTCGGTATCCCTAAAATAGCGATAGATGGCCCTCTGAGTGGGCATCTCACCGGGACTGCAAAGCTGCCCAGGTCTGAGATGATGAAGGATCATTGCCTGTACCATTCTGACTTCGTGCCTGCTGAACCTCAGACGTTCCATTATGTTTACAGCCATCTTAGCCCCGAGCTGGGAATGGCCTAAAAATCTGATTCTGCCATCCTCATCGGCACCCTTTGTCTGGGGCTTGGCTATATCATGGAGCAGCCCCGCCAGCAAAAGCAAGGTCTTCCTGGAGCGACCAGCGCTCACCTCTTCCGCAAGATGCGTCTGGACGGCCGGCAACCAGGGAACGCAGCTCAGGACATTGTCTGTTGTACTGGTCTTCCCCAAAATCTTCACAAGATTTGCAACAGTTTCGATAGAGTGATTGAAGACGTCCCAGAAGTGCTCCTTGGGTTGCTCGACTCCTTTTGTTCCCTCAAGCTCAGGGATTATAGCTGTAAGAAGCCCCAGCGAGTCCAGCGAACGTAGACCCTGGTCCGGTGTGGACGCAGACAGAATGCGCCAAAGCTCATCTCTCACACGCTCGCCTGCAACGTCAGATACGAGATGCGCATCTCTCTTTATAATGTCAAAGGTCTCCTCCTCTATGGAAAAGCCCAGTTCACAGGCCAGGCGAACAGCCCGCATCAATCTGGCAGGGTCTTTGCGGAAGGCGCTTTCACCCAATGCCCTGACCAACTTTTCCCGCACGTCTCTTTGCCCATCGTATGGGTCTATGACCGTCGGGCTGAAAGCCCGGTCTTTTACATCATCAATGCGAATTGCCATGGCGTCAATGGCGAAGTCCCGTCGGGCAAGGTCGGACTTTAAATCATCGAATATCGTGGTAATATCCAGGTGCTTGCCTTCTGGCAGGGCCACCCTCGCAACCCCATTGGTCTCGTCCATCACAAAAAAGCCTGTACCCAGTTCATCGGCAAGCTCCCGCCCCGTTTTAATGGCATCAGCCTCTAACGCAATATCCAGGTCCCTCGTGGGTCGCCCGAGGAGTATGTCCCGTACACAACCCCCCACAAGATAACCCGTGATGTCGCAGCGTCTAAGGAAGCCTGCGACTCTTTCGAGGGCAAGAACCATGTCTTCCTGAAGTTTTGGCAAATCTCTTCTTACAGTCTTTGCTCTCGCAGTACCTTGATTCAACCCCGAGGTCATATCTCCACAGCCTCGGGCTTTTCTTCTTCAGGCTCCACCTTCACCAGCTTGTCCAGGCTTTCCAACCGGTCGGTGTAAAGGATACCATCGAGATGGTCGATTTCGTGTTCAATAGCCTGTGCCAGAAGCTCATCAGCCTTGATGCGCACCTCTTTCCCATCCAGGTCCAGCGCCCTTGCGAGCACACGCTCTGAACGCTTAACCTCACCCCTGTAGCCTGGTATGCTCAAGCAGCCTTCGGGAATGATACGTTCTCCACTCCTTTTGACTATTTTAGGGTTAACCAGAACCAATGGATCTTGCTCTGGAATCTGGATAACTATGAGACGCAAGAGAACCCCAACCTGGTTAGCCGCCAACCCAACTCCTAGGGCGCTATGCATCGTTTCCAGCATGTCCGCTGCCAGCTTTCGGATGGAGTCGTCTATCCTTCGTATCCTCTTGGCCTTCTCCCTCAGAACACGGTCTGGCACGACTCGAATGGGCAAAACAGCCACGGGGTTTCCTCACGTTAATAACCAAACTTCGGCCGTCAATCGGCCGATATGTTATTATAATTCAAACTAAACGAGGCGTAAAGCTCATAGCAAGCTCACAGGGTCCATATCCAAAGTCCACCCCCGTGGAAGGCGTAAGTCCTCAAGGATGGGACTGGGATCCGGTGAGCGCAGGATGATGTGCCAGCGAAAGCGACCCCTCACCTTCTGCATATATGCAGGGCTGGGGCCTAGAATGCCCACGTCGGTAATCCCTTTGGAAGAGACCCTTTCCTCAAGGGCTCCACGCAGCTTCAGTCCCTCCCTCTGGCACGCAACAACATTGGGGTGCGTGTAGAGCAGACGAGCAAGCCGATTGAATGGCGGATAGCCATGCTCTCTACGAAACAGGCTTTCCCTCTCGTAAAAGAAGGCGTAATCGTGTCTGGCCGCAGCGAGAACAGCGTAGTGCTGAGGCGAATACGTCTGAATAACGACTTTTCCACCCTTCTCCCCCCTGCCTGCCCTGCCAGCTACCTGGCTGAGAACTTGGAATACCCTCTCACCCACACGGAAATCTGGCAAATGTAGCCCGATGTCAGCGTTGACTATCCCTACAAGGGTTACCAGAGGCATATGCAAGCCCTTGGCTATCATCTGAGTTCCGATGAGGATGTCAGCCTCGTGGGAAAGAAATTTGCCCATTATTGTATCGTGGGAGCGCCAGTCCATTGTTGTGTCTCTATCCCAGCGCAGAAGTCGAGCTTCAGGGAAAAAGGCTCGCACCTCCTCCTCAATCCTCTGCGTACCACTCCCCATATACCGAATTCGTCTTCCGCCACAGGAAGGACATAGCTCAGGCAGAGGTGCTTTGCCATTGCAATAATGGCAGACAAGCCCTCCCATCGTTGAGTGATAGGTATAGGATACGTCACACCTTTTACATCTCAAGACAAAACCGCAATCGCGGCACTGAACAAATGTCGCGGTTCCCCGACGATTAAGGAAAAGGATGGCTTGCTCCTTTTGAGCCAAGGTGGAAGCCAGGGCAGACCTCAAAGCTCGGCTGAAAATGTTCCGGTTCCCCTCTCTGAGCTCCCTGCGCATATCCACCACTTCCACCCGGGGAAGCCGCGTGTCCTCTGGTACCCTTTCAGGAAGCTCAAGAAGCCTGTACACCCCACTTCTGGCGAGATGATAGCTCCCCAGATCCGGGGTTGCACTTCCGAGGATTACCACTGCACCTGTGAGTTCCGAAAGACGTACAGCCACATCCCGTGCGTGATAACAGGGAGGCACATCCTGTTGTTTATATGTCCATTCATGCTCTTCATCAATGACAATGAGTTTTAAATCAGGCTGGGGAGCAAAAATTGCGCTTCTTGACCCTATCACAACATCAAAGGCACCCTCTTTTATGCGCCACCACTCATCGAACCGCTCTCCTGGAGTCAGCCCACTATGTAGAACGGCAATTCTCCCGGGGAAGCGGGAACCAAAGCGCTCGATGGTCTGAGGAGTGAGGGCCAGCTCAGGCACCAGCACAATCCCCTTCTTTCCCAGCTTGATGATACTGGCAAGGGCACGAAGGTATATCTCCGTCTTTCCACTTCCCGTTACCCCGTGGAGAAGGAATACGGCGGCTTCGTTCTGGCCTTTTCTTGAGTTTACCAAGGTTTTCTCAATCTCAGACCAGACCTTTTCCTGTGCGGGAGTCAGGTTGTGTGGAGATGTGGGCTTGAAGCTTCTGCCCCTAAGGGGGTCTCGCACCACCTGAACCGACTCGACACCCACAAGCCCCTTCTTCTCCAGGGCAGCAACCGTTGCTCTGGTGCAACCCGTTCTGCGCACCAACTCCGCCAGGGCAAGACCAGAAGTCTCCTCCGAGAGAAGCTCGAAGACATCGCCCTGTTTCGTGGCCCTTTTCTCACGCAGGTGCTGCGCCTCAGCCTGAGCCTGCTCCTTAGGGACAAGCAAACGGACAAGCGAGGTGTACTTGGGCCCCAGCCTGCGCCCCCCCCTGAACTCGGGAGGCAGCATGGGGGCCACAGATTCGAAAAGGGATGACATATAGCGGGCGCTTATCCAGCGGGCCAGTTGCAGTTGAACGGAGGATAGAAGTGGTTGGGATTCTATCGGGGATATAACCTTTTTGGTTTCCTCTACCGATGGGGAAGGCGTTAGCTCAAATACGACGCCCTGAAGAACCTTATCGCCGAAGGGCACCGAGACGCCCTGCCCAGGGCGAAGCTCCATCCCCTCCGGGATTTCATAGCTGAAGGTGCTCCTGGTAGGCCATGGGGAATCGACGGCAACTTCAGCGTATTTCATAGTTTCAGGCTTTCACTGTGGAAAGGAGAAAGCGGTTACAGTTAAAAGAAGTGCAGCGGCATCGCCTTATGTTTCTGGCTATGTTTGGGGTTGCCCCTCTGTTTCGTCGGCCTGCCTCTCCTGCTCTTCCGCTCCACCTTCCTCGCCGATTTGCTGGCCCTCTGCTCCTGCTTCGACCACCTCCACCCCCCTTGCCCTTACCTTCTCCCTTATCCTTGCCGCCTTTCCTGAAAGGCCTCGCAGGTAATACAGCTTGGCACGTCTGACATCACCTCTACGCAGGACCTCCACCTTTTCCAGGCGAGGAGAGTAAAGCATAAAGGTTCGTTCCACGCCAACTCCATGAGAAATTCGCCTGACGGTGACGTTGGCACCTACTCCACCACGTCTGATCTTCAGGACAACGCCCTGAAAGACCTGAATTCGCTCCCTATCCCCCTCAATGACCTTAAGACTTACCTTCACGGTGTCGCCAGGCCTTGCATCCGAAACGGTGGGCTTGCGTTCATAAGATACCACTGACTTTATGTCCATATTAGGATTCTCCCTCGTTTTAGCCACAGTTAAATGCTATGCACAATTGGGCATAATACCATTGGCTTATTCAGGCGTCAAGCATCCGTTCACTTGCTTGCATCCCTTCGCATTTCCTCCACCATTCTTTTCTCCTGAGGAGAGAAAAGGGCATTCTCCAGAAGGTCTGGACGCCTCTTCAACGTTCGAAGGATGGATTGCTCTCTCCTCCACCTGGCTATCTGAGCATGATTTCCAGAGAGGAGAGGCTGGGGGACATCCCATCCCCTAAAGCTTTGAGGACGAGTATAGAGAGGGTGTTGCAGAAGACCGCTCATATGAGAATCACCTAAAGCTGACTCCTCCGATCCCAAGACTCCAGGCACAAGTCTTACAACCGCGTCCACTATCACCATGGCCGCCAGCTCCCCACCGCTAAGCACATAGTCTCCTATGCTTATCTCATCTGTGGCCAAGTGCTCTCGAATCCTTTCATCCACACCCCCATAATGCCCACATATGAGGATCAGTTCCTTCTCCGCGGCCAGCGTCACGGCCGATTTTTGGCTAAAGAGGCGGCCCTGGGGCGTGAGAAGAATGATAGGCCCATCTTCAGTTGCGCCCTCCTCCGTGCCTGAAGCGATCTCCTTTCGAACTGCTTCTACCGCTGCAAACAACGGCTCAGGCTTCATCACCATCCCTGCGCCTCCACCGTATGGATAGTCGTCTACGGTGCGATGCCTGTCTGTAGCATAGTCCCTTATGTTTCTAATGACGATCTCCACAATACCCTTGTCCTGAGCGCGTCCGAGCACGCTTTCACTAAAAGGCCCCTCAAACATTTTGGGGAAAAGGGTTAGAACGTAGATACGCACAGCTAGCTTTCACCCTTTGCCTTTTTCAACGGCGGGTGCTCGTCCGCTTCTCCCTTTAGAAGCCTGACAGCATGTGGCAACACAGGGAGAATCACCTCAAGGCACTCCCGCACCGCCCTGGGGCTCCCCGGGAGGTTCACAATGAGGCAGCGGCCTCGAACACCGGCCACTTGCCGGCTTACCATTGAAAAGGGCGTCTTCTTCAAGCCATCCGCTCTCATAGCCTCGGCCAGTCCCGGGACAAGTCTATCCACCACAGCCAAGGTCGCCTCAGGGGTCACATCCCTGGGACCCAGCCCGGTTCCTCCTGTGGTCAGTATGATATCCAAAGAACCTTCATCGGCCCACTGGGCAAGCTTCCTAGAAATAAGGTCTTTTTCATCAGGGAGAATCTCATACTTAATGGCCTGCCAGTCCAATTTTGAAATCATCTCTTTGACGACCCTGGCGCTTTCATCCAGCCGCAGCCCTCTGGCACCCATGTCGCTGAGGGTGAGAATGCCTATCTGGAACATCTTGCAAACCCCTTCACTACTACTATGCATATCATACCACACAGAGGGGCAGTTAGAGGCCAGTTTCGTGAAAAAAGTTCAAAATTAGTCCAAAAATCGTCTGAAAACCCATTGACAAAATAACCCTTGGTGCTTAATATTGGGGCGTATTGGTAAAAAGTGGGGACTTGTGGGGACACGACCAAGGGAGAGAGATGTTCCTCGGGGAACACGAATACAGACTCGACCAAAAGGGCAGGGTCACCATCCCCGCCAGATTTCGAGAAGCTCTTAAGGAAGGGT
The DNA here is from genome assembly GCA_016190815.1 of Chloroflexota bacterium. GTDB lineage: Bacteria > Chloroflexota > Dehalococcoidia > JACPPT01 > JACPPT01 > JACPPT01. The sequence goes on from JACPPT010000006.1 coordinate 58,855, forward strand.
TTGTCCTCTGTCGAGGCCTTGAGAGGTGCATCAATGTATACCATCTCTCCGAGTGGAACAGACTGTCAGAACGGCAGTTGGATTTACCCGCTAACCGGGAGAAGACCAGACGAATCAACAGGTTCACCTTTTCCAGTGCATTCCCTGGAGAGATGGATAATCTGGGGAGGGTGGTCCTGCCAGGAGCGCTTAGAGAATACGCACAAATAAAGGACGAGGTGACCATCGCAGGGATAGGGAGACACATAGAGATATGGGACAAGGGATTTTGGTTAGCAGAAAAGAAGCGTATGGAGGAACAGGCCTGGCATATAGCCGAGGGCTTAGAGGAAAGGTGATGATCCTTTCCGAACCCGACTTCCACCACACACCTGTCCTCCTCAAAGAAGTCGTTGAAGCCCTGGGCATTCAGTCCGGCGGTCGCTATATAGATTGCACCGTTGGCGAGGGCGGCCACTCAGAGGCCATACTTCGAGCAAGCTCCCCTGGGGGCCAGCTCTTAGGCATCGACGCAGACCCCGACGCCATCAGGGCGGCCGAAAAGCGCCTTCAAGCCTACGAAGGCTCCTATCTCCTAGTTAACGATAACTTCTCCACGCTGGAGAGAATCGCTTCCGAATACAACTTCAAACCTGTTCATGGTGTGCTCTTCGACCTGGGGTTATCCTCATTGCAACTCGAGGCCAAGGGCAGAGGGTTCAGCTTCCGTCATGACGAACCACTGGATATGCGTTTCGGCCCGGGCCAGGGGATTACTGCGGAGCAGATCGTGAATACTTACAGTCAGGACAAGTTGGCTTCCATATTCAGGGAATATGGCGAAGAGCGAAGAGGTCGACAAATAGCCCGCCGAATAGTGGAAAGCCGGCCCATCAGGACCTCGCTGGAGCTTGCTAAGGCGGTGGAAAAGGCAGTGGGTGGAGTGAGGGGAAGGATTCATCCAGCCACGAAGGTCTTCATGTCCTTGAGAATAGCAGTGAATCAGGAGCTGGCAAACCTGGAAGAAGTGTTGCCCCAGGCTTTAAGGCTTCTAGGATACGAGGGCAGGCTCGTTATTATCTCATACCATTCTCTGGAAGACCGTATTATTAAGGCTTTCATTAAAAGGGAGTCTCAGGACTGCATTTGTCCTCCAAAGACCCCCGTCTGTATTTGTGGTCACAAGGCCACCCTCAGGCCTATAACTAAAAAGGCGATCTTCCCCTCTGAGAGTGAACGCCTGGCGAACCCCAGAAGTCGAAGCGCCAGGATGAGGGTAGCTGAACATGTTTAAAGTTGAGGAGGTCGTCCAATACCAAGGGGAGGTGAGATAGAAAAAAGCTTTGTTCCAGAGTGTTATTAAACATTTCAAAGGCTAAAAACAAAATCTAGAGAAAGGAGACAACCGTGGCAGATAGTACTCAGACAAATTCAGGGAAGCAGTTCGGCGTTTGCAATATCAAGATCATCGGCTGCGGCGGCGGCGGCAGCAATACAGTAAGGAGAATGCTGAAAGAGACCGTCCCCCACGTTGAGATGGTAGCCGTAAACACAGATGCCCAGGCCCTCCTCATGGTCGAGGGTGCGAAGCTGGTCCGCATCGGAGACAAGCTCACCCGAGGGCTGGGAGCAGGCGGCGACCCCAATTTGGGCAAGCTTGCTGCCGAGGAAAGCCGGGCAGAGCTGGCGGAGACGGTCAGTGGGGCTGACATGGTATTCGTAACAGCCGGCATGGGCGGCGGCACAGGAACAGGGGCAGCCCCCGTAGTCGCTGAGCTGGCCAAAGAGGCGGGCGCTCTCACCATATCTGTGGTGACCAAGCCCTTCTCCTTCGAGGGTGCCAGGCGGATGAAAGCGGCCGAGGAGGGGATAACACGCCTTAAGGAGAAATGCGACACCATCATAGCTGTTCCCAACGACCGTCTTCTGGGCATCTGCGACAAGAAAGTAACAATGGAAGAGGCCTTCAAGCTGGCTGACGAGATTGTCTTTCAGGGCATTAGCTCCATCTCTCACATTGTCAATATGCCCGGGCAGGTCAACGTAGACTTTGCCGATATCAAATCAATAATGAACAACGCCGGCCCAGCGCTGATGGCTATCGGCAAGGGGAAAGGCGAAAACAGGGCCATAGATGCCGCCAAGGCCGCCCTGAACTGCCCTCTTTTGGATGTTTCCGTAGAGGGAGCCAGGGGAATCATCTTCAATATGATTGGAGGAAACGACCTGACACTCTCTGAGGTGAACCAGGCGGCAGAGCTCATCACCAAGGCCGCTGACCCGGATGCAATGGTATTCTTTGGAATGGTCAACGACCCTACCCTGGACAAAGAGAGCGAGGTCAAGATAGTCCTCGTGGCAGCTGGTGTTTCCATGGGCTATGATAGCTCCAAGGCAGTTTCCAACTATAGAAGCACCGATGCCCGAATCTATCAGCTCCTCCCTGACGCCTCAGCACCAGCCGAAAGAGCCCTGCCTCCATTTCTCCAGAGCTCTCGACCCCCAGTCCGCAAGGACTCCTGGTCGAAGAAATTGGTCATGTAGCTTCAATCACCTCCCTCATATGCCCCCTGGATAGTGGGGGGACGAGAAGAGGCCTCCAATTTCTTGGAGGCCTCCCTTTGTCCTGCCGTTCCACCGCCACACACGAATAAAAGACCCTGGCGCATTCTTGCGCAAAAATCCCCGAAAGTCCCTCCAAAACTATTGAAAAACCCAACAAGTTGTGGTAGCATTATAATCATCCACAAGATGTTGTGTTGTGGTTTTTGGTGAAACAACTATGAAATGCCCGTATTGCGGTTACATAGATTCCAAAGTCATCGACTCCCGGGACGCCGGCGACGTAATACGCCGCAGGAGAGAGTGCCTCCGCTGCGCCCTGCGATTCACCACCCATGAGAAGGTGCAGACAACTACCCTCCTGGTTATCAAGCGAGACGGAAGGCGGGAGGAGTTCGACAGGGAGAAACTAAGCAGTGGCATTAGAAAGGCTTGCGCCAAGCGACCCCTGCCCATGGGAACGATAGAAAAGGTAGTCGATGACATTGAGGCCCAACTCCTGAAACTGGGCAAGGCAGAGGTGTCCAGCTCCCTCATTGGGGAAATGGTGATGGAAAAGCTCAGAACTCTGGACCGGGTCGCCTATGTGCGATTTGCCAGCGTCTATCGCGAGTTTGCAGATATAAAAACTTTCAAACGGGAAATAGATGCTCTTCTTGAGGCCAGGGAGCCGGCTCGGCCTAAGACTGCCCAACTGCCCTTGATAGTGGGAGGTGAAGTTGCGCCGAAGCCGCCAAAAGCCGGAAAACGCAGGGGTTCTTCTGCACGTCCCATTCATTCAAGGAGTGCGACTTAAACCTGACATAGAAGGGAGAATAATTATGCCCAACGCTCGTAAAAAAGCGAGGGGTGAAGGCTTCAGCAGTCTGCCATCCGCAGCGAGGGGTGCACCCTCTGCGGAATCCCCTGCTGGACTCCAGCTATCCCCCAGCGCCCTCACCGTCCTCCAAAAGAGATACCTTGCCAAAAACAGCGAAGGTAGAGTCATGGAGACGCCAGAGGAGATGTTCCAGCGAGTGGCCCAAAACCTCTCCCTAGCTGAACGCAAATATAGCCGCCATGCCGATATAAAGGCTGTGGAGCAGGAGTTCTACAAGGCTATGGCCAGCCTGGAGTTTCTGCCTAACTCTCCCACTATTATGAACGCCGGGCGGGAGCTTCAGCAACTTTCTGCCTGCTTCGTCCTACCTATAGAGGACTCCATAGAAGCTATCTTCGATGCCGTTAAACATACAGCCCTCATCCACAAGAGCGGCGGTGGCACGGGCTTTTCATTCTCAAGGCTCCGCCCGGCAGGGGATGTCGTAGGCTCGACTGGCGGAGTGGCCAGCGGTCCCGTTTCCTTCGCCAAAATCTTCGACGCCACAACAGAGCAGATAAAGCAAGGGGGCACACGTCGTGGGGCCAATATGGGCATTCTCAGCGTGAACCACCCTGACATCCTGGACTTCATACGTTCCAAACAGAACGGAGCAAGCCTTCAGAACTTCAACATCTCCGTGGCAGCAAACGAGGAGTTTATGAGGGCTGTGGAGAAAGGAGAGGACTACGACATCATCAACCCCCGTACCCGAAAGCCTGAAAGAAAGCTCAACGCAAGAAAGGTCTTTAACCTGATAGCGGAATTGGCTTGGCAGACAGGCGACCCAGGTCTGGTATTCCTTGACCGCATCAACAGGGACAACCCCACACCCGCGCTTGGAGAGATAGAAAGCACCAACCCGTGCGGGGAACAGCCCCTTCTGCCATTCGAATCCTGCAACCTCGGCTCCGTAAATCTGGCAAAGATGCTGCGCCAGGAAGGAAACACCTATGCTATTGACTGGGATAAGCTGGCGAAAACAGTAAGGACCGCCGTTAGACTTCTGGACAACGTCATAGAAATGAATAAATACCCTGTACACCAGATCGAAGAGATGACCAAAAAGACCAGAAAGATAGGTCTGGGGGTAATGGGTTTCGCCGATATGCTCATTCTACTGGGGATCCCGTATGATTCTGAGGAGGCCTTGGCCATAGGGGAGCGCATCATGGCCTTCATCAGCGAAAAATCCAACGAGGCATCCGCCATGCTTGCCCAGGAGAGAGGAGCCTTCCCAGCATGGGAGGATAGCATATACAATCGCCCGGGCGGAATGAAATACCGGAACGCCACACGCACAACCATAGCACCCACAGGCACGCTAAGCATCATCGCCGACTGCTCCAGCGGGATAGAGCCTCTTTTCGCCCTCAGCTATGTAAGGAATGTCCTTGACAACAACCGTCTCATTGAGGTGAACCCATACTTTGAGGAAGTCGCCAGGCGAGAGGGTTTCTACAGCAAGGAGCTGATGGAGGCACTTGCAGAGAAAGGAAGCGTTAGAGACATAGCGGGGGTGCCTGAGTGGATCAAGCGCATCTTCGTCTCCGCACACGACATCAGCCCCGAGTGGCATATTCGGATGCAGGCAGCGTTCCAGCGTCACACCGACAACGCTGTCTCCAAGACCGTGAACTTCCCCCATCGCGCTACAGTTGAAGATGTAGCCAAGGTCTACATGCTGGCCTATAAAGAGGGCTGCAAAGGCATAACCATCTTCCGAGACGGCAGCAAAGACAAGCAGGTCCTCAGCACGGGCCTGACCGAGAAGCTCAAAGAAACAGATGCCCGGACGGGCACATCTCTCGTCCCCAGAGAACGCCCCCAGCTCATTCAGGGCGTAACAGAGCGTATACGCACAGGACACGGCAATATGTACATAACCATAAACTTCGACGAGTCGGGGCGGCCCTTCGAGGTATTCTCGACCCTGGGAAAGGCCGGCGGGTGCGACTCGGCACAGCTAGAGGCCATTTCGCGCCTTATCTCCCTCGCCCTTCGCTCTGGCATACCTACCGAGCAAATAATAGAGCAGCTACGAGGCATCACGTGCTGTCCCTCCTGGGACAGAGGCGTGCAGGTCAAATCCGCCCCGGATGCAGTAGCAATAGCGCTGAGCCACGCTCTTCAGCAGTGGAAAGAGCTGCCCAGACTGGAGAAGGCCTTTGCGGCACAACTCGGGCTCCTGGTAGAGGATAATGGCAACGGCAAAAGACCGTTGCCATGTCCTGAGTGCTCAGGCCAGTTGATATACCAGGAGGGGTGTTTCGTGTGCAGGGCCTGCGGCTACAACAAATGTGGATGATTTTCAAGCTCGAGGCAAAGTGAAAGGAGGTGATAGTTGATGGCCAAAAAAAAGCCAGCGAAGCCGGCCCCCAAGAAGAAATAGCTTGGTATAGCCGCAGAACGGCCAGCGTTGTCTTGACCTTTCTGCAAGGTTCATATCGGTGGAAACCATTTACGCAGCGCATCAGTTTGTAGTGCGCCCCAGAAGGCACCTAAACCTCAAAAGTCTAGGTGCCTTTTTTATGGGAGGCATTTAAAGGGAATAAGAAACAGCCTCTCTTTCAGAAGGGAGGCCGTTTCTTAAGTAAACCCTCTTAAACTACTTACTTCTTGATTGGAGTTGGTGTCGGAGTTGGAGTTGCGGGAGCTGCCACATGTATTGGAGCGCTGGCAATAGAGCCAAGATTGCCAATCGCCCTCACAGTATAAAGCCCTTCCTTGACAGCCGCTGGCAACGCCAGGCTGTGCGTCGCGAAGGCACCCGATTCGTTGGACTTGAACTCCTTCCACGTTCGGGTGAGGCCTGAAATGCCAGCGACAATCTCCACCACAATGGTCTCATTTGGTGCAAAGCCAGATCCATGAATGGACACCGAGCTACCTACAGGTACATGTGGAAATCTTTCCAGATCGCTTGTCATTATGACTATAGTGGCCTCTACCTGGGGAGCTGGCTTGCCTTCAGGCCCCGCTGCCCCTGCCGGTCCTGTTGCCCCCGCTGGCCCTTGCAGTCCTTGCAAACCTCGCTCACCTGGCGCCCCTTGTGGCCCTGTTGCTCCTGCTGGTCCCCGTTCACCCTGTGGCCCCGCAGTCCCCCGTTCGCCTTGTGGCCCTGTTTGCCCCGCCGGCCCTGTGCAAGCAGAAGCAAAAACTAGTGCAAGGAGAGCAACCAGAATGGTTATCCACATCCATTTAGACCGTAACAGTTTATGCAACTTGACCTCCTTCTGATAAGTGCCTTATCTCTTTTTACGCTAAATGGCGAGTCTGTATATCCCCCAGCTCGCAAACCGATAGATTGTTATCGGGCACAATAATATGCCACCTTACCTAGTCTTGTCAAGCCCTTTAGAGCTATATATTTTAGGAGTTTCCCTTAACTTAAGCTACCTGGCATCAGCTTAGCAAGAATTTTTGATCACCTCATCCTCATACGAGAAATCCCAATCCATTAGGTCAAGGCCGTTCTCCAAGTACCATTCGAAAGTATGCTTGTGGCCTGAGACGAAATCATAACGAGGAACAACACCCAACTGGCTTTTAGCCTTTTCAATGCTGTAAACAGCGCTCCTCTGCCAGGCATATGGAAATATCGGCCTCTTCAGAGAGTCCACAACCCTTGGTTCCAGAAAGAGTATATCTGGCTTAACGCCCACTATTTTTGCGATGGCTGATATGTATCCCCTTATAGTGATGGCCTCGGGGCCTGTAACGGTGTAGGCCTGTCCCACCACCTGTCTGTTTCCTAAAATAGACGCAAAATAGCACGCCAGATCATCCACATGCCCAAAATGAAGAAGGGTTAAGCCTTCTCCGGGCACGAGAATCTTCCTTTGTCTCAGAAAACGAGCGAAATAGCTGAACTCCCTGTCCAGATGATAGTTATGTGGGCCATAGACCATGGACGGCCTGATAATGGAAACGGGAAAGCCCCTTTCCTTGAAAGCACTAAAGAGAAGCTCCTCACACCTTAATTTACCTGTAGCGTAGGGCGATGCATCTGGCCCCAGGTTCAGAGGAAAGTCCTCACGAATTGGGGCGAAGTCGCTGGTGGCGTAGACGAAGGTGGTGCTGCAAAACACGTAGTGCGCAACCATGCCCCCAAAAAGCTCCAGCATAACCCCCAGGTCTTCTTCCACGTAGGCGCTTATGTCAAATACCGCATCGAACTCCTGCCCTTCGAGGGCCACCCTTACAGCCTGAGGGTCTTTGCGGTCGGCGTAAAACCGCTTCACCTCCGGAGGCAACCCGCCGCGAGTCTTCCCACGGTTTAGAATGGACACATCATGGCCCCGGCGCAAAAGCTCATAGACCAGATGCAACCCTACGAACCGCGTTCCACCTAAAACAAGAACCTTCATCGGACTGGCATGAATTTAGCATAAATCTTGCTCGATGGGCAAGTATCAGGAGTGTGCCATAATCCGTGCATTATCTGGCGAAGAGCAGTGTCATGGCGAGGATGCAGGACATGTCGCTAGCATGGGGTTATGAGAGTTTTTTCCCTTCGCACTCCTTCGGCATTGAAGACCTCACCCCCAGCCCCCTCTCCTTGGCAAGGAGAGGGGGAAGAGAGAATAGAAAGAGGGAAGGGGGCAAAGCCCCCTTCCCTCTTAAAAACACTTTTCCCCTTCCCAAAGAGAAGGATCCGGTAGTTTGGAACTACCATAATAAAACACCGTTAAATCTTCGAGGGACAAGGGAATCCGTGAATCTGGGATGACACCCATCAGGTGCTCCTTCTGAATCTAGACTCACGGATTAAGGGTGAGATGGCTGTTCAACAGCGTATGAGCCACCCCATAACGTCAAAAACCCTCCAAGAGCGGGGGATTTAAGGAGTTGAAAAGCGGCTCTAGGCAATCTTCTGGAGTTTCGGTTTTTGCCTGCTATATCCCGCTATGCTATAATTCAAACTTGGCCGTGGAGAGGTGTCCGAGTGGTTCATGGTGCCGCTCTCGAAATTTGCCTCCCGGTGTCCCAAAGGGTGCTGTTAAATACAAATTAGAACTGGCGTGTTAGTTGGCAAAAACCCGTTTTA
>JACPPT010000007.1 GCA_016190815.1 Chloroflexota bacterium
CCCATCGGTGCGAGTGATGGTGCCCATTAGGCTGGCGGTGATGCCCTCCCCAACGGTGGGATCATTGATGGTGATGAGGGGTGGCCATGCTCTGGCACAGCCACCGTAGCAGTTGCTCTTGTTCCGCTCATCCTTCTTGAAAAGATACAATATCCTGCCGCTCTCCTCCACCAGGATGGTGCCATAGGTGGAGTTTACGGCCGTCTTCACTGTGGCACTGGTGGCTATGGGGCCTCCGTCCGGGGAGACAACAAACCAGACACGTTCGACGTTCTGTCCCTTGGCGTCGCCTGGCTGCTGGTCCTGGACAAAATAGTAGAGGGGCCAGCCGTTGTAGGTGACTTGCGTGGAGCCGTCCTCACGTTTAATTGTGCCTAAGGCGGCGGCGACCACTCCTTCAGCTCCAGTGGGTTGACCAGACGTCAGGAGAGGCGGCCATATTTGCGCGCACTGCCCTGAACAGTTGCTCTTGTTCAGCCTGTCTTTTGTGAACAAATATAACGTACGATTTGCGGCGTCGGTCAGAATGTTGCCCAGTTCAGGGTGCCGACTTATGCGTACTTGAGCCGCTTTGAGCTCAGGAGTGGGTGTTGCAGCAGGCGTAGCTGTGGCTGTGGGTGAAGGAGTAGGTGAGGGAGTGGGCGAAGGCATGGGTGAAGGACTATGTAAGGGGGTAGGCGAGGGTGTGGGTGAAGGAGTAGGTGAGGGAATAGGTGAAGGAGTGGGTGAAGCAATCGCTGTTGGGCTTGGTGTGGGGGTGGCAGTAGGCGTCGGCTGAGCACAGGCTGCGATAGCAAGCACCAGACCAACAACGAAAACAAGGGCGTATCGTGCCGGGGCACGAATGCCGTCCACCTTTCGACGGATCAGTTCATTTGCATAGCGTATCAGGACTGACATAGCTCCTCTCCTCTCTTCGTCTTGCTCTGGGCCCTAGCTGCCAACGAAACTGTGTTTTTTTCATGCAATGCATTAGCACTCCAGGTAACCTCTGTCCAACCTAATAGTCAGGATTGCACAGGTTGACGCCTGTATATCTGGAGCTTACTACCGTAAGGTAATTTTCACGGACACAAAAGAAACAAACAGGGAACCTGTCGGTAACAGAACGGTAACAATGCGTGCGCGTTGCGCCTCTGTTGCTAGCCGAACTTGGTTCGGCGGCACAGCCGCATCCTGCCAGGTGGTCTTTCTTCGTGAGGTAATCTGAGGGGCGTCATATTGTGCAGTCAGGTTATTGGGAGGTCATATGGGGTGCAGTGGGCAAAGCCCCCACCGGCGGTCTGTGGGTGTCCCTGTTAACAAGAATTGGTTCAAAGACTATTAAACGGCCCCAATGCCTTGCTTGGGGGGGTTGCCCCATCTATAATCTTCTCCAGAAGGAGGAGTTGGGACAAATGCCGACTAAAGAAGTCCAACCATCAGCCATTGAGGCCAGGGCCAATGTTATTCTGGATAGGACAGCCTTGGAGATGAGGGAGCTTTTGAGGGAAATGGCCAAGGAGCTTATCCCCTTTCCCTTTTTCTCGGGTAGCCTGGTTCAGGCTGTGGAGGTGGAACCTGCTCCAGCCGTGCGGAGCGATCTGGGGTGTGTGGTCGTCTGTCCCGACGGTGAGCTTTATGAGCTTATCCTACGGTTCCAGACAGAGGGCGGCCCGTTCTCATCAGGGCTGGACGTTTCAAAAGATGAGGAGCTTAGGAAGCTTGACCTGCCCCCTCTGGAATATATACCCTATGCCTATGGCGCCATCTGCGAGCTTGCACGACTGCTTGAGGCTAAGAGCAAGCCAGACAGCCCCCAACCCTCATGAAAGCGCCTTGTGTGTGCCGCAAGACCTCAGAACAGATGAAAAGCAAAAAGACTAATAGCGTAGAGCACATTCATAGAAGATAAGATGGCATTTGCTTTGTCAGCCAATGTCAGAGAGGGACAAATCTCTAAAAGGTCCCTGCCAGTTATAGTTGTAACAAATCACGATGTATATGGTTGGTTTTGATGACTTCTTAGAATTAGCCCACTGGTCTAACTTAGCGAGAATATACTCTTTTTTTTCCAGCCATGCACTGACATCAAGTTGCGCCAAGTTAAAGAAAGCTATATTTTTGCCAGTTCCTTGACGTTTGAATTTTCCTTTTGCATCTTTGAAGTCATACTCAAACTTCCTAAACAGACCTTCATAAGAGATAGGAACAGTCACTCCAGCTACTTCCCCTTTCTTAAACACCCTCTCTCTTAATTCCTTATCTTCTAATGATGGGTGAATAGTCTTTGCCTCAATCCAAATCCCAGGATTGACATATATGTCTGGGGCTCCTTCACGGTAATGAAACTCTGGCGTTCCCAACTTCTTCAGAACTGCCCAAGCGAAAGCGCATGCTTCTGTAAGACAGTCTAGAAAGCGATCGTCGTATTGCTGAGTGTGAGGCCTGTCCACTGGGTGCTCTTGGCTTGCCCTTTGTTTCAACATCGTAAGCTGATTGCAACGATCCACAATTTTGATAGCAGGAGAAAGTGGTTCTAGTTGTTCTGGGATATCCCTTGATAAAATGTTTGAGACCCAGCACGCCTGAGGATCAGCCTTTATAGTCGGAAATGCATCAGATAGGAATGAACGGAGAGGAGACGGCATTACGATTTTCCTCACTTTGAACTCTTCCGAACTGGACTACACCTCTCCCTTTTGTTCAGAATAGAGCCTGCACACACCTCGCTCCATGGGCTCTCTGAAGGGCCAGGCGCTATAGCGTGCTATCTTTGCCACGCGCAAATAAGAGGAGCTCCCGGGAGAATCTACTCCAGCTCTATGGTCCCGCTTCTGCCGCCGCTCTTCCTCACCAGTCGAATGTCTGTGATGCGCATCCCCCTGTCCACGGCCTTGCACATGTCGTAGATGGTGAGGGCGCTCACGGCCACGGCGGAGAGGGCTTCCATCTCCACTCCGGTTTTGGCTGTGGTCCTGGCGGTGGCGGTTATCTCTATGGAGACAGGCTCATCTTTCAGGTCAAAATCCACGCCCACGTGGGTTAGGGGCAGAGGGTGGCAAAGGGGGATGAGTCGGTGGGTCTCTTTCGCAGCCATTATTCCCGCAACTTTAGCTACGGCAAGCACGTCCCCTTTCTCCATCTGACCCTTATTTATGAGCTCGAGGGTGCTGGCGTCCATAAGCACTGTGCCCCTGGCTATAGCCTCCCTCTCAGTATCGGCCTTCCGGGTTATATCCACCATCCTGGCCCTGCCCTGGGAATCGACGTGGGTTAGCTGCTTTGAGGGTGCATCCGAGCTGATTCCGGCTTGCTCATTGGCCAGCCTGTCGGCCTCCTCGTTCTCCGGGTGGCCTGCATGGCCTGCTATCCACTCCCACTGAACGTTGCGGCTCGATACTAGCCTGTCCAGGTCGTTCCACAGATCGAGGTTTTTGTTGCGTTTCCATCCTCTGGTCATGGTAAACACGAGATACTGGCTGTCGCTGTAGATAGTTACGTCTGCGCCTTCGGGGGTCTTTTCAAGGCCTTTTATGGCGGCGAGAATCTCCATTCGATTGCTAGTTGTCTTTTCCACACGACCAGAAAGCGGTGTTTTCCCGCCGTCCTGGAGTATTATGGCAGCCCAGCCCCCGGTTTTCTTCCCCCAGTTATAGGCGCCGTCGGTGTAGATGGAAATCATAGAAGCTGCCACGAAGTCCCTCACCCCCTGTGTCCCCCTCTCCCTGATGGGAGAGGGGGAAATTAAAGCTGGGGGATACCCCCAGACCCCCACCAGAGGGGTTTAGACCCCTCTGAATTTCCCAGAGGACTAATTTTGAGGACGAGTTCTGGCTAACCTTTTGAGGGCTTTCTTTGCCTCCCTGGCGGCCTTTCCCCTGTGGCTTATACGGTTCTTTACGCTCGCGGGAAGCTCAGCCATGGTTTTACCGTAGGAGGGAAGGTGGAAGATAGGGTCGTAGCCGAAGCCGTTTATTCCCCGAGGCTC
>JACPPT010000034.1 GCA_016190815.1 Chloroflexota bacterium
ACATTTTGGGAACGACCCTGGGTGGACTAAATGCTGCGGCAGCGAAAAGCACCCGCCTGTGGGTCCAGGAAATGGGTGGTAGAGAAGAATCGACCATCATCGGGACTGGAATTAAGGTTCCTTCACCTGCGGCGGCCTTTGCCAACAGCGTGACCGCCAGCGTCTTGGACTACGATGACGGCCACTGGGCAGCGTACCATCCTGCTAGTGTGGTCATACCGGGTGCCATTGCTGTTGCCGAACGGGAGGGTGCCACAGGCAAGCTGTTCCTTGAGGCAGTGGTTGCGGGCTATGAAGTTACGATAAGGGCAGGGGCGATTATGCGCTCTGCACCTCGCGCATCTCTTTCACCGGTCGTCCAGCACAGCACTGGAACGGCCGGAGCCTACGGGATGGCGGCCGCCTCCGCCAAGTTGATGGGCTTGAGGGAGGAGGGAATCGCCAGCGCCCTCGGAGTCGCCGAAGCTCATGCGCCTCTGGCCTATGCATGGCCCATCCCTTCCTATGGACATGTGCCCAAGGAGAGCATAGGGTGGGCGGCGATGGTGGGAGTTTCGGCATCCCACCTGGCGAGGAGGGGATGGCTCGGAGCCTGCACCATTTTCGATGACCCGGGGGTTGACAAGACCCTTTTGGATACCTTGGGGAACACCTATGAGACCCTGAACACCTATTTCAAGCCATACGCAGCCTGCCGCTATACTCACTCGGCCATCGATGCCCTTCTCGAAATTCTACGGCGTCACACTCTTACTTCTGAGGATGTCACTGGGGTCACAGTGGAAACCCACGTGAGAGGGTCGGAGCTCAATAGCCCGAGGCCAAAGAATGAGGAGCAAGCCCAGTATAGCTTCCCCTTCGCCCTGGGAGCTGCTCTGTCCGAGGGGAAGGTCGGGCCGGAGCAGATGTCGGCGCGGAGGTTATCCGACCCGGTCATTCTCAAGGAGGCATCCAAGATAAAACTCAAGGTAAGCCCTGTTGTCCAGCGCCTCATTCCCCAGAAATACGGCTGTATTGTGCATGTGCAGTCAAAGGACGGTAAGACGTATAAGCTTCGAAAGGACATCCCGAAGGGAGATGCTGAGAACCCCATGAGCACCGAGGAGCTGGAGGCCAAATTCCTCTCTTTGGCGTCCAAGAAGCTGGGCAAGAGGGGCGCCAAGGAGGTCTTGAAGCTGGTTCAGCGCCTGGAGAGCCTTCCAGGGGTTGATGAGCTGGTATCATGCTGTTCCAAATAGGTCCCACTGAATACAAATATATAGAAATCAGAGGCTGTTTGGCTTTGCACAAAAACCCCTCTCGTGCTCCCAAAATGTCACCCTGAGCCCTTCGGCCCAGAGCGGGCCTCGAGAGCCTGCCCGAATATAATGAAGGGGCAGGCTCCGCGAAGGGTCTGCTCCTTAACCAGATTCTTCACTCCGTTCAGAATGACTTTTTGTGCAAGGCTAGGTTGTTTAATAACAGGGGTTACAAGGGGACAAAGTCCCCTTGACGGGGGTCCGGGGGATGGTTCAAAAGGCCATTAGACGGCCTTGAAGTTGAAGAGGTTTGCTTTCTGCGGTGTCTGGGGACGCTAGGTTTTAACGTCATATTGTGAAGGAGGTTCAGTTGAAAGTCGTTAGGTTCTTGCTTGATGGAAGGCCCAGATACGGAATTGAGGAGGGCGGGACTATTCGTCCCATACGCGGCAATCCCTATACCAGCTTTCGAGTCGGAGGAAGCACCTACAGGCTTGGCGATGGTGCCTACGAGCTGGAGAAGGCGAAGCTTTTGGCCCCCTGCGCGCCCTCGAAGATAGTGGCAGTGGGCCTGAACTACAAAAGCCATGCCCAGGAGACGGGGATGGCGCTTCCTTCTTATCCCCTCATATTTCTAAAGCCCTCCACCGCCGTGATAGGCCCTGAGGATAAAATCCTCTACCCGGAGGCCTCGCAGAGGGTGGACTACGAAGGAGAACTTGGGGTGGTCATAGGGAAGAAGGCCTCGCGAGTGCCCAAAGAAAAGGCTAAGGACTACATTCTCGGATACACCTGTTTCAACGACGTAACCGCTCGAGACCTCCAGAAGAAGGACGGCCAGTGGTCGAGGGCCAAGGGGTTCGACACCTTTGCGGGCATCGGGCCATGCATCGAGACCGAATTGGAGCCTGACAACCTCAAGCTGGAGACCCGTCTCAACGGAGAGCTTCGCCAGTCCTCCCGCACCAGCGACCTCGTGTTTTCTGTGGGAGAGCTCGTGGAGTATATATCTGGCATAATGACCCTTTTGCCCGGCGATGTCATATCTACGGGAACGCCTTCGGGCATAGGGCCGATGAAGCCCGGCGACGTGGTGCAGGTGAAGATAGAGGGCATAGGCACCCTCCGCAACCACGTGGCGGCGTAGCATTAAATTCAGCAATCCAAACTATATGTATGGGGGCATCAAAAATGGACACGGGTAAATTTTTGGAACTTGATGAGGATGAAGTAGAGCATAATAAACAGGTATCTGAGGAAGCAAAGTACTTCATTGATCTGTCAAAAGAGGCGGCTGTCATCACTTTGTATGGCTTGCCTAGAGTCGAGGAGGAACTAGCCATCAATGAACCAAAGGCGCTTGTATCGTTGCTTTTGGCAAAATCAGCCCAGAATATCCGGTTCGCGTGTTCTGGACTAAGAGTGGGCTATTACACAGGGGTATCTGCAGTTCTAAGATCTGCTCTTGAAGCCTTAGCATATTCATCTCTCTTTAATTACAAACCAAATGAGATAGGGAAATGGATTAGAAATGAATTCACATTAAAGAGGGAACCTTCTAAAATTTCTCAACTTCGTTCGGAACAGCTTAAAGCTGCTAAGGGATCCCTTTTTGACCTTGAGTCAAGCCGTCATATCATCAAAGAAGAGGTCGAAGGTTTTTGGGAAAACGTGAATAAAAGGATTCACGCTACACTGGGGGGACTGGCGCAAGAGTTCAATGTAGCTGCTGAAGATCTTTTTCCAGATGATTTCCAAGAAGCATGGCTAAAATCAGGAGAGGACTTTGAAAAGGCGCTAGAACTCTACGTTTTTTTGAGTAGCTTCGGAAAAGATATTCTCACCCGGAGCAATTCTAGTAACCGAACTCAAGATCGAACAGTTGTCCTACAATTTGGATGTCAATATAATGACGAAATGTCGCGCGACTTAATTCTCTTTGCATTTTATATTGCCCACAGACTCTTAGACATGACTAAAAGCGACTTTAAAATTTCAGATCCAGATTTCATGAAGGCGTACAAGGATTGGCATAAGAAGCTTAGAAATGCTCCGAATCTGTTCTGAATTCTGGTACCTGAGATTATCTAGCTTTCATTCGCTTAGCAAGGCGCAGTCTTATTTTGTCGCATGCCAGCGCGCTCGGCGCGGTTAGCCTGGAGTAAGAACTGCCAATGACGTTGCACTTGAAATCCTCTCTCTACTTTAATATAGTGGTCGTAGGGTGGGTGAAACCCACTATTTGATTGTGATGCGTTTGATTGGTGGGTTTCGCCATGCTCCACCCACCCTACTTTTCCCTCGCATTAGGTGACATAGAAAAGATGCAGCCGTTGACTCCATCCCAAAAGTCTTGTAGGGTGGGTGGAACCCACCTTCTGGCTGGCGTGTTAGAGGTGGGTTTCGCTATACTGCACCCACCCTACCGATTCTTTATTCTGTCTGGAAGTCGGTGCTATAATGGGATGTGAGGTGACGAATATGACGAAGAAGGCAACAGTAGAAAACTTTGAAGTAGTGCTTGAGCCAGAGGAAGATGGAGGTTATCACATTTTTGCTCCTTCTCTCAAGGGGTGTCATTCCTACGGCACCACCAAAGAAGAAGCTTTAAGAAACATCGCTGAGGCTATTGCATTGTGGCTGGAAAGTGCCCGAGAACTGGGTATCGCCATACCTGAAAGAGATACAGTTACAGTAAGAGTCGAATGAGCAGGCGACTGCCAGTTGTCAAGGCAAGAGAGGTTATTAGTGCCCTTGAGAAAGCAGGCTGGTCTGTTTATCGCCAGAAAGGTAGTCACCTGATAATGCATAAAGCTGGCTATACCAGCATCGTCGTTATTCCTCTCCACACTCACGATTTGCCAAAGGGAACTCTCCGAGGTATTTTGAACGATGCTGAACTGAGTGTAGAAGAGTTCAATGAATTCAGGAGGTGAGCTATGCCCAGGTATCCAGTTACCATGGAGGTAAAGGAAATCCGAGAGGACCTGCCGCCCACGTGCCCTGTTCAGAAAGTGGGTGACAAGGTGGTCATCGACAACGGCTGTTTTGAGGGCAAGGTCTGTCTGCCTGTGCTGGCCCAGCAGGTGGCACGACTGTATGGGCTGGTCAACGGCATGGCATCGGCCAACACCATCACCTACCGCTGCCCTGATAAAGGGAAGGTGGTCTACGAGATACGCCGCGACCCGGACAACTGGTGGAAGGATGCCCTTTCTCGCAAGACGAAATCCGAGGTCAAGCCCCACGTTCCATAGCTCCTGAGAGCGTACAATATATGAAAGACTGGAGTCAGATTGAGAACTTTAGGAATTGATCCAGGGACTGTCTCCTTTGACCTCTGCCTCCTGGAGGACAGGGATGTAACACATGAAGAAAGCGTGCCCTCCAGTGTGGTGGCAGAGAGGCCGGAGGAGATGGCCCAAAAATGTCTTGGCCTGAAGCCCGATGTCCTGGTGGCGCCTTCAGGCTACGGCCTCCCCAACAGGCGGCTGAGCGAGGTCAGTGAAGTGGATCTCCGGGCTACCACTCTGGTTCGAGAGGGGGAGAGAATACCCGTCCTTGAGGGGATGAAGAGGTTTTTCCGGATACTAAGAGGGGCAAATCAGGACGCCCTCTTTCTGCCGGGAGTGATCCAGCTTCCAACAGTGCCCAGGTGGAGGAAGCTCAACAAGATAGACATGGGCACGGCGGACAAGATGTGTGTGGGGGCCCTCTCCGTGGAGATGCTCTCCAGGACGAAGGGGGGCTATTCCGGGGTCAACCATATCGTAGTCGAGCTGGGCGGTGGCTACAATTGCCTCCTCACCATCGAAAAGGGGAGGATAATCAACGGAATAGGGGGCACCCTCTTTCCCGGCCCGGGCTTCATCAATGCGGGGGCCATGGACGGAGAGGTTGCCTATCTTCTGGGTGGGTTCGAGAAGGGCCTGCTCTTTCAGGGGGGTGCCAGCTACCTGGCTGGACTGGATGGCCAGTCCATAGGAGCCTTCGATGGCAAGAGTCATCCAGAAGCCTTTAATGCCTTTATAGAGGGCGTTATCTTTGCGGTGTGCAGTCAGCGTGCTTTGTCGGAGAGCCGAGATGTCTATCTATCCGGGCGGCTGACGAGGTACGAGAACGTATACACTCCCTTGAAGGCTCGTTTGGAAGGGCTTGGCTATGCTGTCAGCCCTTTGCCCGTGCTCTCCAGCAGGAGCAAGGCTGCGGCTCAGGGCTATGCCATGGTGGGCAATGGCCTATCGGGGGGAGTTTTTGAACCCCTGGTGAAGCACATGATGATAGACAAAGCTCAAGGCTCTGTTACTGAATACGTTTACTGGAAGGGAAGGCTATGACTGGGCCAATATACGTGGATTGGGCCATTACCAATGTCTGCAACCTTAAGTGCAGGCATTGTGTTGGCATGGAGGACTTGGAGGTCGCCCACAGCGAGGCGATGAGAATAGCCCGGGAAATCATCGAACTTGCGCCCAGGTGGGTGATTCTGGAGGGTGGCGAGCCACTTTTGCGGAGCGACCTTCCCGAGATCGGCACATTGCTCAAGGATAACGGAATAGATGTATTTGTGATAACCAATGGCAATGCTTTCACCCAGGAGCGGCTGGAGAAGCTGGCTTCCTTCTCGCCCAGGGTCCTCTTCAGCATTGACAGTGCAAATGCTCCTGTATACAGATATATCAAGGGTGGAGCAAAGCTGGATGTTGCAAGGGAATGGGCGGAGAAATGCGCTGAGCTGGGCATCTTCCAGGGAATAACGGTTGTTCTCTCGAAGTTGAACCTGAAGCAAGTAGTCGAGTTGATTGAGTTGACAGAGGAACTCGGCGGTCAGAATATCATCTTTTTGCCGTTAAAGCCCTTCGGGGATGACGAGCGCGCGAGGAGGTACTATCTCCAGTACGCCCTATCTCCCGGGGAGCAGGAAGATGCGATAAAAGAGATATATGGCTACAACACTCGCCTGGACATCTTCTACGATGAGCCTTTCCTGTGGAATATTGCCTCCAAACACAATCTATCTGTCAGCAGTAATCCCAGCGGCATCATTATTCCAGAAGTTGTAGGATGTGCCGCCTCCTATTCCCTGTATATTCAGACCAACGGGGATGTGAGACCCTGCATGTTCTCGCCCAAGGAGCTATCCTTTGGCAGCGCTGTCGAGGAGCCTCTGGGTGAAATATGGCAAAGAATGCAGGAGAGCGACGTTCTCACGGCCTGGTGTGACCAGGGGGAAAGAAAAGGAGCCTGTGGCGGGTGTCCGCAATTCGAGTCCTGCCGCGGGTGTCTCGCTCGGACTGTCAGGCTATGTGCAGATGCCAGGGAGGCGGACCCCATTTGCCCCTTGGCAGCCCGTTCTACAACCCTAATAGCCTAGCGGCGTTCTCGCCAAGCCATTTCCTCTTGACCTCTTCTTTAAGAGGCAGCGCTTTTAGCTCCTCCACGCCCCGTTTGGGGTTCACTATTGTATCGCTGGCGTATAGAATCTTGTCCTGAAGCAGGGAGTTGCCGTATACCATCAATGGCTCCCACCCCGTGCCCGGCATTCCGATGTACTTGGGGGCAATGCCACCTATCTCGATGTAGACGTTGGCGTGCTTCCAGGCAACCGCTACAAGCTCTGTAACCCAGGGCCAGCCTCCGTGGTTGGCCACTATCTTCAAATCTGGAAAATCGCAGGCCACCTCGCAGAGATATAGAGGTCGGCCGTAGTCTATGCAGCGGTCCTTGGAGAAGTTGATGGCTGAGTGAATGGTTACCGGGACCCCTAGCTCCTCGCACTTCTTGTACATGGGATAGAACAACTTTTCGCTGGCCCGGTGGTGAAGTGCCCAGGGCTGGATGTTTATCCCCTTGAACCCTCGCTCTTTCACCTCTCTCTCCACAACCTTATCCATATCCACGTCATCGGAGGGGTGAACTGTGGCCATGCCGATGAACTTATCGGGGTATTTGTTGACCAGCCTGTGGACGGCATCGTTCTGTTTCCTCCAGTCACCGTATCCCCACTCCGCCTGCATGACAGATCTGTCCACGCCCCCCTCTTTCATTCGGCGTAGCACATCCTCCACGGTCAGCCCGATGTTCTTCTTTATGTCTTTGTAGACCCTGTAGTAGTTCCTGACGTATTCAGGATAGTCAGTAATATCAGTCCACTCTGGCTTTGGCGGCGTGATGCGAAAATCAATGATCACTTTTTCCTCCTTTTAGGCTT
Organism: Chloroflexota bacterium; assembly: GCA_016190815.1. GTDB lineage: Bacteria > Chloroflexota > Dehalococcoidia > JACPPT01 > JACPPT01 > JACPPT01. The sequence continues at coordinate 7,450 of JACPPT010000034.1, forward strand.
TCATCGTAACCTATGGACTGCCTCTACATAGAACGAGCCAGTCTCAAGCTGTCCCGCCTGCTCCCTCCTCTTGCCCTGTAGTCTGCGAGGGGTCGGTGCCAGTGGCGTTCTCCTCGTATGTGGAGCTTGCTATCTCAGGTGGAATGACGCCGTCGGCGCGGAGTGCGCCGTTCAAAGCGCAGATGGCGACCTCTATCTGAGAGTCATCGGGCTCGCGAGTGGTCATAGTTTGGAGGGCAAGGGCTGGAGAGATCAAAGCCCTCACAGCCCAGACTTTGGAGTAGGTGCCGCTCAGGCGTATGATTTCGTAGCTTATGCTAGCTATGACGGGAATAAGAAATATTCGAGACAGTATGCTTATCCAGATGGATGGCCTTCCCAGCAGGGCGAATACCAGTACTGCTATCACCATCACCACCAGGAGGAAGGCTGTGCCGCAACGGGGGTGGGCTGTGGAGTACTTTTTGATAGCCTGCACTTCAAGGGTTTCCTGGGACTCAAAGGCGTGGATGGTCTTGTGCTCGGCACCGTGGTAGGCGAAAACACGCTTTATTTCTGGCATGAGTCCAACGGCTTTCAGGTAGCCTACGAAGAGAGCCAGGCGAATGGCCCCTTCAATAAGGTTGCTCAGGATAGACGAGTGTATATAAGGGTCTGCCCAGCGAATGGCCAGAAGGGGCAGGATGAAGAAAAGGCCAACGGCGAAGGCAAGCCCAATGGCGGCGGCAAGCCAGATAAAGGCCGGCGAGACCTCCTCCTTTTCCTCGCCCAGAGCCTCGGAGGCGGAATGCATTAGGGCTTTTGTGCCCAGAATAAGGGTCTCTATCAGGACGATGATGCCTCGGACTAAGACGATCCGCCTCAGGGTGCCCGTGTAAAGCGTGGAAAGGGGCTCTGTGTGAAGGCCTATCTCTCCATCGGGGCGGCGCACGGCGATAGATGCATTCCTCTGCCCCCGAATCATCACACCCTGGATAACAGCCTGACCGCCATAGAAAAATGTCTTTGGCAAATCTCCTCCAAAATCAAAAGGAGCGAGACACGCCCGCTCCCTCTAGTGTTCCTGGACTCTCTACTCCAGGCCAAAGCGCTTCTTGAAGCGCTCAACCCTTCCCTGGGTATCGACTATTCGCCGCTCTCCTGTGAAGAAGGGGTGGCACTTGCTACAGATCTCCACCTTAATGAGGGGCTTTGTTGAGCCTGTCACAAAAGTATTGCCGCAGGCGCAGATCACCGTTGCCTGCACATACTCGGGATGAATCTTTTCCCTCAAAGGACTCTCCTTATGACAGAGCGTGTATGCTCACCCGGCGCCTGTATTTGGAGGCAGGCTCAAACTTGACCACGCCGTCCATAAGGGCAAAAAGGGTATGGTCTCTTCCAATGCCTACATTGACGCCTTTATGAATTCGAGTGCCCCTCTGTCGTACTATTATGGTGCCAGCCCGGACAAGATTGCCGTCAAAGGCCTTAACGCCCAGTCGCTTGGACTGGCTGTCTCGGCCATTTCTGCTGCTTCCTGCCCCTTTTTTATGAGCCATTTTCCTTCACCTCGGCCTTTGCTCGCCGCCCTCGACTGGACCGCTCACCTTTCAGCACTATCTCCTTAATGGTTAGCCTTGTGTACGGCTGCCTGTGTCCCGTCTTTCGGCGTTGCCGGACCTTGCTCTTGTACCTGAATACCGTTATCTTCTCTCCCCGGCCTTCCCATTCGACTGTGGCTATGACCTTCGCCCCTTCAACTTTTGGTGTTCCTATGGTCACCTTGTCGTCATTGGACACAAAGAGAACGTCGTTTAACTCGACAGTGCTGCCAACTTCAGCGGTTAGCTTATCCACGTCCACGACGTCGCCGGGGCTAACCCTGTATTGCTTGCCACCTGTTTGTATTATAGCATAATTTTGCATATCAGTGTCACCGAAGCACTAATTGTAAACGAGTACGCATATGTTGTCAAGGTAAGAATTAGCTTGACAGTGACTGTGAAGGTCGGGTAATATGGGCAAGCTTATGCCATACCAAACTCTCCTTTATGAAAAGAAGGACAGGGTCAGCGTAATCACTCTTAACCGCCCTCGGGCCTCGAATGCTATAGACGCTCGGATGGCTGTTGAGCTACGGGAGCTATGTCAAAAGGTGGGAGAGGACGAGGGTACTGCCGTGCTCATCCTGAGCGGGGCCAGCAAGGCATTTTGTGTACGTAGTGAGTTGGATGCCGCACTGCGGTCTGCTGAAAACCTATCGCCAGCCAGCCTAAAAGAGTTTCTCGGACAATTCAGCGTTGCTGGCGCTGTGGCCAGGCTTGGCTTTCCCGTCATCGCTGCGCTTAATGGCGATGCTTTAGACGAGGGGCTGGAGATGGCACTTGCCTGCGACATCCGAATTGCCTCCGCGGATGCACACTTCGGGCTTACTCACCTATCCAGAGGCCTTTTGTCCTGGGATGGCGGAACCCAGAGGTTGAGCCGTCTCATAGGTAGAGCAAAGGCTCTAGAGATGCTCCTCACAGCCGAGATTATCGATTCTCAAGAGGCCTATAGAGTAGGGCTGGTGAACAAGGTTGTTCCTGGGGAAAAGGTTATGAGGCAAGCTATGGAGACTGCTCAGCGAATTGTTGCCCTTGCTCCCATAGGGTTAAAGTATGCTAAAGAGGCGATAAACAGCGGCCTGGATTTGAGCCTGGAGCAGGGGCTCAGGCTGGAGGCTGACCTCGCTATACTCCTCCAGACCACGGAGGATAGGGCTGAGGGTATAAACGCTTTCCTTGGGAAAAGGAGTCCCAGGTTCAAGGGCAGGTGATAATCATTGCAGGGCTTCAAAACTTTACTCTACAACAAAAGGAATGCCATCGCCCACATAGTTCTCAACCGTCCTGAGGTCCTTAATGCATACAACATTCAGATGCGGGACGACCTGTGGGAGGCACTTCTTGCGGTGCGGGACGACCCGGAAGTCGGGGCGCTGGTCCTTTCGGGCGCTGGGGAACGGGCCTTCTGTGCAGGAGCAGACCTCACCGAGTTTGGCACTGCGCCATCCAGGGTCATTGCCAGAGAGGTCAGGTGGCAGCGGGATGTATGGGGTCTCTTCCTGAGCATTGGGAAACCCCTTATTGCAGCCCTTCATGGCTACGTATTGGGATCGGGTCTGGAGATGGCTCTGTGCTGTGATATTCGCATCGCTTCGGAGGATGCCCAGTTTGGCCTTCCTGAGACGTCCCTGGGGATGATCCCCGCCGCCGGCGGAACCCAAACCTTGCCCAGGGTGATAAAGCAGGGAAAGGCTCTGGAGATGCTCTTGACCAGCGCTCGAATTGACGCCGGTGAGGCATATCGCATCGGGCTTGTGAACAGGGTTGTGCCGAAGGCAGGGCTTATGGAGGAGGCTGCAAAGACTGCAAAAAGAATATTCTCCCATCACCCGGGATTGGTGGGGTTGGCTAAGGGGGCACTCTATCAGGGGCTGGACGTGAGCCTGGACGAAGGCCTTGCTATGGAGCGAAGGTATGCTGCCTTCGCCATTTCCCTGGGACTTTTCCGTGAAGCCCGTATGTGAGAAAATAATGCAGGAGGTTCAATGAACACCACGGAATTTCTCCAGATAACTGGAGCCATCTGCCCGCAGAAAACGGCTATTGTATTCGAGGGTGAGCGGTTTTCCTACGCTGACATCAGTGAACGCTCCAACCGCCTTGCCCATGCTCTATCGGGTCTGGGGGTTGTGAAGGGTGATAGGGTGGCCATACTCCAGGTGAACTGCAACAAATACGTCGAAGCCTATTTCGCCACGGCAAAGCTTGCGGGGATCTTTGTGCCACTGAACTTCAGAGCCAAGGCCGACGAACTGACCTACATGATAAATAACTCAGAGGCAAAGGTTCTTCTCGTGGGCAAACGCTATGTGGAAATGGTACATTCAATTCAACGAAAGTTGAAATCTATTAAGCATTACATTTCCCTGGAAGGCAAGGAGAAGAGGATGTCGGACTACGATGAGCTTCTGGCCTCAGCATCCTCGGACGAGGTCGTCCCGGACAGCCAGGACGACGATGTTAGCGTCCTGATGTTCACCGCAGGCACCACAGGCTTTCCAAAAGGTGTGATGCTCACCCACAATAACTTTTCCTCTTATATTCTTAGCAATGTGACACCGGCTGACCCGGAGCTTGAGGAGAAGAACATCCTCACCGTACCCCTCTATCACATTGCAGGAATTCAGGCAGTGCTGTCAGCGGTATATGGGGGAAGGACGCTGGTCATTCAAAGACAGTTCGAGGCAGAGGAGTGGATGAGGCTGGTTCAGGCCGAAGGGGTAAGTCGGGCCATGATGGTGCCCACCATGTTAAAACAGCTTATGGACCACCCTAAGTTCGGGGA
>JACPPT010000035.1 GCA_016190815.1 Chloroflexota bacterium
GCCCGGATTCGTGCATGATGTGTGCGCAGCCATATATCCTCTCGGGGCTGCCTCACCATTCTTCCGGGGAATGCCGCTAGCAACACATGGCCTTGAGTGGTTGCACTCTCCATCTCCTCTTGCACATCCCCTCGATAACGGCACCGCCGTCCTGCTGGAGCGCTCGATCGAAGCGACTGCGAAAGCACTTGGCCGGGACGCCGCTGCATATGGAAACCTCATGGCTCCCTTTGTTGCAGCCTGGGACAAACTCGCTGACGATCTGCTTGGGCGGCTTGCGCTACCACGGCACCCATTTACCCTCGCCCGCTTTGGACTCCATGCCCTTCGGTCAGCTCGTGGCCTTGCAGAGAGCAAATTCAAAACGGAGCAAGCCCGAGCTCTCTTTGCAGGGATGGCGACACACGCGGCATTGCCCCTGGAGCAGCCGCCAACCGCTGCCTTTGGGCTAGTGCTCGGCATTGTTGGTCATACTTTCGGTTGGCCAATGGCGCGGGGTGGGTCTCAGAAGGTAGCCGACGCCTTGGCATCCCACTTTCGCTCCCTAGGGGGAGAAATCATCACAGGAGTGAAGGTTGACAATGTTGACGGGCTGCCAACGGCGCGAGCAGTTCTCTTCGACGTAACACCACACCAATTGCTGAAGCTCGCGGGGCACCACATGCCTCGAGGATACGGTCGAAAGCTTCAAGGCTACCGTCATGGCCCTGGTGTGTTCAAGGTGGACTGGGCTCTTGATGGCACAATCCCATGGAAGGCAAAAGAATGCATGCGCGCCGCTACTGTACATGTGGGAGGCACCTTGTCGGAAATAGCGGCTTCCGAGCGTAAAGTGTGGATGGGCGAACACCCGGAGGACCCCTTCTTAGTGGTCGCCCAGCAGAGCTTATTTGATCGGACACGCGCCCCAGAAGGTAAACAAACGGTCTGGGCATACTGCCACGTCCCCAACGGGTCAACTTTCGACATGACTCAACAAATCGAAAACCAGATGGAGCGGTTTGCCCCCGGATTCCTAGACCGCGTGCTTGCACGAAGCGTCATACCTCCAGCCAAGATCGAACAGTATAATGCCAACTGTGTCGGTGGTGACATCACCGGGGGTGTCCACGATTTGCGTCAACTCTGGACCCGTCCCACGCTTCGGATAGTGCCCTATTCAACTCCAGCCAAGGGCCTTTATATATGCTCCTCCTCCACTCCCCCAGGCGTTGGAGTGCATGGCATGTGCGGCTACCTGGCAGCTCGAGTGGTCTTGCGCGAAGTCTTTTAGGCAGACACCCCTTTGAAGCAGTTTTCCAGGGGGAAACGTGAGGCTGGGTATCACATTTCGCCAAGAAAGCAGAAGCATCCTTCCTCAGGGTGGTTTTGTCCAGATATGAAAAGCAAGGGAAGTTGGTGAGCCGTAGAGGATTCGAACCTCTGACACCCTGATTAAAAGTCAGGTGCTCTACCCCTGAGCTAACGGCCCATATCCGGAAATTTAGCTAGCTTATTTTACCATAGCCTCCAAGCATTTTGCATTGTCCCCAGGGACACCGTCGGAGGGCTGCCGCTTCTACTTCGAAAACAATATTGCTTCCCCAGAATAGCGATTGAATCTGTAGGTCGTCCCTCCCGAATGGGAAGGACTAACCCGATCGTCGCGGGCGGGCAGGTTGGAAAACTACGGTGGTTAATCGCTGTTTTCTAGTAGCTTTCATAAACTTGACAAGATAGCCAGGTATGGTATAAATAGTCTGGTAACCTACAATTTTTATGTCTCATTCGTATAGCTTTAGCGGGAGGTATTCGGAAAAGGTCGAGCGTCATACATAAAAGGAGCCGAGCATGAAGAGCAAGTTTGTCCTTTCGCTGGTCGCCACTGTTGTCATCGTTCTACTAGTTGCAATAGCCGCTTGTGCTAGACCAACCCCTACACCAGCTTCTACTCCAACCCCAGCCGTTTCTCAGATACTTCGGGTTAACCTGGCAGGAGAGCCCGCCACCATCGACCCCAACCGTGCCTCGTTTGCCGGCGAGCGAACGGTGATACTACAGGTATTTGAAGGGCTTTTCGGCTTTAACCAGGACCTAAGCTTAAAGCCCGTGGTCGCCAAGGAAATCCCCTCTGTAGCCAACGGCGGCATCTCTGCTGACGGCAAGACCTATACCTTCAAACTCAACTCCAACGTTACCTGGAGCGACGGTAAGAAGGTTACGGCCAACGACTTTGAGTACAGCATCAAGCGCATGCTCAGCCCGGAGCTGGCTGGGGACTATGCATCCTTCTACTTTGACATCGCCGGGGCTGAAGAATACAACGGGGCTGCTGACAAGGACGCTGCCGCAAAGGAGCAGCTCAGGAACGCCCTGGGCGTCAAAGCCATAGATGAGACGACCCTTCAGGTAACTCTTGCCCAGCCTCGCCCCACCTTCTTGCAAATTATAGCCCTATGGCCAGCCTACCCGGTGCGGGAGGACATCATCACCAAGTTTGGTGACAAGTGGACAGAGCCGCCCAACTACGTTGGAAACGGCCCCTTCATCCTCACTGAGTGGGTTCACCAGGACCACATGACTTTCAAGCAAAACCCCAACTACTGGGGCGTCAAGCCCAAGCTCACTGAGATCCAGTTCAAGATGGTAACAGATATAAACGCCGAGCTGGCCGCCTACAAGAACAACGAGCTGGAGATGAGCCGGGTGCCTCCAGGGACAGAGATAGCCACCTTGACCGACCCCGTGCTGGGCAAGGAGATACTGCGCTACAACGAGCTCGTCACCTTTGCCTTCCAGTTCAACGTTAACAAGCCTCCCTTCAACAACGTAAAGCTGCGTCAGGCCCTGTCCACCGCCATAGACCGATCGGCATTTGTGGACAAGGTCAGGGGCGGCGTTGGCAAGGTTGCGCTGAGCTGGATCCCCCCTGGAATGCCCGGATATGATCCAAACCTGGGCAAGGAGTATGAGTTCAACGTGGCAAAGGCCAAGCAACTCATGGCCGATGCAGGCTACGCTGACATAAGCAAGCTCCCGGAGCTTAAGTTCCAGTACGCCGATACCGCCGGCAACCGCACCATAGCCCAGTTCCTCCTGGGCCAGATGAAGGAAAACCTGGGAATAAACCTGACCCTGGAGCCTGTGGAGCCAAGAGCCTTTAGCCAGCTTGTAATCCAGGAAAAACACACCTGGGCCTTCCTCGGCTGGGGAGCCGACTACCCCGACCCGGATAACTGGATGCCCGAGCTCTTTGGCACCAAGGCTGGCAATAACCATACAGGCTACAGCAATCCCGCGTTCGATGCCCTGGCCAAGCAGGCCAAGGCCGAGCTGGACAACGCCAAGCGCCTCCAGATGTGGGCCGATTCACAGAAGATGGTGATGACCGACGCACCCATAGTTACCCTCTTCTACCGCGAGAGGTTTGTGCTGGTGAAGCCCACAATCAAGGGACTGAAGACAACGGGCATGGACGGCCAGGTAGCGGGCGATACGTTCTTATCTGAAGTCTTCTTGGCAAAGTAGCCGCGAATGAGTTAAGATTATAGATACGGAGGGCTGAGAAAAACCCGAAGCCCTCTGTATCTATAAATTTTTTCTCAGTGGTGAGGCCGTCTTGCATAAATATCTTCTTCGCCGCATCCTCTGGCTAGTGCCCGTCCTTCTGGCGGTAGCCTTTATCACCTTCTCGCTGATGCACCTGGTGCCAGGAGGTCCCTGGGACAGGGAGAAGGCGCTGGCCCCGCAGGTTGTGGAGAACCTCAACAGGAAATACGGGCTGGATAAACCCCTCTTTGTGCAATTCGGCAACTTTCTCTGGAACGCCCTCAGGGGAGACCTGGGCGTCTCTTACTCCTTTCAAGACCGGGGGGTCACACAGATACTGCTCTCAGGTCTACCCAAAACAGCCACCCTGGGGGTTATCGCATTCTTCCTGGCCATCCTCATAGGCATCCCCTTCGGCATGGCGGCGGCGCTCAAGCAAAACTCGGCCGTGGACTACGCCTCGGTCTTCTTTGCCACCATCTTTGCCAGCATACCAGGCTTTGTCCTGGGTATCTTGATCATGATCATTTTCTCAGTGGTGCTACACTTATTGCCCACGGGAGGGTGGGGGAACGTCAAACATCTTATAATGCCCTCCTTTGCCCTGGCGGCCCTGCCCGCCGCCTATATAGCCCGTATCACGCGTGCCAGCATGCTGGAGGTGATGCGCCAGGACTACGTCCGCACCGCCCGGGCCAAGGGCTTGGCCGAGCGCATAGTCCTGTTGCGGCATATATTGCGAAACGCTCTTATCCCTGTGATGACCATTGCGGGCCCGGAGCTGGCCTTCCTTATTTCTGGCTCCTTCATTATTGAGAACCTGTTCTCAATCCCTGGTGTTGGGCGGCTGTTTGTCCAGGGTGTCTTCGCCCGGGACTACGGGCTTATTATGGGAAGCATACTGTTTTACGCCTTTGCAGTGGCCATAGTGAACCTGATAGTAGACATCCTTTATGCGGTGGTGGATCCCCGCATTCGCTATGAGTGAGGTCAAAACATGGCTGTTGCCGTAGAGACTCTTAGACCGCACCACACAATCTGGGGAGACGCCCTTATTCGCCTCAGGCGAAACCGTCTGGCCGTGGTTGGCGTCACTTTTATTCTGCTGTTGGCACTGGGCGCTATGCTGGTCCCTTACGTAAGCCCATACCCTTGGGACAGGCAGAACTATAACATCATTTTGCAGAATCCTAGCTGGGCGCACCCCTTTGGGACCGATAACTTGGGGCGGGATGTCATCACCCGATTGCTATATGGAGCTCGCACCTCCTTACAGGTGGGCATCTTTACTCAGATCATCGTTGTCCTCGTTGGGATTCCCATCGGAGCCATTGCAGCGGCGGCCGGGGGCAGGATGGACAACATCATAATGCGCTTTGTGGATGTGATGTATGCATTCCCCGACCTTCTGCTCATCATCCTTGTGCGCGCCATCCTCGGCCCCAGCATTTACATGCTTTTCCTGGCCATCGGCCTGGTTGCCTGGGTCAATGTAGCGCGACTGGTGCGAGGGCAGATACTGTCTCTAAAGCAGAGGGATTTTATCACCGCTGCTCGTGCCATGGGCGCTTCGGGACCCTACATAACACTGCGCCATCTGTTGCCCAACTCCATAGGGCCAGTCATTGTCGTTTTGACTTTCAACGTGCCTCGAGCCATCTTTGCTGAAGCCGCCCTGAGCTACATCGGCATCGGAGCCAACACTCCTAGCTGGGGCACAATGATTCGAGATGGCTATGAAGTCATCTTCGCTGCTCCCCACCTGGTGGCCTTCCCGGCGCTGGCTGTGGGCATCCTGATGCTGTCTTTCACCTTCCTGGGCGATGGTCTCAGAGACGCCCTGGATCCGCGGTTGAGGCGCTGAACTTGACCGCTCTTCTTCAGGTCCGCAACCTAAGCACCTACTTCCACACCCAGGACGGAGTAGTGAAGGCTGTGGACGGAGTCTACTACGAAGTCGCCAAAGGAGAGACTATCGCCCTGGTTGGAGAGAGCGGTTGCGGCAAGACAGTGAGCGCCCTTTCCATCCTACGCCTGATACCGGAGCCTCCTGGCAAGATTGTGTCTGGGGAGGTCCTATTTGAAGGCACAGACCTCCTGAAGCTTTCCCAAGAGGAAATGCGTAAGGTGAGGGGGGCGGAAATCGCCATGATATTCCAGGAGCCTATGACCTCCCTTAACCCAGTGCTAACTATCGGGCGCCAGATTTCCGAGGCTCTGGAGCTCCATCAACAAATGACAAAACAGGATGCATACAAAGAGGCCTTGCGCCTGCTGGAACTGGTGGGCATACCGCAGGCCGAGCGCAGGGCGAGGGACTATCCCCATCAGTTCAGCGGCGGGATGCGTCAGCGGGTCATGATCGCCATGGCCATCTCCTGCCGCCCTAAACTCCTCATCGCCGATGAGCCCACCACAGCCGTGGACGTAACAATACAGGCCCAGCTTTTGGAGTTAGTCAGAGGCATAACCAGAGAGCTGGGCACCTCTCTCATTCTCATCACCCACAACCTGGGCGTCGTTGCCCGCTATGCCCGCAGGGTGTATGTCATGTATGCCGGCAGAATTGTGGAACATGGCACAGCTCAAGCGGTATACCACGATCCCCAGCATCCCTACACAGTGGGGCTTCTTTCCTCAGTGCCTCGCCTCGACGAGCCCAGGAAGACCCACCTGTCAACTATTGAAGGCCAGCCACCGGACCTCATCTTCCCTCCCAGTGGCTGTCCCTTTCACCCTCGATGTGCTTATGCCATCCCCAAATGCTCTAAGGATAGGCCGGAGCTAATGGAAGTGGAGCCGGCCCATTATTCCGCCTGCTGGGTAGCCCTGCAAAAACCAACGCCATGGAAAAAAATATCCTGATAGAAGTAAAAGACCTGACCAAATACTTCCCGATAACCTCTGGTCTCATATTCCAGAGGATCGTAGCCCACGTGAAAGCGGTGGATGGGGTGACCTTTTCTATTGGAAAGGGCGAGACCCTAGGCCTGGTAGGCGAGAGCGGTTGCGGCAAGACCACAGTGGGCAAGTGCATACTTCAGCTCTATCGGCCCACCTCAGGCAGCATCCTGTTCGAGGACAAGGACCTATGCACCCTCTCCGAAAACGAACTACGCCCCCTGCGTCAGAAACTTCAGGTCATCTTTCAGGACCCTTACGAATCCCTCAACCCCCGCTTTACTGCTGCGGACATCATAGGGGAGCCCCTGCGTATCCACGGCACAGCCACAGGGAAAGCCTATAGAGAAAGAGTTGCGGAGTTACTGGATATTGTGGGCCTGGCCCCCTATATGGCCGAACGCTATCCTCACGAGTTCAGTGGAGGCCAACGCCAACGTCTGGGAATCGCCCGCGCCCTGGCTCTGCAACCCAGCTTCATCGTTTGCGATGAGCCTATCTCAGCCCTAGATGTATCCATCCAGGCCCAGATTATAAATCTCCTTGGTACCCTCCAGGATAAATTCGGCATCGCCTATCTCTTCATCTCCCACGACCTGTCAGTCGTACGACACATCAGCGACAGAGTGGCGGTTATGTATCTGGGGAAGATAATGGAGATATCTGACAGAACCGAGCTTTACAAGTCTCCCCTTCACCCCTACACCCAGGTCCTTCTGTCAGCCGTTCCCATTCCGGACCCAGAGGTAGAGGCTCAGCATGTCCCTATAGTACTTAAGGGCGAGGTCCCCACCCCTATAAACCCACCCTCAGGTTGTGTGTTCCACCCCCGCTGCCCGAAGGCCTTTGAGCCCTGCCCCACCGTGATTCCTGCGCTAAGGGATGCGGGAGGAGGACATCAGGTCGCCTGCCTCCTCTACTCCACCTCCTGGCCCTGAGCAGACCAGCGGATACATGCTGCTTTACATTGTAAGCAAAACTCAGGCTGAGCTACCTGGCTTCACAAGGGGAATGCCCTTTTGGCACTCCGGGCACTTTTCAGAAGAATAGGCTGGGACAGAAAGTCCAAGGCAACTGAAAAAGGGGTGTCCAAAATTCACAGCGCCATTCGTCCTGTCAACCAGAACCCCAACGCCAGCTACCTTCGCACCCCTTCTCTTTACCTCTTCTACGACCTGCTGAATGGAGCCGCCCGTCGTTAGTACGTCGTCAACGACCAGTACCCTTTCTCCAGGCGAAATGCGGAACCCACGCCGGAAAACCCTGGCATCCCCCTCTTTTTCTGCGAAAATGCCCCTCACGCCCAACTGGCGAGCTACCTCGTATGCGATTATGACTCCTCCGGTGGTCGGGCCTGCTACCACCTCCGTCTTGAAGAGCCTGAAGTGGTCTGCTATAAGTTTGCAGAGCTTTTCTGTGGACTTGGGGTTCTCCAGGATCCGGAACTTTTCAAAATAGGTGGGCGAATGCAGCCCTGACGCCAAAAGAAAATGGCCCTCCAGAATCGCCCCCGAAGACCTGAGTATTCCCTCCGCTTCTTTAGACAACGCCTTCCCCTAAATCACTGCTTAGAGAAAGAATAGGCGGGCACCAGCCCAAAATCCTTAAAGGGCCAGTAGACCAACCACGCCTTTCCCTGTATATCAGATATAGGAATAGGACCCCAGTCCCTCGAATCGGTGCTGTTGTTCCGGTTGTCACCCATCACGAAGTAACGGTCCGCCGGAATCTTTCGGGGCTCGAGAAAGCCTCGAGGTTCTCCCTTGACGTAAGGCTCATCTAGACGCTGTCCATTTATGTAAACATCCCCGGCCTTTATTTCGATCACGTCGCCGGGGAGGCCGATTACGCGCTTGATGGCAAAACTGTCGTGTTCCCTCACAGGTGGCTTCAATACAACTACCTCGCCATAACGCGGACGATGGAACAGGAAGAGCCTCTTTTCGCTCTTAATGAACGGAATGACACGATGCACTTGCCCCAAGTCTATATTGAAGTAAACCGCCTTGTTGACAAGCACCGCCTCCCCTGTGTGAAAGCTGGGCTCCATGCTGGGACCATCTATACCGAAGTTGTGGGCAACAGCTCTCACTGTAACAAAAATCAAGACTGCTATTACGACAGTCTCAATGATCTCTCGTATTATCTTATTCATCTACTATCCAAGAAGCTGGAATTTCGTTTATTAATATGGAACAATTTCATTGCCTAAATTATATTCTCTCACGGCTGTCAATGCTAATATGGGGTTGAGCCTTCGGCTCAGAATGGCTGATCCGCAAGCGCGTTCTACACTTCTGTGATAGGAATCGAAGAAAGGAGAAGGTAACATGAAGATAAAGGTCTTGGCGGCATTAGGCTTCGTTGTAGGGGCAATGCTGCTTCTGCTCGGCGCCTGCTCCCAGTTGGAAAGCAAGCCCACGGCTACTCCGTCTGGACAGAGCGCAACGTCACCCCAGACACAGCAAGGAACATCCCTCCCCGGCGGAGCCAGTGGGGTAGCAGGGAGCTACTTTGGTATGCCCATTCTACAACCGGGATATAGCACCCAGCAGACCGGCATATGGGTCAGTGGCATAGGCAGGGTTTCTGCCGTGCCAGACCTGGCCATCCTGAGCATAGGGGTTGAGGCCCGTGCCAATACGGTGGAAGAGGCCCGGAGCCAGGCAGCCGCAGCTATGGACAAGATAATTGCTGCCCTCACTGCTCACGGTCTCTCCAGCAAAGATATCCGAACCCAGTACTACAGCATATACCCCATCACAACCTGGGTGGAAATATTCCCTGATTGCCCTAAGGGGACGCCCATCGAGGTTGAGAAATGCGGCAGGTCCAGCAAAGAGGTCATTCTTGGCTATAGGGTGAGCAACACAGCCACAGCCAAGATAAGGAAGCTCGACGACGTAGGACGCATTATTGACGATGTGGCCAAAGCCGGAGGAGACCTGACACGAATTCAAGGGGTAAGCTTCACCATAGAAGACACCACAGCTCTCCAGACCCAGGCTCGTGAGAATGCCGTGAAGGATGCCATATCCAAGGCACAACAGTTCGCTACCCTGGCAGGGGTCAAGCTGGGCAAGCTGGTATACATCTCAGAGAGTGGAGGAGCCATCCCAATATATAGGGCAGATATGCTCAAAGAGGGAATAGCAGCCATGGCTACTCCCGAGCCTATCACCCCTATAAGCGGCGGTGAGATGGAGGTGAGTATCTCAGTGCAGGCTGTCTTCGGTATCCTAGAATAGCACCCTGGATACATATGCCAAAAAGATGAGGGGCCGAATATCTGGCCCCTTATCTTTTGAGGACGTTTGGCAACAAGGAGTACAGAGGGGCTTTGCCCCGTTGCTGGGGGATTTGGGGGTATCCCCCGAATCTTCACACTCCCTCTCCTTGGCAAGGAGAGGGAGTAGGGGGTGAGGTTCCTAAACGACATCTATCTTTTTATAGTTGCGGTTTCAAGCCAGCATTGATAAAATGGCTTTGCACAAAGGGAACAGCCAAAGCTAGGGATGGGCATGGTTCTGAGCGATAGGTCGATAAAAGAGGAGATAGATAAGGGGAGAATAGTTATCAATCCCTTCGACTCCACCTGTGTTCAGCCCGCCAGCGTGGACATACACCTGGACAGTAAGGTGCGAGTCTTCCGGCCGTGGGAGTATCCTCACTACATCGACTTGCAGCAGCCGCTTGACGGGCTCACAGAGCTAGTAGAGATAGAGAAGGGCCATCACTTTTCTTTAGGGCCAGGACAGTTCGTGTTGGGGAGCACAGTTGAATATATAGGATTACCCGATGATATAATGGCAAGACTGGAGGGCAAGAGTTCGTTAGGAAGGATCGGCCTTCTTATCCATTCCACAGCCGGCTATGTGGACCCTGGCTTCAGAGGCCATCTTACCCTTGAGTTATACAATGTTTCAGCACTGCCAATCCTTCTTCGCCCTGGTATGAAGATAAGCCAGATATCTTTCCATCGCCTCACTACCCCCGCCGAGCGTCCTTATGGCTCCCCAGGACTGGGTAGCAAGTATCAAGATCAAACTGAACCTGTTCCCACTCGCTACCATCAAGAGTTTGAGCAAACACCGCTTCTAAGCATGCCATCTATCGCAATTGGAAAAAAGAGCACGACATCCAAGGCAGATAAGAACGAGCTGCGCAAATGGCTCAAAAACAGCAAGTATGGCGGAAGTGTAAAGCGTTTTTCCGAAGATTTAGGTATTCCCCTCAAGACTGTTGAAGACTGGATCTACAGGGGAGCAAAGCCTGGTTTCAAGAACCGTAATAAAGTCTTCGCGCTTACAGAACTCCCCAGTTTTAAGCCGCAAACAAAAGCCAAAACTCAGCCACTATTGCCCGAAGATCATCCCTGAACCTATGAATCATATGGAGAGAGCTCTTTCCCTCGCCAGGCAGGCCCTGGGAAACACCAGCCCCAACCCCCCCGTGGGAGCTGTAGTAGTGAATAACGGAGTGGTGGTTGGGGAGGGATACACAAGGAGGCCTGGGGAAGCACACGCTGAGATTGTGGCGCTGGAGAAGGCCGGTGAAAGGGCCAGAGGTTCTACCTTATATGTAACCCTGGAGCCTTGCTGTCACTTTGGCAGAACCCCCCCATGCACCCACGCCCTCATTGCAGCAGGGGTGGCCGAGGTGCACATAGCCATTATGGACCCCAACCCCCTCGTCTCTGGAAAAGGCAAATCGGAACTGGAGGAGTCCGGGGTCAAAACGTTCCTGGGTGAAGGCAGGAAGAAGGCACAAGAACTTTATGAGTCTCACTTCAAATGGATAACAACGGGTACTCCTTTTGTCATAGCCAAGTTCGCCATGAGCCTGGATGGGAAGATAGCCACGAGAACAGGCGACTCCAGGTGGATTTCCGGCGAAAAAGCCAGGGAATACGTTCACGAGTTGCGCCGCACGTCAGACGCCGTCGTTGTAGGAGCAAACACCGTACTTATAGATGACCCAAAGCTCACCGCCAGGGATAGGGAGGACAGACCATTGCCCGTTCAGCCTCTGAGAGTAATAGTCGATAGCAATGGACAAACGTCACCGAAGGCCGAGGTCTTCAGGGAGCCTGGAGCAACATTAGTTGCTACAACCGAGGACATTACGCCTGAGAAATTAAAAGCTCTTACAAAGGCTGGAGCGGAAGTTCTAATACTGCCCAGGAAAAAGGGGCTGGTCAACCTGAAGAAGTTAACAAGAATACTGGGCCAAAGACAGGTCACCAGTCTACTTGTGGAGGGCGGAGGCACCCTCCTTGGCTCATTCTTTCAGGAGAGGCTCGTGGACAAGGTCATTGCCTTTGTCTCCACTGTTATAATAGGAGGCAAAAGCTCGCCTACACCCGTTATGAGCAAGGGCGCAGGCAAAATGGCAGATGCCCTTAGACTACACAGGGTAAAGATCACGCGATTAGGCAATGATGCTCTGATTACAGGTTACACAAAAGGCGGGGGGCGATAAATGTTTTCTGGCATAGTGGAGGAGATGGGCACAGTCCAATCAAACGAGAAGGGTCAAATGCACATCGCCGCCAATAGAGTGCTGAAGGGGTTGAAACCAGGCGACAGCATAGCCGTCAACGGGGCTTGCCTCACTATTACAAGCATAGGCAGAGGCTCATTCTCGGTAGACGTGGTCCCAGAAACGCTGCGGCGCACCAATCTGGGCCTTCAGAAACCAGGCGAGGTTGTCAACCTAGAGAGACCCCTGGTCTTCGGAGGGCGAGTAGGTGGTCACCTTGTCCAGGGCCATGTGGATGACACGGGGGAGGTTCTTTCCCTGACACCTCAGGGAAACGCTGTGATTGCTCGATTTAAAGCTTCCCGTAAATTGATGCGATACATTGTGGAAAAGGGCTTCGTAGCCCTGGATGGTGTAAGCCTGACCGTGGTAGAAAAAGACCGAGGCTGGTTCAGCATCTCCCTTATTCCATATACTATTGAAAACACAACCCTGGGTCGCCGAAAACCTGGAGAGGTGGTAAACTTAGAGGTGGATATAATAGCCAAATATGTGGAAGAGATACTTCCAGCAAGGAAGTCCTTGACAAGGCAAGGCTCCTCAGGGTAATGTTAAGCCTAATTCCCTTTTGGAAAGGATGATGGTATGCCGCTTGCCACAGTAGAGGAAACCATAAAAGACATAAGAGACGGCAAGTTCGTAATAATAGTCGACGACGAGGATAGAGAGAACGAAGGCGACCTTGCCATTGCTGCCGAAAAGGTCACACCAGCGGCTATAAACTTCATGGTAAAGCATGGCAGGGGGCTGGTCTGCATGCCCATAATAGGGCAGAGGCTGGACGATCTAAGAATTCCTCTAATGGTTCAGGAAAACACCTCCACTTATGGCACAGCCTTCACTGTATCTATAGAGGCAAAACACAGGGTGACTACAGGCATCTCAGCCTACGATAGATCCGCCACTGTAAAGGCGGTCCTGGACCCAAACACAAAGCCTGATGACCTCATTCGCCCCGGTCATATGTTCCCTCTTCGCGCAAGAGAAGGCGGAGTGCTGGTTCGAGCCGGGCAAACAGAGGCAGTAGTAGATTTGGCTAGGCTGGCAGGTGTTTATCCAGCAGGGGTTATCTGCGAGATCATGAATGACGATGGCACCATGTCGCGAATGCCTCAGCTAGAGGAGTTCAGCAAAAAGCACAGCATCAAGATAATAAGCGTTGCACAGATCATAGCATACCGCCGACTCCATGAGAAGCTTATTGAAAAGGTAGCAGAGGCAAAACTCCCCACCAAATTTGGAGAGTTCATAGCCATTGCTTACAAGAGCACCGTAGAACCTGACGAACACGTCGCACTGGTAAAAGGAACAGTTGCCACAGAGGAGCCCGTCCTGGTCAGAGTTCACAGCGAGTGCCTCACAGGCGACGTTTTCGGCAGCAAGCGCTGCGACTGTGGAGACCAGATAGCCCTCGCCTTGAAAGCCATAGGCAAAGAGGGACGAGGCGTCTTTCTTTACATGCGTCAGGAGGGGCGGGGCATAGGCCTTCGCAACAAGATTCGTGCATATGCCCTCCAGGACAAAGGACTGGACACTGTGGAAGCCAACGAAAAGCTGGGTTTTGCTCCTGACCTCCGGGATTACGGCATAGGAGCGCAGATATTGGTGGACCTGGGCGTTCGAAACATGCGCCTCCTCACCAATAACCCAAGGAAGGTTGTTGGCCTGGAGGCATATGGCCTTCGAGTGGTGGATAGGGTGCCTATAATTGCACCGGAAAACGACTTGAACAGAAGATATCTCGCGACCAAGGCCGCGAAGATGGGCCATATCCTTGATGAATCCCCCTTCAACATACCCTCAGGGGGCAAACCTTGAGCAAAGAACATCACGGCACATTGATGGGACAAGGTCTTAAAATGGGTGTTGTGGTTTCCCGTTTCAACGACCTCATCAGCGCGAGACTCCTGGAAGGTGCCAAAGATGCTCTGTTACGCCATGGAGTCAGAGAAGAGGACATCGAAGTAGCCTGGACACCTGGCTCTCTTGAAATACCCCTTGTAGCCAAGAAGATGGCCGTGAGCGGAAGGTTCTCCGCCATAGTTTGCCTCGGGGCCGTTATCAAAGGCGGCACATCTCACCATCATTACATCGCCAGCGGGGTAGCCAGTGGAATTGTGAACGTCTCCCTGGAAACAGGTGTTCCGGTAACCTTCGGGGTTCTCACCACAGACAATCTGGAACAAGCCTTGCAGAGGGCCGGCGCCAAAGAGGGAAACAAAGGGTTCGAAGCTGCTGTTAGCGCCATCGAGATGGCAAACCTCCTCAAAAGCCTGGGCACACAATAGAATTCAGGATTTTTACGCTCACACCCTTATCTTGCAAGTTCTTCCTGCTTCTTCATTCTCGGCACCCTCGCCAATAAAGCAAATATCACACCCATTACATAGGCCCCAAAAACAATAAGGAAAGCTATCCTGTAACTGCCCGTTGTGTCATAGATCCAACCAGCGAAGAAGGGGCCTGCAGCGGCGGCAGTCATCTGCACCGGTCTAGAAGCCCCCTGGATCGAGCCTAAAGACATGCGTCCAAAATAATCGGCCCACGCTATGGACACCAATGGCACCTGCCCACCCAGCCCAATACCATACACAGCCGCATATGCATAAGCCATCCATATATTGTCGGCAAAGGTGAGAATAGCGGTTCCCAGGGCAGTAAGCACAAAGGAAATGGCAACACAGTACCTTATATGCACTTTTTCCGCAACAAATCCCCATATGAGCGCCCCCACCCCCATGAATACGGCAAGGCTGCTTAATACACCCGTTGCCGCTGTGGCCGAGATCCCCCTGTCCGTCAAATGTGGAGTTTGGTGAAGGCCGGTAGTGGAGATCCCCAAAGATTGTGCAATAGAAGCCATCAGAATGAGCCAGAATGCACCTGTTCTCAAGGCTTGGGATAGGGTCCAGACAGCCTCCTTTGCTCTCCTTACATCTTTCATGCCCAAGGCTTTGTCCTGTCCGCCACCAGGTGGATTGTCCTGCCGCCCGTCAAGCAGAAGCCCCACATCCTCGGGCCTCCGCTGAACGAGAAGCGCCGAAGGTAGCGCCCCCAAAATCAAGACTGCTAATCCCAGTCCCACCCACGCAGCACGCCACCCCCAGATAAGGATCAGCCACTGCACCATGAGAGGCAAAAGGGCAAAGCCAAACCGGCGACCCAGGGTCGTTATTCCTATTGCCCTGCCTCTTTTAGCAAGAAACCAGTTGGAGACAGCCACCATAGCGGCCATATCCAGGACACCAACAGCCATTGCCCGGCCGGTGCCAAAGACGAGATAGAATTGCCACTGGTTTGAAATCTGCGAGAGGCTGATGAGAGAAAGACCCAGAACAACAGAACCGAACACCATCACCAGCCTCGGGCCCTTCCGGTCAATAAAAGACCCGAAGAAGTATATTAAAATACCGCCAGCTAGAGAGCCTATAGCGGTGGCCGCCGAGAACTCGGCCCTGCTCCAGCCGAATTCCTCGGACATGGGTTTTACAAACAGGGACTGGATCTGGTTATATGCACCGGCGGCCACCAGAGAAACGAAGAAGGCCGCAGCTACAATCAGCCAGCCGTAGAAAAACCTACCTCGAGTGGCTTCTAAAAAGGCCCTCACTATCTCACCCCGCGGTTGGTTCAGCATGATAGAGTAGATTCAAACGCAAGTCAACCAAAACACGATTGACAATGCAACGCATATAAGCTATAAGAGCTTTTGTCCAGAACACGACAAAGGGAGGATGCTGGTGGAATTCAAAGAGATTATCTACAAAAAAGATGGCCACATAGCTTATCTTACCTTCAACAGGCCAGAGGCCCTGAACGCCATCACACCGACTATGGTCGACGAATGGGTTGCCGCTTTGACTGATGCCAAGCGCGATACCGATGTGAGGGTGCTCGTGGTTACAGGGGCTGGGCGAGCCTTTTGCGCCGGGGCCGACGTAAAGGGCCTCGCCAAGAGAGACTCTCGGGACCTCTCCGTAGAGGAGGAAAGGCCATTAGCTGAGAAGCTCAATATAGGACGACAGGGCATACAGAAAATACCCAGGTCCCTCGAAGACCTTGACAAACCTATTATTGCTTCTGTGAATGGCCCAGCCGTTGGCGGTGGAATGGATATAGCAAGCATGTGCGATATAAGAATAGCCTCTGAAAAGGCCAGGTTTGGAATGAGTCACTTGAGGATCAGTCGCTTTTCCATGGACGGAGGCTACTGGTTCCTGCAGCGGGTTATAGGCAAGGCCAAGACCCTGGAGCTGGTGCTGACCTGCAGGATAATAGATGCCAGCGAGGCCTCGCAGATGGGGTATGTCAGCAAAGTGGTGCCACACGAACAACTGGAGGCTGCAACCAAGGAGTTAGCCACTCAAATATCCAAGAACCCACCAATAGCAGTCCAACTGGCGAAGCGTCTGATCTACCATGCCGAGGGGTCTACGCTGGACGAACTTCTCGAAGAGGTAGAGCTTTCTCACGTACTGATAGAGGGGACGGAAGACTACAAAGAAGGGCCTAGAGCCTTCGTGGAGAAAAGAGAGCCACAGTACAAGGGCAGGTGATAATCTAGAACCGCATCAGGCTGGGGACACAGGCAGCTAGAGGTTTCAAGGCAAAACCTTGTATACCGTGTCACCTCTCCTCACCCTATCGGAGACTTTAATCCCCACCGACTGTCCGGCCGATGCCTCTTGAACGTTCACGTTATTCACCTGCATTGATTCTACGGTCATCTGGATGTCGGTGGTGTGCCCCTTGATATGAATGACATCACCCACCTTTATCGGGGCAGTTAAATCTATACCCGCAACCACAGGCCTTGCAAAAAAATCACCGACTTTTCCTATTTCTATCTCAGGCATCTTCCCCTCCTTCCTCAGTCTAGGCTTCCGAGATCGCCGATTTGACTATACGCTACTTCTGCAAAGCAAGCAAGGATCTACCTATCCCAAATAGGCCCAGGTGTCGACCTCCACCATGACACCCGGGTCACTGAAATCCACCATGACCGATGTGATAGCAGGACGGTTTCCTTTGAGATAGCGGCTCCTGACCTCCCTTACAGCGGCCAAGTGCGTGGGATGGCTCACGAAGATAAGGAGCTTCACCACATTGTCGAAGGTTGCTCCTGCTCCCTCAAGGATGTTCTTAATGTTCTCGAAAACCTGAACGGTCTGGGCTTTTATGTCCCCCCTGCCGACGATCTGGGTCTTTATGTCCCTGGCCGTCTGCCCCGTAAGGTAAAGGGTATCGCCTGCTTTAACGGCTTGCGAAGAGCCTCTAAAGGCTGTGTCGAAGACCGTTTTGGGGTTTATGTATTCCTTTGGGCCCAGATATGCCCAGGCGTCGATCTCCTCCAGAACGCTGGGGAATGGAAAGTGCACAGCAACTGTCGTGCTGGCAGGGCGGACTGAAGGGTAGCGCTTTTTCCGATAGTCCATGACTGGCTGAAGGAAGGATGTGTGGGAGACGTAGTTATCCACCTTCACCAGGTCCTGCATTGTGCCTCCGGCTTCCTTTATGATGGTCTCAATATAATCC
>JACPPT010000036.1 GCA_016190815.1 Chloroflexota bacterium
CACATAAGCGTAGACCTGGTCGAGCTTCGCGCATCAGAGCTGGCTCTTCTCCTGAGCACGAACAGTCAGGAGAAGGAAAGACTTCGCAAGGCGATGGATGACACCACTGCCAGCATTGATAGCACCTCCAGGCAGTACGGAGAGGCCATTAAGGGTACCGAACAAGAGCAAAGGTACAAGGACTTTATGGATAGCTACTCCATCTATCGTAACATTCACAGCCAGATGCTCGCTCTAGAAAAGGGAGGGCTTTTAGGGGAGGCAGCAAACCTTTTCACTTCCTCCCAGAGAGAGTTCGACCAGGTCAGTGGCTTAATACACAGCCTCCGTCACGAGGAGTACGTGGGCGCAATGACTCTAAGCGAGTCCGCGACGGCAGGCGCTAACAGAACCAAGTACCTCCTCATCTTCGCATTTCTGGTTGTAACAGTCATAGCCCTGGGTCTGGAATGGTATATCTCTCACTCCATCTCCACCAGCCTGGGAGCGCTTCTCGCCGGCACCCGAAGAGTTGCCAGGGGCGATTTCTCACAGCCAGTCAAGGTCTATGAGGAGGACGAGTTCGCAGACCTGGCCAAGTCATTCAACGCCATGATGGAGTCCATCAAGGAAAGCCAGGCTGAGAACACCCGCCTCACGGAGCAAGCCCTCAAGATGCGTGAGGAGCACATAGCTCTTCTAAGAGAGAGACTGACGAGAGTAGTCAAGGCACAGGAGGATGAGCGCCAGCGTGTGGCCAGGGAGCTGCACGATCAGGCGGGACAGGCTTTGACAGCCCTCCAGTTCGGCCTTACCAGAGCTGAGAGAGCCTGCGACTCTCCAAAGCTACAGGAGGAACTGGAGGGGCTGCGCACCCTCACCGTCGAGACCATGAACGAGGTGCGCAACCTTGCCCTGGACCTGCGGCCCAGCGCTCTGGATGAGCTTGGCCTTGTCCCAGCCCTTCGAGCATATGTAAGAGACTATTCCAAAAGGGTCAACATCCCCATAGATTTCGAGGTTTCTGGCATAAAGGAAAGACTCCCATCAGAGATGGAGATCGCCCTCTTCAGGGTGATTCAAGAGGGCTTAACTAACGTTGCGAAACACTCCCAGGCTACCCAGGCCTGGATTAAGCTGGCAGTGGAAGATGGTCGCATAAAGGTGAAGGTGTTCGACAACGGCCGCGGGTTTGATGTGGAGAAAACCCTCCAGCAGAGCACCAAGAGAAGCCTGGGCCTCTTCGGCATAAACGAAAGAGTGGAGCTTCTGGGAGGCAGCTTCAGGGTGGAGTCAGCCCCTGGGAAGGGCACCACCATTTTTGTCGAGGTGCCCGTGGCCCCGGAGGTTGCGGCCGGCGCAAGCCCTGAAAGGACTCATCCAGGGGCAGGCGAATCACCAAGCTAAGCAGGGGCTTTTCAGTAATTGGGAAGTTAGGAGAGCGTTGCCCTTCTGCTTGGGCATGAGGGTATCCCCAAACTATTCTGCGGTGAACGATGAACCATAATCTGTGGATTCTCTCACGAAGATTCTCACTCCTTGCGCGGTGAAGACCTCACCCCCTGGGTCCCCCTCTCCTTCCAAGAGAGGGGGAAGAAAATCCGCGAATCCGGGGGACACCCATCAGGTGTTCCCTCTGGGTCTGGACTCACGGATCAAGGATGAGCATAGAGGCTTGAAAAGACCATCAAAGTCATCTAGACTGATACTCACTGATTAGGAAGGCAAGAGAATGTCTGAAATAAAGGTTCTACTGGCTGACGACCACGCGGTAGTGCGCTCAGGGCTGCGTATGCTTCTTGAGGCAGAGGGAGACATCGAAGTGGTGGGCGAAGCAAGGGACGGCCTGGAAGCCATCCGGAAGGCAGAGCAGCTTACCCCGGATGTCATCCTTATGGACATATCGATGCCTGGCCTGAGCGGCCTTGAGGCCGCCAGAAGAATAAAAAAGGAACGCCCCCAGATAAACATCCTGTTCCTGACCATGCACCAGAGCGAGGAGTATTTCTTTCAGGCCTTACAGGCGGGCGGGTCAGGCTATGTTCCCAAGTCGGCGCTGGACACAGAGGTCATCGCCGCCGTGAGAACGGTCAGTCGAGGCCTGTCCTACCTTCATCCCTCGGTGTCCCAGATGCTCGTAGCCGACTATGTGGAGAGAGCAAAAGCAGGGGAGAAACTGGACCCCTACGAAAGCCTGACGGACAGAGAGAAAGAGATACTCCACCTCATAGCTGCTGGACACAGCAACAAGGAGATAGCGGAAAAGCTCTCCATCTCCATAAACACAGTCCATAACCACAGGGCCAACCTGATGGAGAAGCTGGGCCTGCACAACAGGATGGAGCTCCTCAAATATGCTATCAGAAAAGGGCTCGTAGAAAAAGAAGGCTGAAGACAACTAAACCATGCGCTGCACGTAGGCTAAACTTAAACGCGGGATGTCTGGCCAGTAAGCCCAATCGGAGACAAACCTCAAAAAGAAATGGTAAGACGACGATGGAAAAGAAAGAATTGGAGAAGATACTACAAGAAAAAGAGGGCCAAACAATAGAGTTCAAAACTTCCCTTGCGGAACAAGAGAAGGCCGTCCAAGCAATGGTAGCCTTTGCCAATGCACACGGGGGAAAGGTGCTTTTTGGTGTAGACAACGATGGCAAGCCAGTCGGTGTAAGTGTTGGAAATAACACCGTTGAGAAATTGGCCAATTACATTAAGGAGCATACGTATCCTTCACTAGCTGTGTCTACAGTATCGTTTGATTTCGACAGTAAGATGATATTGATTGTAGAATCTCCGAGAGACATTCCACCGCTAGTTGGAGTGTATCTCTACTCTGACAAGGACGTCCTCCCAAACCATCCCGCTGATACAAACGGGTTACAAGCGTACAAGCGAGTAGGAAAAACCAATCAAAAGGAAGACTTCATGCGCTTGCGACAACCGTTATCTTCTGATCCCAATGTTATCCTTAGGCTCTATGCACATAGAACAGATGGTAATTTCTTTCCAATACGGCAACATTTCTGTTACTCCAATGACGGCCCTGGCTATGCTTTTAGAGTTGCTTTCGATGCTGTACACAGTGCCTACAAATTCAAGGAGGTTGGACCAAAGAATGTTAGCTTACCACCCAGAAGCAAGTCTCAAGAAAGCTACGTTTGTGTTCTTAATGCGAACGAAGACCTAGACAAAGCTCAACCCGCATATCTTAAGGCAACCTATGAAGACAAGAATGGATTTACTTGGCAGTCGGTTCTAGAATTGCTCCCCACACCAGAGGCTAAGGAGCCACACCGGTATTATTTTCAGGCTGGGCAGTTTTCGCGCAAGATCATTAGGTTCCCACCAAAAATGGGCTATGAAAAAACACATTCGAACTAGCTTGCATCATCATTTGAGATAGTTGGTTACCCCCAAGGGCAGCTAATGGGGATGAGAACACTCTTGAGAACTAAGCACCAGTATTGTCTCATTGATCCCTCTGAAGGATTTTCACTTTCCTCTGCTAGCATCATAGTAGCATCAACTCTTCAAAAATAGTTACCGGTGGCCATTCTTCTTCCCCTTAATCACAGGGCAAATTAGTACGTGCTATTCCCCACAATAGTAGCTGCGTGTCATTCTCCACAGCGCCTCCTGAAGTTACTCTGTAAGTGGAAGAAAAAAGAAGAAAGTCGCCGAGGTGAATCAGATAGCTGGTTTGGCGATAACGAAGGAGGAAAAACGTGGAGAGGTTCTTCAGGACTAAGGAAGAGGCCAGAAAGCGGATCCGTGAGTGGACCGCGTGGGCTGTGGCCGCCCTTATCGGAGTAGGAGTGGCCCTAAGCCTCAGCATCATCTTCCTGGTTGGCGGGGTTATCTTCATCGCCATGGGTGTGGCGGTGGGCATCCTGGGCTGGGGGGCCGCTGCGGTCTTCCCGGAGCTACTCCCCTACAGGCGTCTTCGCTGTCCGCACTGCCAGAAGACAAGCGAAGTCCTGCCCGGAGTCTCCTCCTACGAATGCACAAAGTGCGCTCGACCGGTGGAGGCAAGGGCTGCTACGGAAGTGGAGCCACAGCCGATGTGGGTTGGCGGTTCGATCATAGGGCGTAAACTTCTTGTATTCTTCACCGCTCTGTCCTATATAGCCTTCTTTGTGGAGGTCTACCTGGGGCACTACGCCCATGTCCTAACTCTGCACTGGACGCCGGCTCTGATCCCCGTGTTCTTCTCGCCCATAGCATTGGTCATTGCCCTGGTAACGGGGTTCTGGCTCAAACCGATGATGGTGCGAATATTCAACCTGACCATGCTGGCTTCTATAGTGATGGCTCTAAGTGGAACCTACTTCCACATCACTGCCAGGCCCATAACCCTGGAGAGCCTTTTCTCGATAATGACATGGATGGGAAGCCCGCCGTTCCTGGCACCATTCGCCTTTGCCCTGCCGGGAATCATGGGGCTAGTGGCAACCTATAGAATCCAGTGGGTTCCCGCTGAGGAAAAGGCTCTGGAAGGCGAACTGGCTTCCGTCCCAACTAGATAAAACTGGAAAGTTGAACCTACTCAATGAAAGGAGGTAACTGAGATGAAAAGGATGACATCTCCCGAGAAGCTCTATCTGGGGTCTGGGGTTTTGGCACTGACAGGGGCAGGCCTTAGCCTGAGCATGGTCTTCGCCGGTACGGGGATTCTGCTCCTGGTGATAGCCTCGCTTATCTTTCTCGTAGGGCTGTTAGTTCAGCTAACAGAGGTGCCTATGGTCAGGATCACCAGATGGCTCAAAGGCTTCTGGGCAAGCACCTGGGGTGTAGGCAAAACTACCGCTGCCCGAAGATAGGCCTATCTCGGAAAACGACTAAGTAAAGAGCCTGCCCCAAATGAAGGGCAGGTTCTTTTTTGCTTGCCTGGCAGCAATATTCATAGGGCAAAAGGCTCGTATTCGCCAAAAACACCCCTTAGCTCGTTGCAGATCTCACCGATGGTGGCGTATTCCTTTACCGCCTCAAATATGTAAGGTATGAGATTGACATCCTCTTTCCTGGCGGCCTCTCTTAACTCTTTCAAGGTCTTTAGCACCGCTTTGCCGTTCCGCCTTACCTTCACAAGTTTTAGATTGGCAAGCTGACGCTCCTCCGCCATATCTCGCTTCACCGGGTCATAGGGATGGGGCACAAGCCTCGTGGTAGTGACATCGAGCTCGTTCTCCCCAACGAACCTGTTCACTCCCACTATGACCCTCTCCCCCTTCTCCACCTCCCTTTGGTGCTGATAGGCGCTCCTGGCGATCTCTCTCTGAATGTATCCGCTTTCTATTGCAGCCACGGCCCCACCCATGGCGTCGATCTTATCTATGATCTCCCAGGCCTTGTTCTCTATCTCGTCCGTGAGGGCCTCGATGTAGTAGGAGCCAGCAAGCGGGTCAACCACGTCGCATAGCCTGGCCTCATACCTGATAATCCGTGCGGCATCTATGTTAAGCTGCCAGCCCTCAAGGCTGTGGCCCAGCCCCAGAGGCTCGTCATAGGGGTATCCCGTGTATCCCGTGCCGCCGGAAAGGGCGGATGCCACACCCTCCAGCACAGCCCGAGTCAGGTTGTTGAGAGGACGATGTCTCGTTTTGGAGTACTCCCCCACAGTGGCCCGCTGGGCGGCTCGCATTATCCAGCTTCTGGGGTTCTTGGCCCTGAACCTCTCGCGCATTATCTTCGCCCACATTCTCCTAGCCGCCCTTTGCAGGGCTATCTCCTTCAGTATCTCCATGCTTCCGCTGAAAGTAAGAAAGGTAAACCTGGGCACAAAGGCGTCCACGTCCAGTCCCGCATCCATACCCAACTGAACATAGGCCATAGCATCGGAAAAGGTGAAGGCCAGCACCTGCTCCCCGGTCGCTCCAGCCTCCCTCATGTGGTAGCCAGATATACTTATGGTGTTCATGTTTGGGAGGTGCCTGGTGCAAAACGTGATGCTATCCCTGACCATCCTTATTGAGGGTCTGGGCGGGAATATGTACGTACCCCTTGCTGCGAACTCCTTGAGAATATCGTTCTGGGGCGTGCCCCGCAGCTTCTCGATGGGGACTCCTCTCTTCTCAGCTAGAGCCATGTACATTGACAGGATGACGTTGCATGGTGCGTTTATGGTCCAGTTAGAAGCGATCCTGTCCAACTCGCTGTTGCCCGTGAAGGCCTCGTATATGACCTCGAAGTCCCTGAGGGTATCCACAGCCACCCCTGTTTTGCCCACCTCACCCCTGGCGATCGGGTCATCTGAGTCATATCCACACTGGGTTGGAAGGTCGAAGGCCAGGTTCGGGCCAACGCCCGGTGCAAGGCCCTGTCGGCCAAGGGATTTCATATACTGGTAAAAATCCCTCGTGTCCTCTGGTGTGCCAAACCCCGTGTAGTTGCTAGCTCTGACCAGGCCTGTTCCGCCTGATAGAAAGTCAGGACCGGTATCGGGTCCAGGCGTGGGATAGACATCCGCGGTAAACGGATACTCCCCGGGGAATCCAACCCTGCCAAGGAAATCGTGTTCTTTTATGTCAAGGGGTGAGCAGAAACTGGTAGGGCTTTTCTCCAAACCAAACCGCTCCAGGGAACGCTTGAGGGTTGTTTCCTCCCAGGCCTTCTTCCTCTTCTCTATCTCATCCAGCTTTTCTCTTCGAAACACCCCTGCCTCCTTTTGCCCCGGAGTGCAACTGCTCCCTCCGGGTCCTCCTCGTTCTTAGCTCCTTCTTAATGTAATCACTGACCTCTCCTATAGTCGCTCCGTAAGTGAAGATGGCGCTAATCCCCCTGGCCTTCAGAGGCTTCACATCCTCAGGGGGTATCAGGCCACCACCGATAACCAGGACATCTCCCCTATCATTTTCCTTAAGAAGTTCGACAACCCTGGGGAACAGGTAATTATGCGCACCAGAAAGACAGCTCAAGCCAACCACGTCCACATCCTCCTGGATTGCCGCCCGAGCTATCTTCTCCGGTGTCTGCCTTATCCCCGTGTAGATAACCTCAAAGCCGGTGTCCCTCAGGCCCAGGGTCATTATCTTTGCGCCGCGGTCGTGCCCATCAAGGCCTGGCTTCGCCATGAGGACTCGTATTCTCTGCCCTTTTGCCACCTTTCTGCCCTCTACCTTAACCATTTAATACGCTTTTGAACCATCCCCCATCCTTCCTTGGGAAGGACTGTCAAGGGGAGCTATTCCCCTTAAAACCCCTCTTGTTGAACAGTCTTTCTACATTATCTTGAAAATGCTCGAATTCAACTCCTCGGCGTGCTCCTCCTCTTCCTTCCTGAGCTGTGCGATTTTGGCTTTTGAGTATCCCAAAAGCTCGCCCAGTATCTCGCCGTTGTTCTGACCTAGCGTGGGTGGGGGTAAATACTCCTCAGGGTTGTCTGAGGTCTTTATGGGGTTCCCCGCAAGTCTGACCTCCCCACCCAGAGGATGCTTCAAATTCAGTATCATATTCCTGTGGAGCACCTGCGGGTCTTGCACAGCTTTATCTACAGTGTTTATGAGCCCGGCTGGAATCTCCTCGGCGCGAAGGATCTCCAGCCAGTCCTGCGCCTCCTCCTTCAGAAAGGCCTCCTGTAGAATAGCGTCCAGCTCCTCTCTGTGCCTCAATCTCTCCGTTAGCTCCTTGAACCTGGGGTCCTCTATTATCTCCTCCACGCCCAGCACCCTAGCGATCCTAGGCCAGCAGGGGCCAATAACAATATACCCCTTCTTAGTCTTGTACGCACCATACGGGAAGATGGAGAGGTGCCCCGAGCCCAGAGGCCCGGGCACGGTTCCAGAGCAAAAGTAGTAGGAAAGATGATAGGTCATAAGGGAGAGCTGGGAGTCTAGAAGGGATACATCTACCTTTTGACCTCTGCCCGTCTTTTCTCTGGCGTAGAGGGCCGCGGTGACGCCGTGAGCCGCGAACATGGATGCAGCAAGGTCTCCAATGGGCGGTCCACACCTCACCGGCTCGCCCCCTGGTTCCCCCGTTATGCTCATGACACCACTCATCGCCTGGGCCACCACATCGAAAGAGGGGTTGTCCCTGTATGGGCCTGATGACCCAAACCCTGTGATGGAGCAAGAAATTATCTGGGGATTCATCTTCCTTAGAGTTTCGTAGTCTGCCCCCAGGTGCTCCATGACCCCCGGCTTGAAGTTGTCCCAGACCACGTCCGAGATTCTGACAAGGTCATAGAAGGCGCCCTTACCCAGCGGGGTCTTGAGGTCCAGGACGAGGCTCTTCTTGCTGCGGTTGTAAGCCATATAGTAATAGCTCTCACCCTTATGCCCGATGTCCTCTCCTACAGCACGGCTGACGTCCCCCGTCGGGGGCTCTATCTTAATCACATCAGCGCCCAGGTCGCCCAGAATCATGGCTCCGTAAGGCCCAGCGATGGCCCTGGAGAGGTCAAGTATCCTGGCTCCAGATAAAGGCCCCCTCATTATCCCCTCCAACACGCTATCTCCTCAATCTGGCGGGGCTGGGTGAGGATACCAACTCCATAAGGGCTGAGATGTTCTTGACGGTTTCCAGGCTCGAAACCATCTCAAGGCAGCGCTCCGTGTCCTGGGGCGAAAGCACAAAGGAGGCGCACTCCCTGTATTTGGCAAGAAGTTCTTCACGACTTAACGGGATACTAGGCTCACCCTTGGCCAGCTTTACGGAATGGGAGTATTCCTTGCCATTCTTGAGTCTCACGGTCACCACCTCTGGGGCGATGGCATGGCCACCCATTTCACCACTAGGCGCTTCGTTCATCTTCTTGAAGCGTACCCTGCTCATCATCTCCGCCACATCAGTCCTGCGCACCCTTTCATCGGCGAACTGCTTCAACCCCACCTCGCCGTCAAGAATAGCTACGGATACACAGTACTCCAGGCTGAATTTCCCCTCCAGCCCCGTGGTAGGGTGATGATACATAAGGGTCTTGGCCGCTATAGGGCTCATAAGGCATTCTATCTCCGACACGTCCCCGGCCCTGAGCTGGTATTTCTTTTTCAGGGCGAGGGCACCATCTATTGCCCTGTGGGAAAAGCGACACGAGGGATATGGTTTGAGAACAACGCCAGGGGAGATAATGCCCCAGGGATTGCCCAGATTGTCTGTCATCTTGGAGAGGCTGTATTCCCCTGACCCACCAAAGACCTGGCAGAAGCCGGCTTCTCCTTCCAGGATGTCTGTGGCGGCGGTAAGTCCTTTTCCTGCCAGCCTCGCGGCGAATATGCCGCCTCTAGCCGCATTTCCAGCATGGAGAGGCTTGGTCATGGTGCCAAAGTTCTGCCTGAGCCCGCTGGCAATGGAGGCAGCAATGCCCAGGGCAGTCCTCGTCCTTTCCACAGAGAGGCCCATGATCTTTGATGCGGCCGCTGTTGCCCCCATGGTGCCCAGGGTGGCTGTGTTGTGCCAGCCCGATGCATAGTGCCTTCTACCGATGCCCAGACCTATCTTTGCCTCCACCTCAAATCCCACGATGTAAGCCAGAAGGACCTCCTTCCCAGAGGCCTCCAGTGCCTGCCCCAAAGTAAGGACAACGGGCAGGAGGGTTACAGAGGGGTGCCCCGTCATCGCATGGCTGACATCGTCGTAGTCCAGGGCATGGGCCATGGTGCCGATGGCCAGGGCAGCATGTTCCGCCGGGGCCTTAAATCCATACCCGATTACCCCTGCCTCGCCCCTGCCCCCCATCTCCCTCACGTATTCGGCGACGAGCTTCCCGGAGGGGTCAACCGCACCCGCCAGAGCTGCGCCCAGGCAATCCAGAAAAGCGTCTTTAGCTATCTTCAACGCCTCCTCTGGTACGTCCTTGTAACCTGTTTCAGCTATGAACTTAGCCAGCTTTTCCGTAGCGCCCACTTCTACCTCCTTTAGAGACGTGCAGCTATCTCCTAGCTTTTAAGTGTCTTCAGACGCTCCACGGCGTCCCTCCACCCGAAGAACTCGTAATCCGTCATAACCTCACCGGAGAGGGTCAAGCTATCCAGCGTTGCCAGGTATACCGCTGCCTTGGCCATGGACTCAGGCGTGACCCAGTCCGACTTATCTATGTCAGCCATCACAAAGGAGTACCCCTCTGTAATTACCCCCTGGCCTGGAGCGAGGGCATAAACAGCTATGCCATATTCCTCTACTTCCAGAGCCAGAGTCTTGGTGAGACGCTCTATAGCAGCTTTGGAGACGCTGTATGCCGACCATGTTGGAACAGACCTTCTCGCAGCAAGGGAACTTATGTTTACTATGCAGCCACTCCCCTTGGCTATCATCGTGGGCAAAACCGCCTTAGAGCACAGGAATGGGCCCCTCAGGTTGACGCTCATAACCAGATCCCACCTCTTAGCGGGCAGGTCTACGACAGAGGCGATATAGTTTACCCCGGCGTTATTGACCAGGATATCCACAGTGCCAAAAGTCTCCAGGGTTTTCTTCACCATATCCTCTATGTCTTCTTCTTTTGTGACGTCACATTTAACAGGTAGAGCCTGGCTTCCCAAAGCTCGTATCTCCTCCGCTGTCTTGTGGATGGTGCCAGGCAGACGCGAGCCTTCCTCGCTTTCTGTCCTGGCTGCTACCACCACATTTGCCCCCTCACGAGCATATGCTAAAGCTATAGCCTTCCCAATCCCTCGGCTTGCGCCTGTTACAACAGCTACCTTTCCCTTTAGCTTCATATTCTCTTTCCCCCACAAATTCTTTTTTTCTTGTCCTAGATTCTAGCGCTTCT
The DNA here is from genome assembly GCA_016190815.1 of Chloroflexota bacterium. GTDB lineage: Bacteria > Chloroflexota > Dehalococcoidia > JACPPT01 > JACPPT01 > JACPPT01. Next base: position 10,688 of record JACPPT010000036.1, read on the forward strand.
ACAGAGAGGACGCAACATACATAATAGAACCCCAAAACGGCGATTCGCATACTCTTAGCTTCACCCAATGGGTGATTCTCTCGGTCTGACCTCTAGGTGCACTCGTGTGGCGGTGCCGATACCTCACCCCCTGGAAAGATCATTGTCACCCTGAGCGAAGCGAAGGGTCTGCTCTGCAATGCTACATATCCATCGCTGCTTTTGGGATAGAATGGGTCCAACTTCGGGTGACCAATGCAACAATCAAAGAGCATGGTATAATAGACGTAACCGCTTCAGAGGATGCCGAGATGAGCCAATGTTCTAAGTGCAAAACTCATATCTGTAGGACTGGGGATACCGTCCACATTCCCGATAACTGCCCCATGCAACATGACTACCCGGACACCCTAAACTTTTATGCCAGCCCAGACACCCTCAAAATGTCCCGGGCAGCAGCGCTGGTGGAGAGCACAGGCTACTGCCGCTGGACTAGAGTGGAAGAGGTGATGGAGTTCTCTCGAAGGATAGGAGTCACGAGGCTTGGCATCGGCTTCTGCGATGGAATGCTTCGAGGGGCAAAGGTGCTGTCTAACATTCTAGAGGCCAATGGGTTCGAGGTGTTTTCGGACCTCTCCAAAGAAGGTGAGGTACCCATAGGCTGTGACCCGGTTGGACAGGCTATATCCCTAAACAAAGACAGGACAGGCCTGAACATAGTCTTCGGCATGTGCGTGGGACACGACTCCCTTTTTATTAAGCATTCCGAAGCACCGGTTACATGCCTGGTTGCCAGCGACCACCTTCTAGGACATAATCCGGTGGCTGCCATCTACAGCGCAGAAGATGACCTTTCCGAAGCCCCATACAGGGAGGGAAAAACCCATGGAAAGTCTGTAATGCCTGCAAGCGATGAACTGGTCATCCCGCAGGAATCCTTCAGGGATCCGGGAATTCACAAGGTAGCTTTAGCAGCAGCACAGGTAAGAGAGGAAAGCGGAGGCCGCTTGACCAGACTGGGTGAGACTATGAAACTTGCAGAAAGGATGAAAGTCAAAAACATAGGGCTGATATTTTGCGTAGGGCTTCGCCACGAGGCGAGGACTTTGACAGAGATACTGGAAGCCAACGGATACCAGGTCTTTTCGGCAGCCTGTAAGACCGGCGGTGTGCCCAAGGAAGACATAGGGATTCTTGATTCAGAGAAAGTCCATCCGGGTACTAGAGAACCCATGTGCAACCCCATTGTCCAGGCTATCCTTCTCAACAGAAGTGGGACTGAACTGAACATATTGCTAGGGCAGTGTGTAGGCCACGATTCCCTGTCCATAAAACATCTAGAGGGTTGGGTAACCTGCCTTGTTACGAAGGACAGGGCGCTAGCACACAACCCCATGGGGGCCATATATGGTGCCAAAGGCTACTTCCACCGGGCGCTTTATCAGAACCACAAGCAATAAAAATTCCTCCCCTCCGCAAGTTGACCGTTTTGCGGATTTTTGTTAATATAATATGAAACGAATTTGCGGATTTTAGGGAGGAATTATGAGCCCAGCAAGACTGAACTCAGGTCTAGACAAACTGAACACAAGGATAATAGAGCTTTTGCGCGTCGACGGCCGAAGAAGCAACCGGGAGTTGGCACGAGTAATTGGCGTATCTGAATCTACCATACGCAAGAGACTGAGAAAGCTCAGGGAGAGCGGCGTTTTGCGCATCACTGCGCTTACCGAGCCTCGGGCGCTGGGGTACACATCCGAAGCCATCGTGTCTATTCACGCAGAAATCGCCAAGCTAGACGCCATTAGTGAGCGTATCGCCAAGATTCCAGAGGTTCGCTATGTCGGAATAACGACCGGGCGGTCCGACATAACGTGTGTCGTCCTGCTCCGCTCAGTAGACGACATATACGAAACAGTAACCAAGAAAATAGCTTCCATCCCAGGCGTGCGTCAGACTGAGACCAGTATAACTGTAAAGGTCATCAAGCGAACCTACGACTGGTTTGAGGTGGGGGGCAGAAAAGCCGCATCCGCGAAGTAAATAAGAGCCCCCTGTTCATAGCAGCCAAGTGCTCTCTATTTTATCTTGGACAGAACCCACCTCTCTCGCCCGAAATCCTTGAATAGCTGCGGCGCAGTGGCATCCGTTTCAGCCTTCACGCCGCAAATCTTTTTGAGGGCTGCGACCGTAATAACGGTTGACCAGTGGGGCAAAACGCCCTTTTCCGCCTTGAGCCTCAGCACTGACGGGCGAATAAAGGAAGGCCCATATATGTCGAATTCCAGAACGTTATCTCCTACCATTCTGAACTCGATCTTTGATACGTATCCTACATCGGCAAGATAGTCGGCGAGCACTTTCATAACCGAAAGGGGGTCCTTATCGGGAAACTTGAGCTTCTTTTCCAGGTCATCGAACACGATCTCCCCTGACCTCCAGATGACCTGCCACCCTTTTTCACCAAAGAGCTCCGAAATAGCCTTATAGATTGCATAGACCTCCATTTGGACAAAATCCTCGTCGATGCGTTTCCTCATGGAAATTCCTCCTCTTCAAAAACTTCCCACTTCTGGGTAACCTCTATATACTCTAGATTCGTCAAGAAATCAAGGCTTGACCATGGTTTCTCAACACAGGAAACTATCCTACCCCCTTGCTCTCCATCTACCGCTGTCAGAGGAAGAATGGATGAAGCTTACATGCCACGGGAGCTTGCAATTTTTTTCGCAAAGTCATATGATAAGAGCCAGGCAGAGGGTGCGGAGAGGGCGGAAAAAGCCATGGAAAAGATCAGGGTTCTCATCGCCGATGACCATCCTGTGCTAAGGGAAGGCATGCGGCAAATCCTCGAGAAGGAACCTGATCTGGAAGTGGTGGACATGGCTGGGGATGGGGAGGAGGCAGTTCGGCTGGCAGAGGAGTCTTCCCCCGATGTAGTCCTTATGGATATCGTCATGCCCCGTCTGAGTGGCATCGAAGCCACCAGGGGTATAAAGAAGGTGATCCCCAGCACAGCCGTCTTGCCGCTAACGGCCTACGACGATGAAAGGTATGTGGTGGGGCTTCTGGAGGCCGGGGCGGCAGGGTATCTCCTCAAGAATGCCACCAGCCGTGAGATTATCGAGGCTATTCGGACGGTGCACTCCGGGGAGTCTGTACTGCACCCCGCAGCCACTGCTCGACTCCTTTCAATGGCCCTTCATTCCCAGACGCAAGCGCCCCTGCCAAAGGCTGAAGCGCCCCTTACAGAGCGAGAACTCGAGATCCTGAAACTCGCGGCCAGAGGCATGGGCAACAAAGAAATAGCTATGGAGCTAGGCATTAGTGTGCCTACGGTGAAGGCTCACTTGGTCAATATCTTCAACAGAATGGGGGTGGGATCGCGAACGGAAGCGGTTCTTCAGGCCCTGCGAAAGGGCTGGGTGAAAATGGACACCATAGCCCCAGGAACTAGCCCTTCCAGCAAAGCATCTGCCCACTGAGCTGCGGAAAAGAAAATGGGGGGTCAGGAAGGAAATCGCAGGTGGAGGCTCCCAAACCGTGGGCTGGAAACTGCCAATTCAAACAATTCAAAAGCCGCCGGCCGACGCTAGGGCGTGGCTACGAACTTGGTACATAGGTAACATCCACCTCTGGCTCATCGTAGCCATGCTAGCAGTGGGGGGAATTTTACACTATACCAGCTCCCTAGTCTTCTACTCCAGGAACAGCCCCTTTGGCAACGTCGAGCATTCCATGGATCGAGTTCTCTTTATGGTGCCTGTGATTTACGGAGGATTCGTCTTTGGTCCGCTCGGCGGGTTCATCACCCTGTCAGTTGCCACGCTCATAATGTTGCCTCGTGTTTTCTTCATCTCTGCTAGCCCCGTCAATGAACTGCTAGAGATATCCAGCATTGTTTTTGTATCAAGCCTTGTAGTCATATGGTTTAGCGGACAGAAAAAGGAAAAGGAGCGCAGACAGGAAGCCCTGGCAAAATTCGAGACGGCTCGTCAGGAGTTGGCATCCCACATTGAAATAATCACCAAGCATGAGAGACGTCTAGCCGCAATAAACGAAGTAGGGAGTCTGGTGTCCCAGGACCTAGAACTGCCTCGCATCTTCCACCGAATCCTTGACAAGGTAGTCGAGATGATGGAGGTGCCTGTAGCGCTCATACTTTTAAAGGATAAAACCGGACAGAAACTTGAGTTGGCAGATCACAAAGGAGTATCCCAAGACTTTGTTCAAGCAATGGCCAACCTCTCCGTAGGGGAGGGTTTCAACGGCCGAGTCGCCCTATCAGGGGAACCCATGATAGTCGAGAACACCTCGGAGGACTCCCGACTCTCCGTTCAACAAGTGAGACAGGAAGGCATCCAGTCCCAGCTCATTGTTCCGCTGCGTTCCAAAGGCTCAACAATAGGAACCCTATGCGTGGCCGTGAGAAGCAGTCGCCGCTTTTCCACAGAGGACGTGGAACTGCTGGCCGCTATAGGGAGTGAGGTAGGTATAGCCATAACAAACGCTCGCCTGTACCAGGAGATTCTGGCAGCCAAGGAGAAATACCAGGACCTGTTTGAGAACGCCACTGTAGCCATTTTCGTACATGGCCTCGATGGTGTGATCACGGCAGCCAACAATGCCTGGGCCAACCTGACAGGATACTCTCTACCAGACCTGATTGGTATGAATGTAAGCAGGTTGTTTCCTCCCAACGTCTTGAATATTATTACCGAACTTGACCAAAAACTCCTTCAGGGCGACTCGATGATCATGCCCCTTGAGGTCCGTATGGTCAGAAGAGATGGCGCCGAAATCATAGTCTCCCTGACCAATAGACTCATCTCCGAAAACGGACAGCCCAGCGGCTTCCAGCACATAGCCACAGACGTTACAGAACGCAGGCGGATGCGCGATACACTGAACTACTACATCCGACAGATTCTTATTGTCCAAGAGGAAGAGCGCAAGAGGATAGCCCGAGAGCTCCATGATGAGACCGCGCAGTCCCTGCTCCTCATCTCCCAGCGCTTAGACGGCCTAACATCCGATCCTCACAGCAATCTACCCGGTGAAACAAGGACATACCTTGAAGGAGTAAGGGTAGTGGTGGTCAAGACGCTGAACAACCTCCGCCACCTCACTCAAGATCTGCGACCTCGCATCCTTGATGACCTCGGGCTGGTAGCCGCTCTGGAATGGCTGGCGGACGACCTGGAGAAGCACACCGGACTGAAGGTGAGGGTCAAGGTGGCCGGCCCTCAAAAGCCACTTCGCCCCGAAGCACAACTCCTCCTGTTCCGCATCGCTCAGGAAGCTCTGAGCAATGTAAGGAGACATGCAGAAGCCACTCTGGTAGATATAGTCTTGGAGCATGGCCAAGAAAGGGTAAGACTCACCATACGGGACAATGGGAAAGGCTTCCATGCTCCAGTTAATGTAGCGGACCTGGCCGCTGAGGGGAAGCTGGGGATCCTGGGCATGTATGAGCGGGCGAGGTTGCTGAACGGAACAGTATCTGTCAGCTCGGAGCTTGGAAAAGGGACAATAGTGGTAGCTAGCTTGCCCATATAATCCCTGAAAGCACCAATTATCTCTTTTCAGACGAGCTTGCCTTCTTCCCTTAAGCGACACGTAGTGCTGTCGCCTAATGCACCCACCCGCTCGTCTGAGGGTAGCAGGGCATTACTCTGAAAATATTTCTGGCCAGGTATAGAGTTGTACCCATACCTGGCCAGAATGCCTCATTCCATGTGCGGTGGGAGCCTCAGACCTTAGCTAAGGAACACTCACCTCAATGCGGATTTCAGCCGATTTCTCATTTGCCCGGGAGTGATTTTGGCCAGAGCTGCTGCTATTCGATTCCGTTCCACCAGATGATGCAGCGTTGAGCCGTAAAGCAATGTTGCTATTGATTAGATACCGCGCCTCGACTTCCATGCCAGCCTTCAAGTCGCTGGCCGAGGCAGACCGGCCGTTTATCCGAATAAGGCTGTTGGCATCCAAGCTCAACTCTTTAAGGGAGCCATCGCGGAGCTCAAGAACGACCTTACCATTTGAGCTATCCACTGAATGTATCCTGCCATGAACCTCAGCCTCCAGCCTTAGTGGGCCAGAACCAGGACCAGACGACTCACCCCTGACCTGGATCCTGGAGGCCATCTTGGTCTCAGAGTTGAATTCTACCCTGACGCGTGTCCCTTCCTCGAGGTCCACAAGGCTCAGACGTGCGCCGTCCATGTCGATCCTGGTGCTGGCATCGGTCTTCAGCGTGAGGGTGCCACCCATATCCAGGTTGATGGTGACCTCGCCTGATGTCATATTGATGCTGACGATGGCGCCAGTGGCTTTTTCCCTGGCCTCTTTCTCTTCGGCCTCTTTCTTTTCGCCCTCAGCCTTGGCCTTCAGTTCAGAAGCGATGCCTGTAGAGAGATCGTACTTGGCTTCTACCTCCATCCCTGCGCTGATCCCCAGCACGCCCATAAGCAACCCCCTAAGTATCACACGGGTGGCGTCTGTTACCTTCACACTTACCTCAGCACCGCTTTCGGTGGTAATAGTCACTGTACCGGAAGCAGCGTCCACGCTCTTGACCACACCTTTCACTTCGGCCATGGTCTTAGCCTCCACCTCCAGGGCCTCAAGCGTAGTGAGATTGTACTCGACCTCCACTCTGAGGTTGGCCTTCAGGTCTGTGGCAGCTACCTTTTTATCGTTAACCTTAATCTCAGTAGTAGGCGTAAGTTTAAGAGTCAGGGTAGCACCGCTGTCCAGCTTCAGTATAAGCTCGCCTTTGGCAGCATCCACGCTCTGAATTGTTGCTTTCACCTCGGCCTCACTCTTTACCATGATTTCGGTAGCCACCATGGTATCGCTGTTGAAGCGAACCTTAACCTGTGCGCCTGCGGATATGTCGGCCAGAGCGCCAGCGTTCTCTCCTATTAAGACCTTGGTGTCTGCATCAGTCTTCAGGGTAAGCTCGGTGTCACCACGGGAAATTATAATTATCTGGTTGGCCGAGGCGTCTACACTTTCCACAGTGCCTGTGGCAGTCCTCAGCCCCAACTTCGCCTCTGCATTCGCCGAAGACTCACCCAGGGCCTCTAGAGCCATCTTGTGCCCCTTTAAGGTCATCTCCAAAGCAGCGGTGAGAGAAGCCTTCGCCTGCTCCGGCGCCTTGGCAATGACCTCGGCGAAGAGGTCTAGATGCCGCTGCATGTTAGCCTCCAGGCGAGCCTTGAGGTCGGCGAGCTGCTCTCGCTCTTTGTGGGCCTTAGCCCTGGCATCCACCTCAACCTTTATCTCCGCTTCCTTCTCCTTGGCATGAGTTTCAAGCCGCTTCACCACCTGCTCTATCTTCACCTCTACGTTCGCCTTGAAGCGGTCAGACTGCCGGCTCTTGGTACCAATAAAGGTCACAAGCTGCCCTTTTACATCGGCAGATGGTTCGTGCTCCAGTTCTACCTCTATCCTGTTGCCCTGTGCATCCTCAGCTATGACGGTCTTTCCAGAAATCTCTATTACCGTCAGCACTCGATGCTCGCGCTGTGGCTCGCCCGGCACCAACATTACCTTAAGAGCAGTCTGCTGGTTGGCTTCACCTTCGGTTTGGGCGGCGATTCTGCTGCCTATCTTGATGCTATCAAAAGTAGCTTCGGCTTCGCCTGGTACCCGGAACTTGGTGTCCCCGGTGACAGCCAGCTCAACGGTAGACCCCTGAGAGGTCTGCACCGTGAACGAACTCTCTCCTTTGGCAGTCACTGTCCCGAAAAGCCCATGCTTGGCCTTGCCTTCTTGTGCGTGCGGATCAGCAAAGGCTACTCCAACCATGGACAGGGCCAGAACTACAGACATCAGAATACTTATGACTTTTGTGGCTTTGAGCATACCCCTGATCATTGTTGTCCTCCTTTCAACCGTGTCTCTTTTTCTTTCCAGAGTTTTGGCTGTTACAGCCATTTCACTTGTTAAAACGCCCTAGAGCAAAGAGTGTCAGGTCATTGACTGATGTATATGACAGTAATGACCCTTGACTCCTGGTGTCCTTGAAAGTCACTGGCGATCACCTCAATGGGGTTTGGGCCATCCTCCAGCGTCAGCGCCACAGAGAAATCCCCGCTGGCATTCACGTCCACGCTGCGGCCATTTACCGATACCACGGCATCCGGCACAGTCCGACCTTTCACTTCCATTGATGCTGTTTGGACCACGCTTTCATTGACGGGAGAAAGAATTTCCAAGAAGAATTGAGCAGGCACAGGGGTGGCAGTGGGTTCCAGCGTTGGCGTCACCGTTGGCTTGGGTGTAGATGTAGCTGCAGGTCGCCCACAGGCAACCGTGGCTACAGCAAGGAAAAGCGCAAGAACACCGATCGTAACCGCCATAAGAGGCATCTTCATAGAGTTCATAGACATTGTTACCCTCCTTTCGTATTCTCTCCGGCAAAGGTCTTGAACTAACTTGGAAATCACCTCATTCATACATGTAAAACGCTCCAGAAATGGGTGTGTCAGGTGCTCAAGCACAAAAAGGCCCACTTTGTAGGGCTAGTATAAGAGGAGAGTCCCCTACCGGATGCCTGTGTCTATGTCAATCTCCAGTAGAGTTGCTTGATTCGACGCGATGTCAACTTTCTTGGGCAAGGCGTTTTTGCACCCCAGGAATGAGCAGTTGGTCAGACTGACAGTGTAGACACCAATGTCCACCGTGGCCTTAAAGCTGCCGTCAGGGTTTAGCTTTACGTGAGTGGGCTGACCCACCTCGGGCTGCAAAATAAGCTTCCTAGACGAGTACACGTCTGGCTGAGGACTTGGGCAAGGCTCCACGGGACAGAGCGGCCCGATGCTGACTCGACCATAGATGGCACCCTGACCTCCCGTCGGCTCCGGTATCACCGCAGTTGGCTCCAGGAACCCTGGTGCAAGCCAATGACGCAGATAGCGCACAGCAATCACCAGTTGCCCGCTCATGAGGGACCACTTGCCAACAGCGAGCACCTGTAGGCCCACGGGCGTGGGCCTGACATCCGGGTCTGCTGAGGTGGAGGGCTCCTGGGCCGGCAGGGTGACATCGACAGGAACGAGCAGAACGATACGACCCGATGGCGTATCCAGATAAGGCTGGCCCCCTTCCCAAACCAGATTGCCTACGGCGGCTATCTCTCCTGGGAGCAAGTTGGGCTTGGGGGTGGGCGTCGGGGGCGGCTGGCAGGGCCAGTTTAGGTACTCCAACCAACGCACCATCAGACGCAACTGGCCACCCGTGAGCTTCCACTGGCCAATCACCACAGCTTCTCCACCCACGGGAGGAGAAGAGAGCGTTGGAGTTAGGGAAGAAACCGCAAAGGAAAGCTGGATGGGGCCCCCGGCCGTCTTCAGCATGGTCGAACCTGCGTCGGTCACCAAGGTGCCCATAGCAACCAACTCTCCGCGCTGAAGCTTATCCAAGGACACGCTGCCGCCACAGCCATCTCTGGTCACCAAACTGACCGGCCAGGGGCGGACGATGCGGGCTGACAAGGTAAGCCCACTGGCCTCTAGCCTCCATTGTCCCACAGCTACTACGTCCATGGGTGATGACGGCAGGGCGGTCGTCTCCTCCTGGGGAATGGTCTCCCCAGGGGTTATCCTCCTCTGGGAAGCAATGGTAAGGGCAATTCTCCCTGCAGGCGTGGAAAGATAGGGCTTGCCCCCTTCCCATACCAGCTCCCCCTGGACAGCCACATCCTCGCTGATAAGGGTAACGCTAAAAGACACCGGCTCCGATGCGCAGGGGTATTCGGGTATATCCAGCATGGGCATGGGGTCATTGGGGCCAAAGACTGACTGGACGGCAATAGCCTGACGCATATAAATAGAGGGATTAGTAGAGACCTTGCCCCAGACAACAACCCTGTTGCCCACGTTCTGCTCCAACTTGCGTGCCACGTCGTCGGACCGAATCGGTAGCACCAGCAGCACCCAGCTATCGCACTCTCGCTTTAACTCCAGGTGTCGACCCTCCAGTGTATTGACCTCTACAACACCCGCCCACTGGTAGGTCTGTTCGATAATGGGACGGACTTCATGAGGCTCGCCCTCCTGAGTGCCGGCCTGGCCACCTGGAGTGCCAGACCCTGGCTCAGGCGTGACCTCGGGGCCAGTCTTATCCTGAGGAGGGCCGGCCAGATCTTTGTTAGATGACAACGCTGGCGATGGTGTTGGAGTTAGGTTAGCCCCGGATGTAGGGGTAGTTCCCGGGACACATGCTTCCAGCGCCAGCAGAATAAGGCCTATGAGCAAGGCCTTACCTGTCCATGCCAGAGATGGACGGTTCAATATGCCAACTTGCGAATACATGGCTGCCTCCTGCGATGTTATTAGACAGAGGGCCGAACACGACTTCACCCTCACTATTTATGAAACGCTCGACAGGGCAAAAAGTTCCAGCAGAGCGGGCTAAAATAACCAGGGAGTCTTTTTACAGGAGGAAACGCTCAAGAATAGGAGAGTGGGGTGCCCCACCATTGGAAAGCCTCTCAAAGCAAGGCCTTTTCATTTTGTAGAACCGTGTCAAAAGGGAACGTATCAGAGGTTAAGCCACTTTATGGTCACTCTATGCTGACCGTAACGGCCAGAATAGCGCCATCGCCCCTTTGAACTCCCTCAACTTCTAGCAGTACTCCCACGACAGGGATACCCACTATAGAGGTCTGTGGCGTGATGATTACTACATGTCCTCCAACCTGCCAGCGGGCCCCCTCTATTCGCGTTAACAACCCTTCTACCGTGATGGTGCTGGGCGTTGAGTCGTCCTGAGGAGTGGGAACAGGTGTAGGTGTGGTTGTTGGCACCGGCGTAGGTGTTTGCACTGGTTTCAGGACCTTGATTAAGGATGCAACGACCCTTCCATCGGGCTGCTCTATGCCTTCCACCTCCACCCGGAGACCCATCACCAAGGTCCCATCAATAACCGTATCCCTGGTGATCTCAATGACCTGACCATCTACAGTCAACTGGACGCTGTTGATGAGAACGGCCCGTCCAGTGATGCGCACCGGCTTTTGATCTTCTGGTTTTTGTTCGTCGCGACCGCCCTTACCTTTCGTGTCC
>JACPPT010000011.1 GCA_016190815.1 Chloroflexota bacterium
ACAGATAGGTGACTACAGCTAATAAAAACTACTGTATAATTTAATAATGGTTATGGAACGCAACGAGAGGTATTTTGTCTTGGCAAAGGCAGATTTCGAGGTAATCGAACACACTGCCGATGTGGGCATACTGGCCCGAGGCACCACCCTCAAAGAGGCCTTTGCTAATGCTGCCCGGGGCCTCTTCAGCATCATAGTGGACCTGGATAGCGTTGAAGAGAGGGAGAGAAAGGAGGTGGAGGTTCCAGGACAGGTGGACGAGGAGATGCTTCTTGTGGAGTGGTTGAACTCCCTGATATACCTTTTCGACGTGGAGAATTTGCTCTTCAAACGATGCAACATTCTGGAGCTGGGGGAGAAAGGCCTCAAGGCAGAGTGCTTCGGGGAGCGGGTGGACCCTTCACGCCACATACTGAAGACAGGGGTGAAGGCGGCAACGTATCATATGCTGAGGGTGGAAAAGGGATCATACTGTCAGGTTAAAGTTCTCTTTGATATTTAAGGGGTGATGGGAAGATGCCTAATAGCTGGGGGGGGAGACTCAAAAAAATAGATGACTATCGCTGGGAGATACCTGCGGATTACAAGGAGGGGATGCTGGTCCACGGCATTGTTTATGCTGATGAGACGATGATGAAGACCATAAAGGGTGAGCAGTCTCTGGAGCAGGTAGCTAACGTGGCATGTCTGCCGGGGATCGTGGGAGCCTCTATGGCCATGCCCGATATTCACTGGGGATACGGTTTTCCAATAGGTGGCGTGGCGGCCACACGGGTTAAGGATGGTGTAATCTCACCAGGAGGGGTCGGTTTCGACATAGACTGCGGCGTGAGGCTTCTCCGCACTGATTTGAGCGAGGAGGATGTCAGGCCAAAGCTGGAAGGGCTGGTCTCGGACCTCTTCGTCAACATACCCTCGGGGGTAGGCTCATCCGGAAAGATCAGGCTCAGGGACAGGGAGATAGACGATGTGCTCGTAAATGGGGCTCGCTGGGCTGTGGCGCACGGCTTTGGCGAGAGAGAAGACCTGGAGGTAACCGAGGCTGGAGGCTGTTTGGGTGGGGCAGATGCCGACGGAGTAAGCGAGCGTGCGAAAAAGAGGGGCGCTCCTCAGCTAGGAACCCTGGGGTCGGGGAACCACTTCCTTGAGGTGGCGGTGGTGGATGAGATATATGACCCGAATGTGGCGGCTGCTTTTGGACTCAATGAAGTGGGGCAGGTTGTGGTCTGGGTCCACTGCGGCTCCCGAGGGCTTGGTCACCAGGTCTGTGAGGACTATCTTAAAGTTATGGATGCCGCCGTCAAGAGATACGGCATTCGCTTGCCAGACAGGCAGCTTGCCTGTGCCCCTGTGAATTCTCCAGAGGGCAAGGCCTATCTGACGGCTATGAACGCTGCTGCGAACTTTGCCTGGGCCAACCGCCAGTGTATTGCCCACTGGGTGAGGGAGTCCTTCAGCAGGGTCTTTGGTAAAAGCTGGCATGAGATGGAGATGAGGCAGGTGTATGACGTGGCCCACAATATCGCCAAGATAGAGGAGTACGAGGTAAATGGCAAGAGGCTTGCACTGTGTGTACATCGCAAGGGCGCTACCCGGGCTTTTCCTAAGGGTCATCCTGAAATTCCAGAGGCATATCGTTCGATGGGCCAGCCTGTCCTCATTCCTGGGGATATGGGTAGATACTCTTTTATAGCTGTAGGGACGCAGCGTGCCGTGGATGAGACCTTTGGCTCCACCTGCCACGGCGCGGGAAGGATGGAAAGCCGCGCGGCCGCCAAGCGAATACTCAAGGGAGTTGACATAGCGGAGCGGTTAGCTGCCAGGGGGATTGTAGTAAGGGCTGTGAGCCGGGCGGGTCTGGCTGAGGAGGCCTCTGAAGCGTATAAGGATGTGGCCGAGGTTGTGGAGGTTGCGCACAAGGTTGGCATCTCCCGGAAGGTGGCCAGAACAAGACCCATAGGGGTGATCAAAGGTTAGAGTTGCGTAACAACGCTGGACTCCTGACGGCAGATATGCTATTTTTAAAAACA
>JACPPT010000037.1 GCA_016190815.1 Chloroflexota bacterium
CACTACGACCTGCTGCCAAGGTGCTGAAGAGCGAGTCTGATCCGCTCCTCTAGGGGGAGGTTAGGTGATGGTGCCAGATTCGAGAGGGCAGTGCGGGCCTCGGCAGGGGAGTAGCCAAGGGAGATGAGGGCAGAAAGGACGTCTGAGTCCTCCTGGGGTTGGGGGAGGGCTGCACCCCATCGCTTCTCCAGCTTCCCTTTAAGCTCAAGAATCAGGCGGGCGGCCAGCTTTTTCCCCACCCCGGGAACCTGAGTGAGACGTTCCACGTCCTCGGAGGCGATGGCCTTGGCCAGGGACTCCGCTCTCATGGCGGAGAGCATGGACAGGGCCCCCCTGGGCCCGACCCGTTCCACACCTATAAGCATTTGAAATAGCTCTCTCTCCTCAGGGGAGGAAAAGCCGTATAGGGCAAGGTTATCCTCCTTGAAGTAGAGGTACGTGTAAAGGCGAACCCTGCCGCCTATGCCTCCCAGCGATTCCATGGTGGAGGCAGGCACGTGCACTAGCAGGCTTACGCCTCCCACGTTCACCACCACGCCTGTTGTATCTGGGCTTGCCCCGGACTCCAATATACCTTGTATAGAAGCAATCATCCTGTGCTTTCCCCAACATCTGCTAGAAGCCTCGCCATTCTTCTCTCCCTTAAGTGGCACAGGGCCACTGCCAGGGCATCTGAGGCATCGGCTGGCTCCGGGGTTTCTGCAAGCCCTAGCTGGATCCTCACCATCTCTTGCACCTGTCCTTTGCTTGACGCTCCGTAGCCTGCCACCATCCTTTTTACCCGCCTGGGTGTGTATAGAAAAGCTGGTACTTTCTTGTTTGAGGCAGCCAGTATGGCTACAGCTTTGGCCTCGCCCACCGCCATGGCGGAGCGCACGTTTCTGGCCAAGAAAGGCTCCTCAATGGCTACCTCTGTGGGCTTATGTCTTGAGATGAGGTATACAAGCCCTTTATAGAGGAAGTGGAGGCGCTTGGCCATTGGCTCCTTGGGGGACGGGGTTAAGACGCCGTAATCCACCATCTTGAGCTGCTCGTCAGAGCTCGCCACTATGCCGTAGCCCATCCTAAGTGTGCCCGGGTCTATGCCCAGTATCTTCGTTTCTTCCATAATATGTATTCGAATTAGTTTTATCACTCGTCCGTTGGGAGCAGGTTTTCTTAACAGCAGCCAGGAATCACAAGGAAGACGCTCTACATTCCAGGGAAGGGCACGGCCTATGGCAGTTGCTTGCCATAGAGTTCTCAGCCCTCCATTTGATATTGCTCCAGCACCTCGCTGGGAAAATCGGCGTTGGTGTACACCTTTTGCACATCGTCCAGCTCCTCGAGTTTGTCCAAAAGCTTCAGGAGCTGTGTTGCGTTTTTCTCATCCAGCATCTGGGTAGTCTTCGGCATCATGGAGACCTCAGCAGCTAAAATGGATGCCTTCCCTTCCAGGGCTTTTCTCACCGTCTCCAGGTCCTCTGGCCTGGTATAGACCTCCACATTCTTGCCTTCTATTTTCACATCCTCGGCCCCTGCATCGATGGCCTGGAGGGCCAGGTCCTCTGTGCTGGCGCTATCGACCTCGATGGAGATGACGCCCTTGGGCTCGAACAGCCACGATACGCAACCGCTTGCTCCCAGGTTGCCTCCCCCTCGGACGAAGGTGTTACGAACATCGGATACTGTGCGGTTGCGATTGTCGGTGAGGGCCTGGAGGAGAATGGCAACCCCGCCGGGCCCATAGCCTTCGTAGGTCATTTCCGCAAGGGTGGAGCCCTCTTCGCCCCCCGCCCCTCTTTTTATAGCCTTGTTCATGTTCTCCATGGGCATATTGCTCTCTCGGGCTCTTTGCATTGCAAGGCGCAGACGGGTATTGGACTCGGGGTCAGCGCCGTAGCGGGCTGCCACGGTTATCTCACGAATGAGCTTTGTGAATAGCTGACCCCGGCGGGCGTCCGCCACGCCCTTCTGCCGCTTGATCTGTGCCCACTTGGAGTGACCTGACATTTCTTACACCCCCGGAGATTCCAGGTTGATTCTAGCATCGGGCGCTGGGGGTTGTCAAAGCAAAAAAGGATATCTTTACCTTGCACAGAAACAACACATATCCAGTCATGAACTCTGGCTGTTTGGCTCTTCTTCTGAGAAGACTATAGGTGGTGCGTGCTCAGGGGAAGGGCCTCCGCTCCCGAGGTTCAGCCACTTTCGGAGTAAGGGGATCAGAAGGGCGTCCTCTTTTTTGGCATGAGTGGTAAGCTGGTAGCATACATGTTTGCTCAGAGTGAGGAGCTCTTCTGTGACCACTCCTTTTCTAACCTCCATGAGATAGCTGTAGAAGAGGTCTCGCAATACAATATGTTCTGCTAGCAGTCCTTTCACAAGCTCCATTTCCTGCGGCGTGCCATTGGCCAATATGGGGAAAATGGTCTGTTCCTCTATTTTGAAATGGGGCAGGATGGCGTTTTCAATGAAGACGGGCATCGTCAACAGGGCATTGGTCCCTTCGAGCACCTGTCCCAGCATTAAATTGCCAACCTCGTTCTCCAGGGCAAGCAATCTCTCGAAAACAGCCTTGTGTTCATTCTGGAGCTGCTGCAATTTAACCTTGTGCTCCTATGAAAAGACTGTTATGGGGTAACGAGGCCCTCCTGTAGCTTGGACAGTTCTTAAAGTCTGGGCTAGATTATTTCCAGGTTGGCTCGGGTGCCCTTTTTCACCGCAGCCACTCTGAGGAGGGTTCGCATCGCCTGGGCAACTCGCCCTTCCCTTCCTATAATCTTGCCCTTGTCCTCTGGTGCGACTTCCAGCTTAAGGACGACCCTATCGGTCTCGTTTATCTCTGTTACCTTCACCGCATCCGGTGAGTCTGCAAGGTATTTGGCGATGTACTCGATCAGGTCTTTCATTCTTTTTTCGACCTCTCCAGAACGCTTAGCCTCCCCAGCAACTTGGCTGCAGTTTCTGAGGGTTGGGCGCCCTTCCGCAGCCAGTAAATAGCCCTTTCCTCATTCACCGTAATGGATGGAGGGTCGGTCTGGGGGTTGTAGTGCCCGATGTTCTCTATAAAGGCGCCGTTTCTAGGCGCTCGTGAATCAGCCACCACCAGCCTGTAGCTGGGGTTGTCTTTTGCTCCCACCCTTCGCAGTCGAATTTTCACCATATATTTATGCACCCTCTCATATTTTCCACCGCTTCCTTTCTTTCTACTATAACGCAGAATATTTTTAATGATAATGGCAAATTGTAGTATTTATGACCGCAAGTGTCAATATTTTACACTTTCTTGACTTTGAAAGCTACATGGGCTAAACTTTCCTCCATCAAGGATAGAATTCAATAAGGGGAGCTTGGAGAGCCAGGCTGAGAGGATGACCTTATCGATGTCATCGACCCCTGAACCTGATCTGGGTAATACCAGCGAAGGGAATGAGAGCAAAATCGCCCACCTAAGCTGGTGGGCGATCTGTTTTATGAGACCTGAGGAGATTATGGAAAGGCCTCAAGTACAATACAGTTCTCCCCCAAAGATAGAGCTAAAGGGGGTAAGCAAGCACTTCTCTATGAACGGCAGGCCTCTTCATGTCTTGGAAAAGATAGACCTTTGTGTCGGAGATGGAGACTTTGTCAGTATTATCGGCCCCAGCGGCTGTGGCAAGAGCACCCTTTTTAACATAATCTCGGGACTGGAGGAGCCTACCGAGGGCACCATACTCGTCGATGGGCAGGAGATGCCTCACCGCCTGGGATCTGTTGGCTATATGCCCCAGAAAGACCTCCTTTTGCCCTGGAGGACGATTCTGGACAACGCTATCCTGGGGTTGGAGATTCAGGGGGTGAGAAAGTCCATCGCCCGTAAAGAGGCCCTGAGGCTTCTGGAGGAGTTCGGCCTCAGGGGTTTTGAAACGAGCTACCCGGCATCCCTGTCCGGGGGTATGAAACAGCGGGCAGCCCTCCTCAGGACTGTGCTGGCCGATAAAAAGGTCATGCTTCTGGACGAGCCCTTTGGCGCTCTGGATGCCCTGACGCGGACCAGTATGCAGGAATGGCTCCTTCGCATCTGGGATGTCCTGAGAAAGACTATCCTCTTCATCACTCATGACGTGGATGAAGCCGTGCTTCTCTCCAATCGAGTCTATGTGCTAACGGCGCGCCCAGGCAGAGTCAAGCTGGTCAAGGATATTAGGTTGCCCAGACCTCGCACCTACGATATGGTCACCTCTGCGGCCTTCGTCGAGTTGAAAGGGGAGCTTCTGGAGGCAATCAAGGAGGAGAGGATTCGGGCGCTGGATGAAGAATCCCTGTGGGTGGCTCGCGCCTCAGAGCACGGTGGCAGGAAATGGACGTGAATAGACCCCCTCCAACGAACTCTCGAATTGACGTTAGCTTGGGTCAGACCAGACCCCTGGCTATGGCAAGGGATTGGTTGCCGCCTGCGGGGATAATCCTGACGGCCCTTATCCTCTGGGAAGTGGTGGCCAGGGCTACCAGGGTTCCCAGGTGGCTGCTTCCAACGCCCACAGACATAGGCTCGGCTATGGCCTCCTCCTGGGAGCTCCTCCTCAAACACACCTGGGTTACCTTTCAGGAGGTGGCCCTGGGCTTTGCAGTATCTCTAATAGTGGGCATCGGCCTGGCACTGGCCATTGCTTACTCCAAGGTCGTTGAGAGAGGAATGTATCCCTTTGTCATCGCCTCTCAGACCATACCTATCATAGCCATTGCACCCCTCTTGCTCATATGGTTTGGTTATGGCCTTGTGCCCAAGGTGATCGTGGTGGCCCTTATCTGCTTTTTCCCCATAGTGGTGAATATGGTTGACGGCCTCAGGTCTGTGGAGCCTGAGATGCTGAACATGATGCGCACTTTAGGGGCAGTTCGCTGGCAGCTTTTCACCAAGGTGCAGATACCAGCCTCCCTCCCCTTTCTTTTCTCAGGGACGAAAATCGCTATAGCGGTCAGCGTGATTGGAGCGGTCATCGGCGAGTGGGTTGGGGCCAGCGCTGGCCTGGGCTACTTTATGGTGCGCTCGGCATCCCAGTTCCTCACGGCCAGGGTATTTGCAGCTATATTCATCCTATCTGTCATGGGGGTTCTGCTCTTTGCTGCGGTGGCTATTTCCGAAAGATATATTTTGCCCTGGTACCACACCGAAAAAAGGCAGAAGGCTATGGCCAGAGAATCTTAAGGAGGAATAGAAATGGTATCCAGAAAAGCCCTTTGGCTGTTGGCGGCATTGGTTCTTATGCTTGTGCTTCTCTCCGGTTGTCGGCCCAAGCCACTCACCAAGGTAAGCGTGGCCCTGGACTGGTATCCCTGGTCGAATCATACGGGCCTCTTTCTTGCCCAGGAGAATGGATACTACAAGGATGAGGGTTTGGACGTGAACATCTACGTTCCAGCCAATCCGGAGGACGTTTTGAAGCTGGTGGGAGCTGGAAAGGACAACTTTGGTATAAGCTATCACACCGATGTTCTTCAAGCGCGCTCAGAGGGCCTTCCCGTCAAGTCCATCGCTGCCCTTGTCCAGCACCCGTTGAACTCGGTAATGACCCTCAAAGAATCGAACATCGTCAGGCCCAAGCAGCTTGAGGGCAAGAAGGTGGGCTACCCAGGTATTCCCAGCAATGAGGCCTATCTCACGAGCATGATGCAGGCCGATGGCTCAAGCATTAATAAGATAGAGTTGGTCAACGTAGGGTTTAACCTTGTGGAAGCCCTCATCGGGAAGAAGGTCGACGCCATTATTGGCGCATACTGGGTGCACGAGTCCATACTGGCGGAGCAGCAGGGCTATCCAGTGAACATAATGAAGGTGGAGGAGTGGGGTGTGCCAGATTTCTATGAGCTGCTGCTGGTGAGCAGCGATGACATGATTAAGAAAAACCCGGATATTGTTAAGCGCTTCATGCGGGCAACGGTCAAGGGCTACAAGGATGCCATGAGCGATCACAAGAAGGCCTTGGATGTTCTGATAAAGGCCAATCCAGAGACCGACAGGAAACTGGAGGAGAAGGGAATAGAGCTTCTGTCGCCTCTCTGGTCCGATAATATCCCGACGTTTGGCTGGCAAACCGCAGAGAGGTGGCGGTCCTATGCCGAATGGATGAAGCAAAATGGGTTTGTCAAGAAGGACCTGAACACGGATGACGCCTTTACCAGTGAGTTCGTGCCCTCCCAATAAATAGCTTATTAGCCTCCCTGAGAAAGGAGAACCCCAGCGTGGAGAAAGCGACCTTCTTGCTGGAGTGGTTTCCCAATCCAGATCACGTGCCTTTATACGTGGCTCTGAAGAAGGGCTTCTTCCAGGAAAACGGTGTTGATGTGTCTATTCTTGTGCCGTCCGACCCGGATGACCCCATGAAACTGGCTGCTGCGCGCAAGGTAGACTTTGCATTGAACTACCAGCCCAGTGTTATCTTGACCCGCTCACAGGGACAGGCGGTTGTCTCCATGGGACTTCTCATTGACCATACCCTGGACACCGTAATGTTTCTCCGCAGCTCAGGAATAAAAAGCCCCGGGGACCTGAAGGGCAAGCGCATAGGATTTGCAGTGGCTCCCTTCGACCAGGCGATGTTCAACGCCTTGGCTGAGCACGCCAGCCTGAAGCGGTCTGATTACGAGTTTGTGGATGTGGGCTTCAACTTCACCCAGGCCCTGCTCACAGGGCAAGCAGATGCCGTTATGGGGGCCTTCAAGAACTACGAAAAGATTGAGGCCGAGCTGGCCGGAGCGGATGTGGGCATTTTCGAGCTTGCAGAAAACGGCGTCCCGGATTTCTACCAGCTCATAGTCGTAGCCAACGAAGACGTACTGAAGACGGATCCCGAGATGGCAAGAGGAGTGGTCAAGGGAATGGCCCTGGGAATAGGGTTCACTTTGGAAAATCCTGAAGAGGCCCTGGAGGTCTTCTTCTCAGCCAACCCAACTTTGCGAAACGAGCTCAACAGAAGGGCCTTCGATGCAACTATTCCCCTTTTCGCCAGCTTTCAAGGACAGTCCCATGAAAAGTGGGCGGTCTTTCAGCGCTTCATGCTGAAGTGTGGTTTAATAGAGAAGGAAACCAGTGTGGGAGACCTTTTCACAAACGAATTCTCTTATTGAGAGGGAGCGATGAAGGCAGTATTCATACTCGAGCAAGGCGGCGTGGACAAGCTTATCTATGACGAACTGCCCGATCCCACCATTGAGGAGAACGAGGTCATGGTGAGGGTTGGGGGGACGGCCCTGAATCACCTTGATGTCTTTGCCAGGGCAGGCCTGCGGGGTGTTAAGGTGAAGTTCCCCCGAATTCTGGGCTGCGATATTGCTGGAGAGGTTGTGCAGGTTGGTCGCAATGTGACGAGACTCAAGCCCGGTGACAGGGTCATCTTCAACCCGAATGTGACCTGCCGCAAGTGCGAGTACTGCCTTTCGGGCGAGGACAACCTATGCTCCCAAAGGAAGGCGCTGGGAGTGGACTTGGATGGTGGCTATGCTGAATACGCCAAGGCGCCGGAGGAGAATGCTCATAAGATCCCCGATGGGATGTCCTTCGAGGAGGCAGCAGCTATCCCCCTGGTCTTCATGACCGCCTGGCAC